>JBCBRU010000473.1:0-7030 GCA_039819565.1 Myxococcota bacterium | reverse complement strand
GAACGTGATCTTCGTAGTGACCTTCTTTACACCCCGAGGTTTGCACGCGCGAATGGCCTGGTCGGTGCAGTCATCAACCAGCTCCTTGACGATGCCCGCTCCGCAGAAGAGAAGCACCGCAGCTCCCGCGATGACGGCAACCACCGGCACGGGGTCGTTGTGAGCCACGAAGTTGAACTTATCGCCGGTGTCCGTGTTGGTGATGGCTCCCGAGTGAATGAAACTGTTGGACTTGAGGGGGTCGTTCGTCGTCTCCATCTCGAGCTCGTACGGAATGGGAACTCCGTCCTGATGGAGCTGATACCGAGTCATCGGAGAAGGTCCGTTCACAGCCATAGGGCTGACGGTGATCGAGTCGATGCCAGGCTTCGGGACCTCGAAGGTGAACGGGATGTTCTCCCCGTTGGCCTGGTCGGCTACATATCCCTCGAAGACGGCCGGGAGACCGTTCATGAGGGAGTCCCCATCGAGAGCGGCGAAGTATACCGTCGTGGACGGGCCCCCGTTGGCTGGCACGTAGCTCGCGGAATAGCGAACGACATTGCTAGGGTTTGGTGCCGTGGTGCTAGGGCTGCTCGCGTAGACCAGACCGGGTCGTACCAGGAAAGCGAGGGCGAGGGCGGTGGCGGTCGTGTTGCGGAACTTCTCTGAGAGCATCATGTATATATCCTTCCTTTTTCAGCATCTCATCTTGGATGCATGGATACATACGCGGCGGGTCCGAGAGTATGACGAAGAAAGTGGTCTATTGCGAAATAAGGGGCTCGGCCGCCGAGAAGGGGCCCTCGGGAACATCGAGCTGGTACTGGAGCCAAGCCTCCTTTACTGGGCTCGGGAAGCCGGGGAAGAGCTGGAGGACGCCGGTGTAGCCCTGAGGGATGGGGCCAGGAAGCGCGTACCTATCCGTGTTTCCCTGTCCGTCGGAGAGCTGTACGTAGGGCTCATGAAGCCATCCCCCCGGAACCTCGGGGAGCACGTCGATCACAAAGGTCACCACGCTCGGCGTCGCGTCGATAAAGCAAGCCGGGCACATCGGATCCACCGGCTGGGGGCTGGAGTCGAGATGGCGAGCGGCGGGGAGCTCGTCGGTGGGACACGGAGAGGGCGGCCCCTTTGAAAACGAAGGAAGTCGAACGAGTCCACAGCCTGGAATCGGGCTGGGGGCTCCGAACGCAATGGGGGTGGGGCTTCCGCTCTTGTTCAGCGCCGCGAGACCCCCGGCCAGGAACATTGAGAAGGGCCAGTTGTGCGGGCCTGGTGGGGTACATTGGAGTGACGGACAGCGCGTGCCTCCTTGTCCGCGACACGCATCGCGCTGCGCGGCGCAGACCGAGACGGAGCGAGCCAGCGGGCAGATAGAAAGGCCGGGGCAGGTGTCAGCCCGCCATCCCAGCGGTCGCGCCGCGCCCTGAACTCGAGTATGCACGGCGTCAGCCCGGGCGTTGGGTTCGATGGCCCAAACCAAGGCCGCGGTGGTCGAGGCCACGAGGGTGGCGACGCTGGTTCCCGTCATGATTCGACCGGGCACGGGCGGGGGTACGCCTTCGGCCGCAGCGACGAGGACGGGCGTAGATCGCGGGCGTGCGTTGGGGACGACGCGGTCGTCATTACCCGTGCCGCCAACCGCGTAGACCAGCGGCGCCCCTGTCGTGGCCCCAACGCTGGCCGCGCCGGCCCATAAACTCTGGCATTCGGTGGCGGTGGGGCCTGTGTAGACCATCCATCCCGCGGGCAGAAGAGCGTTCGTACGGTCGCCCAAGCCTAGCTCGTCGTTGCCCGAGGCTGCATAGATAAGCGCTCCCGAGCAGCGCGCGTAGACCACAGCCGCGTGGACGGCGCGGAGCGGCCCGGGGAGGCCCGAACTGCCCTGGATCAGAGACAAGTGGGCAGCTGGCAAACTGGGTTGACCGTAGGGATCCCAACCGAGGCTCAGGTTCAGTACGAGGCGAGGTTGACTGACGGCCCGAGCGTCACGAACCGCGGCCGCGATGGCTTGGGCGAGATCCCATAAGGTTCCATAGAATCCGCCCTCGATATAGTCGGGCACCCCACCCCGCGTCCTGGGAAGGGCCAAGTAGGCCTCGATCTCCACGGCCGGGGGACCGCTGCGGCGACGCGCAAGGCCCTCGGCCAAGGCGCGCAAGGTCGGGCCGTGGCGCGAAGAAGGATTGCGGGCTAGGGGCGAAAGGGTGTCGACGAGGGCGAGGGTCGGGCGGGGCGCACTCGCAGGGGCGAGGGGTTCTCCGGGCGCTTCGATCTGTCGCAGGAAGGAGGTTCGCAGCGAGGCACTCATAGATGCGGATACATACGTATCCCACCCGTCCGGACTTTGGGTCGCAAGGGCCTCTCCGCTCTGAGGTTTGACTTCACCTAGGCCCGCCTCCGACAACCCCTCGATGGGACCGCAGGCGATGGGCTCCGTGCACGGGGGGTCGGGGTCGTCGGGGTCGACCGGAAGCGCCCCCGCGTTCGAAGACTCGATATACTCGCAGAAACGGTCCAGGGGTTCGGCCCGGGCCGGTCCGAGGCTCCATCCACGAGCTGGGGGTGGACATCCCTGTCCGGGGGGGCGAACGCCGACCATCACCCGGGGGGAACTTGGAGCGCCCGCGACAAGAGGACCCGGAGCGCCAGCCCCTGCCGCCACCCAGATGGCGGCCATCATCACCACATTCATTTAATCTCCTCCTTGGCTAACGCACCCAGACCTGGAATGCGCGCCACCCCGCGTCGCCCTCGACGTGTAGGATACGGGCGGCTCGTGCGAATGCATCGTCTAAATCTCTCTCCGGGGACGCATAGAGGGCCTCGCTCAAACGCGGAGCGAGCTGGTCGTCGACGTTTCGACCGGACGCCAAGACCCACTTGGCTCCGGCCAGCAAAAAGGATTGCGCAACCCCCAGCCCACTGCCGTTGTTCTCGCCTAGGGTTTGGCAACCCATGAGAACCACGCTCGCGGGGGCCGTATCGAGAGCGAGGACGTCGCCGGGGCTCAACGTGCCTCCATCCAGGCGCAAGCCATCGTGGGCGGGGGCGTCGGCCGCGTCCTCGGCGTGTCCGGCGTAGTGAAAATGCGTCGAAGCCCGGAGGGCCTCGTGTACGGTCTGAAGCTCCGCTTCTGCGCCCTTCAGGGCCCGCACGTCGTATCCACGGGCCTTCAGGAGCGGAGCTACCGTCGACAGCTCGTGGCGAGCCCCCGGCAGATTCTCCTGCGGATCCGAGACGATCAGCGCCTGACGATCCGGAGCTCTAGGCTCGGGAAACGAAGATGGAAGATCCAGACCGAAGACCACAGTCCTCTGAAGAAGAAGGGGGCGGCCTCGCCAGGGCGCGACATGAGGGTTGCGGGTCGCTCCATCCACCACCACCACGCGAACCCGGTTTGCCCCTTTGAGCGCGCTCCCGACCTGATGGGGCCATTCCGCGAAGGGCTGACGCCCCTCCTTGCGGTGGCTGCTGACGCCGTTGATGTCTCGTGCAAAGAGCACCCCTCCCGCCGGAAGCGGGGCAAAGGTGAGGAACAGACTCCCGGGGTCCGGCTTCGGAAGGTCGGCGCAGGTGAGTGGGGCGTGCTCCCCCTCCAGAATGCGCAGCGCTCTCTCCAGGGCGTTACGCGCGCGGCCCGCGTGTTCAGCCACTTGCGCTTGGTGGGTTGCGAGTTGGTCCGAGGGCACCTGCCAACCCTCCTTGGCGAGCTCGAGCTCTCGCTCCCGTTCCCGTCGAAACGCGGCGATGGCCGCCACCCAGCGCGCCTCGGTCTCGGCGTCAAGGCTCCCGAGACGAAGGCTTCGAGCGGCGGCCGCCAGGGTTCGAGCGCGAGCGCGGCGTGCGGCACACTCCGCATCTTCGAAGCGTCCCCGTTCGAGCAGGAGCGCGAGCCAGTCGGCGAGATGCGGCGACTGGGCGCGTACGAGGGCGGTGCGTCCCTCGCCCAGGGGCACGCGGTGGACGAGGTCATCGAGGAGGCGATCCGCGTTCTCGAAGTCCGCAAGGGCCGCGTCGAAGGCTTCGTCCGCGGCGAACAGCCGCGCTCGGAGAAGGAACAGGCGGTATTGCGCATCTACCGGAGGAATCGGGCGATTGCGCAGGGCTGCTCCGAGAAGCCCTCTGGCTTTGGCGCTGTGGCCTCGGGCGGCCGCGATCCGGGAAAGGAGCTCCGCTCGGAACCATCGCTCTTCGCCTTGGGGTGCGGCATGCGGCTCTCGCAGTGTCTCCGCAGCTCTTTCCGTTTCTCCGGTCAGGAGCAGCGCATAGGCCAGGTTGTGGATCAGCGCGGCCGGAATCGGACCGCACTGGTCAGTTTCGTATATTGCCCGCGCGGAGCGCAGAGTCTGGACAGTGGTTGAAGCCGCAGGCTGTCCTTCGGCTTCGGCCAACTCCAGTTCGAGCCAGCCCAAATTTCCAAGGCGTCGAGCGTCCGAACAGCTCGAGCGTGGCGTCGCGGAACGAAGTCGGTCCAGCGCATTTCGAGCTTCCGTCCAGCGCGCGAGATGGAGGAGGCTGCTCGCCGAGACCTCGTCGACGCCGAGGGCGCGGTCGGAAAGTCCCAGTTCGAGGAGACGCAACCGGGCTCGACGAAAGCTCCGAACGGCCTCCACGTGCCGGGCGCTCATCGCGGAGACGAGGCCGTCGTAGTAGGGCTGAAGGGCCTCCAGCTCTCCGCCGGGGGGCGCCGAAGAGCGAGCCCGGAGGAGAAGGCTTCGCGCCCCCCGCGGATCCATCTGAATGCGCAAGGCCGCAAACGCGGCCGCCTGTAGGTCCTGGGTGGCTTCCTCTTTTTGCCCCTCCCGCAGTCGCAGCGTTGCCGACCGCGACAGCGCCTCCACGGCCTCGGCGCCGCGACCCTGCCGAAGGGCGGCTCGACCTCGCGCGGCTAAGCCCTTCGCTGCCTCCAACTCGGGAGAAGGGTTTTCGGCGCAACCGGCGGCGAGAAGGACGACAAGTCCTAGTGGCCTCCGGCCCAGTCCGAGTGATGGCGGGGGTACGTTCATTCTTCGAGGATCTTGAATCGATAGATCATGACGTCGGCCTGATCTGCCTCCTGAGAGTTCAACCAACGAACCGGGGCGTCTCGAGAGGCGGCCACGGTGAACGCAAGTGTGACGTCGCCGAGTCGCTCCGGCAGGAGTTCCGCCACCCGGGACTCGAATCGAAAGGCGCCGGAGGGGGCGGATACCCACTCTCCCTCGAGCTCTCGAGCCGGTCCTCGCGGCCGAAGCTCGGCCATTCGAGGGACACCGATCCGCCGCGGGCGGGACGACGGGCGGAGAACGAAGGCGAGGCGGCTGCCGGTATGGTGGACGGGGAGGGCTCGCGTATCCCGTAACTCACCTCGGTGGCGGAGGTCCGAGCCCGTCGTCTCCAGCCGATACTTTGTGGGTTCCTCTCGAGCGAGCCAACTGAAGGCGAAACTGGCGGCTAGAGCCAGTCCGCTTCCAACCCCCCACGCTCTGCCCTTCCACCGACCGCGCCTTGGCTCAGCCACCGCAGGTCTTTTTTGGGGCTCCGGTTCTCCCGAGGCTCCGGCCCGGAGGGTGAGCCTCTCCGCCAGCGCCGCCTCCTCAGCGGGAGACATCTCGTCACTCGGGAGGACCGGCAGGTCCGCGGACGGGTCTCGTTCGATCGATCCGAGTCGATTGAGGAGCCGCTCGCCGGCCCGCTCATCGGGGGGAGGACAGTCGGTGTCGCGGTTCATGGCGAGCCCCTCCGCATGCGTCGCACCAGCGCGCGGGTTCTCTTCCGAAGACGGCTTCGCCAAGCGTAGAGCGCTTCTCGCGTCATCTCGAAGTCGTTGCATACGGCCTGGACGGACCGCTGCTCCACGTACAGAGCTTCAAAGAGCAGCATCGATCGGGTTCCCAGCTCGGAGCGAAGTCGCTCGAGGATGCGGCGGGCCTCGTCGACGTTCGCGAGCTGGTCCTCGAGGTGTTCCGAAGGTGTCTCGCCCATGTCCTCGATGGCCGTGGGGTCCTCCGTCCAAGGCGACCGGCGACCGGACCGCAGGATGGACACCACCTCGTGGCGGGCGAGGAGCCGCACGAAACTCGGGAGGGTTCGCCCCCGGCAAGGGCGCCAGGCCCGCAAGCTTCGGGCGTTCTCGGACAACAAGGCCAGGAAGACCTCCTGAATCATGTCGTGCCGCTCCTGCCGCGGATCCCTTCCGGACCGCCAAGGAGCCCGGCGGTGGAGCGTGGCTGCGACTTCGGCTTCGACCGTGGGACGGAGCTCTCGCACCAGGATCCGCATGGCCGAGGCATCTCCCGCCAATGCCGCATCGAGCACCGCGGTGAGGTCCGGGGCATCCTCCCGTGGCGCATCCGCTGCGGGGCGGAGTGGATGTTGAGGGCCCTCTTTCACCACGGTGACGACCGGGGCGAGCTGGGGCGCGGTGCCGAGATACGCCAATGTCTGCTCCTGTTCGCTCATACGGGGCCGGCCTTTGTGACCTGACGCACGAAAGAACAGGGTTGGGATTTTCTGGGGAAAAAGGCGGAGCTGGCTGTCCGGAGCGAGGGTTTATCGGGGCGGAATTACCCGTGAGATAGCCCACGCGCATCGATGCGGCTGACGCGCGGTCGGGTTTTCAAACTTCGCAATTCGATTGCGATTGATGAAGCCCGATATCACGTTCGTGGCGTGAATCTTCGCGCACCTGCCATTCTTATCTGTGCTGTCGCTTCGGCCTGCCTCGAGCCCGGAGAGGAAGGGGAGAATCCCGGACGTCCGGATGGGGGCAGTGCTCAAGACGCCGGCGCTCCGTCCGACGCCGGTGTCCCCTCAGATGGCGGTGAGCCCACCGTCGACGAGAGTCGCCCTCTTACGCTGTCTCCGGAAGAGTGCCAGGCGGACCTCGAGACCCTACGCGCGGAGGACTTCGAGGTCCGGAAGCACCCTCACCCCTATAAAGGTCAGGTGGTGGAGTCGCGACTGATCGGGACTCCGGACGGAGACAAGCTCGGAGCGATGTCGGTCCTGGATCAGCGGCCCCTGCTCGTTCAGGAGCAGGCGATCCCCGGCGCTCCGGACGGCT
>JBCBRU010000472.1:0-7050 GCA_039819565.1 Myxococcota bacterium | reverse complement strand
GGTCCTCCGGGATGAAGTCGAGCTCGCGCACGATCTTCCAGATCTTTCGGCAGGTCATCCAATAGAGGCGCTCGGCCTTAGCGCGCTCCCGGAGAACCTCGAGCCCCTCGAAAAGATGGTGTCCGACACCTACTACTGCAATTTCTCGCTCTTCCAGAGCGTGCCGGACTCCTGGGCAGTGAAGGCCTTGTTTCCGGTGATGCCCCTCCATCGGCTGCGGGAGCAGCCGACCCGACGGGGAGTGCTCGCCGACCTCACCTGCGACAGTGACGGAAAGATCGATCAGTTCATCGGTCTTCATGACGTCAAGGAGGCCCTCGAGCTCCACCCGTTCCATCAGGGGGAGTCGTACTTTTTGGCCGTGTTCTTGGTGGGGGCCTACCAGGAGATTCTCGGCGACCTCCACAACCTCTTCGGGGACGTCAACGCCGTCCATATCGAACACGACCCCGTGAACGGATACTCGGTCCGCCACGTCGTCGAAGGGGACACGGTGCGGGACGTGCTGCAGTACGTGGCCTATGATCAGCGTTCGCTGATGGAGCGCTTGCGCCGGGCCATCGAGACCGCGCTCGCTGAGGGCAAGATGACCTTCGAACAGAGCGCGGCCCTCGTCCGCCACTACGAGGGGAGTCTGGCCGGCTACACGTACCTGGACAGCCAGGCGGACGTCGAGGCCCTCCTCCATTCACTCACCCGAGAGACCCCCAAGGCCGTGCGCGACAAGACCAACGGTCTTACCAAGTCGCCGGAGATGCATACGAAATAAGCTTTTGGCGTTGAGAGCACGCCCTGCTATAGCCCCGCTGTTCTGATTGGCTCGACCAGCGACGGGCCCGAGCCCCGCGTTCCCGCGAACGCGACGAGCGATGCGTATATGGAATGGCTCCTCGATGCCCTCCGAGTGGTCCGTGAGGTCCGTGACTGGACGGGAACGCGTCGGCGCGCCGACGCCCGCGCCGACGAGACCCGACGGGCGCTCGAAGACGCGGCGCGCGATCTCGAATCCTTCGCAACCGCGGAGGGGCTGGACGTGCCCCCGGCGGCGCGAGTGGAGAAGGCGGATCGCGAAGAACGTTTGGTCGACCCCCTCGGCCCCGAAGACCCTCGAGCCGCCCAAGGGGACGACCTCGCCGACGATGGGGCCGTCAAGACCTCGGACGATCGGGTGCGGGTCGAAGACATCGACCCCCAGGCCGTGTCCGCCATCAAGCGTCTCCGCCGCTACGGCTACAAGGGGTACCTGGTGGGCGGCTGCGTCCGCGACCTCCTTCTCTCCATCAGCCCTAAGGACTTCGACATCGCCACGGACGCCCGACCCGAGGAGGTCAAGTCGGTCTTCCGAAACTCCCGCATCATCGGGCGCCGCTTCCGGCTCGTACACCTGTACTACCGGGGCGGAAAGGTCCTGGAGGTGGCCACTTTTCGTGCCGCCATCACCAGTGAGGAAGAGGAAGAGGGTCGCGGCGACCTGCTGATTCGGCGAGACAACGTCTTTGGCACCGAGCAGGAGGACGCGCAGCGCCGCGACTTCACGATCAACGCCCTCTTCTACGACCCCGAACGCGGCGAGATCATCGACCACGTGGGGGGCCTGGACGACATCGACGCGAAGGTCGTCCGTATGATCGGCGACCCCGATGTCCGTCTCCGCGAAGACCCGGTTCGGATCCTGAGGGCCATTCGCTTCCGAGCCAAAGCCGAACTGACCATCGAGCCCAGTCTCGAAGCCGCTCTTAGCCGTCACGTCGAAGAGCTCGTTCGCTGCCCGCCGGCCCGGCTCCTCGAGGAGACCCTCAAGCTCCTCCGCATGGGGCACGCGGCGCGGTCCTTCGAGGAGATGATGAGCCACGAAGTCATCAAGGTGCTCCTCCCCGAGCTGGACGCGTTTCTTTCCGGACACTTCTCGATGCTCGCGGGCTCGCCGGTCATGGAGGAGCGCGACCCCTTAGAGGAAGTGAAGGCTCACCTGCGCGCGCTCGACGACGTGGTCGCTCAGGGGCCGGTTACCGACGACATCGTATTCGGAGCCCTTCTCTATCCCCTGGCCGACGCCGTGATGGAAGACGCCGACGCGGAAGGTCGCGATCGCAACCGCCGACTGGCCGAGCTTCTCGCGGAGATTGGGGGGCGGATTCAGCTCACCCGGAAGATGTCCGAAACGCTCCGTCAGTGTTGGGGCGTACAGAGGCACTTTGCCGCCGAGACCCTCGGCGGAGGGCGCCGACGGCGGCGCATGTCCCCAGGCACGCTCGTACGCCGCAGCTTCTTTCAGCCCGCCCTCACCCTGTACGAGATTCACCTCCGAGCGACCGGAGCCCCGCTCGACGACGTCGAAACCTGGCGCGACCGAGCTCAGCAGGAGGGGGTCTTCTCGGACCGGGAGGACGGGGGCTCGGACGAGGATGGTCCCCGACGCAAGAAGCGTCGGGGGGGCCGCCGACGCCGGCGGGCCACGTCCAGCCCGTAGAGGGGGCCAGCGGCTGGAGACTTACTCTTTAGCGGCTTCGGCGCGGCGCGCCGCGAGCTCGCGACGGAGAACCTTCTTCTTCTGGCGGTGCTTGATCTTGCGCTTCATCTGCAGGCGCTTGTGTTTGCTCTTGGACGACATGTTTCTTCCTCAGGATGCGTAGGCGTCGAGCCACTTGGAGCGGCTGCGTCGCCGACGGCGTATGCGTTCGAGAAGTACGGTCAGGGAGGCCCCTGCCGGTTCAGGCAGCGGCGTCGGACCCGGCAAAGTATCCGAGCGCGGTGCCGCCTCGGGAGGCCGAGGCGCTTCGACCTCGAGCTTGGGCGGTGCGGGGGGCGGAATCCGCGGGGGCGGGGGCGCGGGCGATCGAGCTTGGGGCTGCATCGCCAGGTCTCCCGCCAGGGATGCGGCGGCCGGGAAGGGCGGACGGGCCGCGGGCGCAGGGGGTCGCGGAGCGGAGACCGGGGGACGCGCGGGAGGCACCGGGGGACGTTCGGTTGGCAACCTCGACAGAGGGGTCGCCTCGACCAACGAGATCGGGGGACGGGAGTCGACGCGGGTCGTGGGTCCCGCCCGCTCGGTCGGCATTTCCGACGGGGTGGGCGCGGGCGCCGGACGGGGCCGGCTCGGCGGACGGGCCCGGGCAATGCGCTCCTGGGCCTGGGCCCGCAGGTGAGCCTCCGCCGCAATACGGCCGGTGTCAGCGTCTTTGCCGCTGGACGCCCGAGCCTCGGCGTCCTCTCGAAGCCGACGCGCGACTTGCAGAGCGAGCTCGCGGAGGCGTGCGTTGTTGGGGTCCTTGGCCAGCGCCGCCCGCAGGAGCTTGAGTCCGTCCTGTAGACGGCCCGCCTTGATGTAGGCGTGGGCGTAGCGCAGAGGCTCCGACGCCACCCGCTGCTTGGCGAGCTCCCGCCTCTGGATGAGGTCTTCGACCTGAGAGAGCCGCCGGCGAATCTGAGGATCGCTCGGCCTGAGCTGACAGAGCATGGCAAGCGTGCCGCGAGCCCCTCGAAGGTCCCCGCGACGGATTTGTTCGAGCGCTTCGCGCTCGAGGGCGATCTGCTGGCTCAAGAGAAGGGTCCACGTGTTAGCCGCGGCGAAGCTTCGGGACAAGCCCTCTCACCAGCTGGCCTGACGGCCCCCGAGAAGTATCGACCAGCGACCGTCCTTGGGCTTGAGGTCGTTGGTCTCCAGGACCAACTCGGCGGTCCGCAGGGTGGACGTGACATGGTAGCGGACGAGGATATCGAGCATCGCTCCAGGGGCGAGCGAGGTCACGGCGGGCACCTCGATCTCGAAGACCCCCGGCTCATGGAAAGCGCCTTGGGCCCCGATGAAGATGGCGTCGACGCGGACGGGTTGAAGCCCCACCGAGTGCACGTGGATCGTCTCCTCCATGACCTCGTCGCCGATTTCGGCGGCAAAGAACACGACGTCCTCGGAAATCTCGAGGGCACGCTCGAGGGGTCTGAAGGGGATAACGGCGGGGACGTGCTCGTAGAGCTCGGAGCCCCGGCCCGACCAGAGACCGCTCTCGTCGGAGCGGGCCACGAAGCTCAAAAGGGTGGTTTCGGCCACCTGAAGCGGCCCTTCGTACACCTGGGCGTCGGCGCCGTTCGGAGAGGTCCCATCGAGGGTATAGAAGATCGAGGCGGGCACGTCCGCTTCGAGCCGAACCTCGAGCGGCGCGTCGAAGGCCATGCTGCCGGGCAGTGCCACCACGACCGGAGCATGCGCCTCGTCCTTCGCGCTAGGGTCGCCCCCGCAGGCCAAGAGGCCTGCGCTCAGGCAAAGTCCGATCGTTCTCACAGGGTTCCTCCTAGTTTAGTATCGCTGTTTTGCCGCTTTGCGGCGCAAAGTTCGTGGTTCTAGCTCGGTCAACTCGAAACGGCAGCTGGGCTGGTGCAGTCCTTCTCTTTTTTGATTATCTTCTACTTCGGATTCTGGGCGCTCGCATGTCCCCAACAGCCGGAGAAAACCTCGCGATACGGATCGCCGTGCAAAACGCGCACGAGCGGCGGCTCCGCGTATCTTGCGTGCCAAAGACGAATGCCTACCGAATTCTCAACGGTCCGGCGGACTCCGCCCCGGCCGGCATCACGCTGGATCGCTACGGGGCCTGGCTCGTACTAGCGGCACGGATGCGGGTCGCCGACCGGGTCGTCGAGCAGTGGGCCGAGGGCGCCGCCTCGGTGCTCGACCCCGAGGGCATCGTCATCAAACGCCTGGCGGAGCGGCCCATGGACAGCTCCTCCAGCGTGATCGGCGAGCGATCCCCGCCGATCGTTCAGGTCCATGAGGGTGACGCTTCACTCGAGGTGCACCCGGACGACGGGGTGCAGACCGGCCTCTTCCTCGATCACCGAGAGACCCGTTGGCGGGCCCGAGACTTTTCCGCCGGCCACGAGGTCCTGAACCTTTTCGCGTACACCTGCGCGTTCTCCGTGCATGCGGCCCTGGCCGGGGCAGAGCGAGTGACCAGCGTCGACGTCTCTCAGCGCTCGCTCTCATGGGGTCGCCGCAACATGGCCCTCAGCGGTCTCGACCCGAACCGGCACCGTTGGTTCGCGGACGATGTACTGGCCCATCTCCGGCGGCCTCGGGGCACCTACGGCCTCGTCATTCTCGACCCTCCGGTGTTCGGACACGGTCGCCGCCCCTTCTCCCTGGAGCGCGACCTGGTGCGGCTCCTCCGGGGCGCTTTCAGCCAGCTCGCCCCCGGTGGGGTACTGATCTTCTCGACCCACCACACCGGCCTCACCGACCCCGTCCTCGAAGCGGCCTGTCGCGAGGCGGCCCTGGGGTGCCAGCGCACGCTCGATCTCATCGAGCGCCGGGGCTTGCCGGAGTGGGACCACCCTATCTCCGGCGACCCCACTCCCGGAGACCGCGGGAACTATCTCAGGACCCTCTGCTTACGAGTGAACTAGTCGCGCCGGGCGCATCTAGAGAGCCGATCCGCTTACCGGGATCGACCTGAGATCCGAGCTGTGATCTACCGTGGAGGTGGCCGGTCCGGTGTGGTGGGGGACGGACCCCGAGGTTCGAGCTGAGGAGGCGCAAGTCGCGAGGGGACTTCGCCGTAGCAGCCAGTTCTACCGTTTCCTTTGGGAGATACGGTCCGAGCTGTTCGATGACGCTTTTCAGGATAAGTTAGCTCAGGCGTACCGGCCGCGGGGCCAAGCACCTTGCCCGCCGGCGGTGCTGGCCATGGTCAATCTGCTCCAGTGCTACACGGGCACGAGCGACGCAGGTGCCGTCGACGCGGCCGAGAACGACCGTCGTTGGCAACTGGTCCTCGGGACGCTCGGTTGGGACTCCGCGCCTTTCGGACAGGGAAGCCTCGTGCGTTTTCGGGCTCGGATGATCGAGCATGACCTCGACAGAAAGCTCCTGGAGCGGACCGTCGATTTGGCGAAGAAGACTCAGAAGTTTGGCTGGAAGAAGCTGAGCGTCATGCTGGATTCGTCCCCGCTCGAGGGTGCCGGTCGAGTCGAGGATACTTGGAACCTGATCGGGCGCGCCATGATGAAGCTGGTGAGCGCGGTGAGCCAGGCTCTTGATGTCGAGCCCTCCGAAATCATCGAGGAAGCTGGCCTTCGCCTACTTGGAACGACGAGTGTGAAGGCGGCCTTGGATATCGACTGGACCGACCCATCGGAGCAGAAGGAGGGCCTCGCATTGCTGCTGAGAGAGGTTGAGTCTCTCGAGACATGGGTCACCCAGCGCGTCCCCGACGAGGGTCGAACCTCACCTATCAAGACCGCCATGGCGTTCCTCCGCCGCGTGGTCGAGCAAGATACCGATCCGGATCCGGACGGTGGTGGGAGCAAGATTCGTGAAGGCGTCGCCCACGACCGAGTCGTGTCCGTCGGTGACCCCGAGATGCGTCATGGCCGCAAGAGTAAGTCCAGGCGCTTCGATGGCTTCAAGCGGCACATAGCGCTGAGCAACGGCCTCATCCTCGGGACTGCCATCGAACCTGCGAATCGGCGAGAGCACGCTCCCACCGCCCGACTGCTCAAGGCCGCGGGTCGCTATGGAACGATCGGAAGTCTCTACATCGACCGTGGATACCTGCCTGCTCAGGAAGTGCTGGACCTCTACGAGCAGGGCATCGAGATCCACTCTCGTGCTTGGCGCGTAGGGAAGCCGGGGATGTTCACGAAGGAGGACTTCGAGATCGACTTGGAAAGAGGAGTTGTCGTTTGTCCCGCCGGGGAAGCGGCGACTATCACACCGAAAAAACAGGTCTTCTTCGCCGAGTCATCCTGCTCAGGCTGTACGCTGAAGGAGCGCTGCACCTCTTCAGCCAAGCGTTCGCTGACCCTTCACCCTCATGAGAAGTTCCTCATCCAGCTCCGGGCTCGTCAAAAGACTCCCGAAGGCCGTCACGCTCTCCGAAAGCGCGTCGCCGTGGAGCACTCTCTTGCCCGCATTGGGCGTCTTCAAGGACGTCGTGCCCGGTATAGGGGTACTCGCAAATGCGAGCTGGACCTCAACCGTAGCGCCGCCGTCGCCAACCTCATGACTGCGCGAGGGATGCATCGCGCGGCTCAATAAGCGGTTCGGCTCTCTAG
>JBCBRU010000471.1:0-7054 GCA_039819565.1 Myxococcota bacterium | reverse complement strand
GTTTGGCCGAGGAAGTCGCTCAGGGGCTGGCTGGTGCGGCCAAACCGCGATCGCAACGGTGATATCGGCGAAGATCGTCGCGGTGTTCTTCGTTTTGGTCTAGCTGCTCATCCGCCCGGCGGGACGCCTTTGGTGGCTTTGGTCGGGGGGTATGGCGGCCCTCTTTATTTCCGCGCTCATGCTGCTGCTTCCCGTCTATGTCCTGCCGATCTTCAACGACTACGAGCCGCTTCCGGCCGGTGAGGTTCGAGAGGCCCTGGAGAGCATGGCGCAGAAAGCTGGGATCCCCCCCGAGAAGATCTTCGTCTTTGACGGCTCCCGCCAGTCGAACAACTTCACCGCCAACGTCTCCGGCATCCTCGGCACCGCTCGCATCGCGATCTCCGATGTCGCTCTGGGCGAAGCCTCGCTGGACGAAGTCAAGGCGGTCACCGGCCACGAGATTGGTCACTTCGTCCTCGGACATGTATGGCGCGCGGTCGGGCTCATGGCGGTGCTCAGCGCCGTCCTGTTCTTTCTCGCGGACCGCATGTTTGGGCTCATCGCGGCGCTTTTTGGCGCCCGCCGAAGTATCTCGGATCCCTCGGGGATGCCGGTGCTCGCGCTGATGGCCGGGGTCTTTTTTCAGCTCGCCCTGCCCCTGACCAATGCGCTCTCCCGTGCCGGCGAAATGGAAGCGGATGCGTACTCTCTGGAGCACGTCCAACTTCCGGACGCCCTCGCCGCGGCTCTGGTGAAGACCGCGGAGTACCGGGACCCGCGCCCCTACGCTTGGCAGGAGCTCATCTTCTACACCCATCCCACCGTGGAGCGACGGGTGCGAAACGCCATGGAATGGAAGCGCGCGCACGAGAGCTCCGGGCCCTCGGGGGACTGACGCACGCCGAGCCGGCGCTCCGCTCAAGCGTTCGCGGGAGCGAAAGCCTGGCCTTTGTACATCTCGACCTCCACCCCCGCCGCTTTGAGAAAGGCGGTGGGGAGCACTCCCCCAATGAGCACGAAGACGTCCTGGTTGGGCAGCGTCATGGCTTGGCCGCCGACATTCAGGACCAGGTGCTCGGGCGTGATGTGATCGACCGTGGCCTCGTACAGCACCTCCACCTGCCCCGCCGCCACCGCCTCGTCCAGTCGCCCCTGATTGGCGGGCTTGATGCGGTCGAAGATCTTCCGGCGATGCACGAGGTGAACGGTGGCCCCGGCCCGCCCCAGCGACACCGCCGCCTCCACCGCCGAGTCGCCGCCGCCGATCACCGCGCAGCTCCGTTCCGCGTAAGCCTCCGGCTCTTGTAGTCGATAGACCACCTTTGGGAGCTCTTCGCCGGGGACGTCCAGCTTGCGGGGGGTGCCGCGGCGCCCCAGAGCGAGGATCAACCGCTGAGCACGGAGGGGACCGCGCGAGGTCTCGATGTCGAAGATCTCGTCGACGCCCTTCTTCACCGCGGTCACCGTGGTGCCGGTTTGGATCTGGAGGCCGGTCACCTCGACGATGTCCTGCCAGATTTCGAGCAGCTGCTCCTTCTCCAGGGTGCTCACTCTGATCTTTCCGTAGCCCGGAAGTTTGACGGCCCGCGTCATCACGAGCTTGCGACGAGGGTAGTGAAGCACCGTCCCCCCGAGAGACTCCTGATCCAAAGTCACGAAATCGAGCCCCGCCTCCTGGGCCGCCACCGAGGCGGCCAGCCCGGCGGGGCCCGCCCCGACCACCACGAGCTGATGGGCTCCGCCGACCGGGGGCGGAAGGGTCTTCCTTAGGGACGAGATGCACTGCAGCGCCTGGGTCATGGCGTTGTAGATGAGCCCCATCCCTCCGAGCTCGCCGACGATGTAGAGTCCGGGGACATTGGTCTGATAGTCCCCCTGGAGCATCGGGATATCGATGCCCCGGCGCTCCGTCCCGATGACCAGGGTGATGGCGTCGACCGGACACGCGGTCCGGCACTCGCCATGGCCAATGCAGCTGGTGGGATTCACGAGGTGGGCCTTGCCTTCGATGAGCGCGAGCACATCCGTCTCGGGGCAGGCCTCCACGCAGGACCCCGAACCGATGCAGGCTTCGAGATCGACGATGGGATGCAGACTCGGAGGGAGCGCGCCCCGCTCTATCATCTGGGTGCGTGCCCGCTCCGCGGCCAGCTCGGCCCGTCGCGTGTGTCGGATGTTGACCGCGGTGAGCACGAGTACGACAAAGATCGCGACCCCGGCCGCCACGAGCACGTAATCCATAGTCGGCGCGCTATCACGGCCTCGAGGTGGGTCGCAACCGAACCCACGAAGGCATCGGCCTCCGGGACATAGAGGATAGCTATGGCGGCGATAGGCCCGGCTGGCTTGACCGACCTCAGGCCCGAAAGCATGCTCCCGGCCCATGGCGAGGGCCGTCAACGCTTTCTACGCGATCTTCGTGTCGGGGCTCTTCGTGGCGCTCACCTGGACGTTCAGCACCCATCCGCCGGCGCCCTCGGAACCCTTGTCCATTGCACTCGGGTGGGTAGGGCTCATCTCGATGCTGGCCATGCTGATCTATGTCCCGGCCCGCCGCTCACGCTTCCTGAGAAAGCTCGCGCCTCTTTCCATGTGGCTCAACTTCCACATCTTTCTCGGAGTGGTGGGGGTGGTCTGCGTTTTCTTCCACTCCCTGCATATCTTTACCCGGGTGTGGCCGACCTACTGGGCCAACCCGGCCAACATCAACTTCTTCGCGGTGCTCATCGTGTTCTTCTCCGGGATCTTTGGGCGCTATCTCTTCTCGATGCTCCCCCGGACCCGGCGCGGAGAGCGGATGAGGCTCGAGGAGGTCGAGGCTGAGCTCCAAGAGATGGATACTCTCAGCGGCCACGAGCTGGGGAGTGAGGCACAGCGCGTGCTCAAGCGCCAAACCTACCTCCGACGACGGCTGACGCTCCTCACCGGGGCCCAGCGCTTCTTTCGCTGGTGGATCGTGCTCCATCGCCCCTTGTCCGCCATCATGTATATCCTAAGCGTCGTCCACGTGATCCTGACCTATATGTTCACCTCCTCTCTCGCGACCGCGTCATGAGAGCGTGGGTGGTCATGGTCGGGCTCCTCGCTTATCCGAGCGTGGCCCTCGCCGGGGATTTCCGGGGTCAGGCTGGGGTCGACTTCCTCTTCGCACAGTCTCAGGACGACGTCCCGACCGCGGGGGTTCCCGAGAGTCTCACCGCCCAGGAGCTAGGCATGCGGATCCGCTTCGACGCGCGAGAGTTCGACGGCCGCCTCCAGCTCGCGGTCGACTATCGAGGTCGCGAGCCAGTGGGAGGCGACATTCAGAACTCGGCGCTTCGCCTGCTCTATCAGGCCGAGCTGAGCTTCATCGTCGCCAAGGACGTCCTGACCGTGTCCGCGGGTCGATTCATCGCTCCCGCAGCTCTGCTTCTCCCCGTCGACGGGGCTCGCGTCGCGTACTCGCCCTCGCGCAAGCTCCACTTCGGGGTCTTCGGGGGTCGACGCGCCATCAGCATCTCCCGGCGAAACCTCGACTTCGATGTCTTCCGACCGGCAGTGGGAGGCTCGGTGCGTTTCGTCGACCGCGGGCTGCAGGCGGAGGTGGCCGCGTCCTACGCCGAGGATCAAGCGGTGCTCCTCAAGGGAAGCGCCGACGACTCCGAGGAGGTCACCGAAGACTATGGCTCGGCGGGAGTGTACGGCCGGGTGACCGCCCGTCCGGTGGCCCAGCTCCTCCTCGGAGGCCAAGCCTCCTTCCTCGAACAGGCCCGATACATCATCGGGCCCCAGTGGAGCGCGGTCGAAGTCGACGTAGACGCCTTCAACGTCTGGAGCGGGAACGTCTTTGCAGACTGGAGACCTCTGCGCGCCCTCCAGCTCGACTATACTTTTCACTATCAAGAGGCGACCGCATACCGGGCCGGGCTGCGGCTCGCGGACGGGGCCGAGGTCGAGGAGGAGCAGGCACCCTACTTCGTGGACAATCGGGTGCGGATCGGCTGGCGCCCCTTCAACCGGGGTTGGATCCGGGTGCGGGGCCGCTTTCGGGTCCGGCCGGACCGCCAGGAGCGTCGGCTCGGGGCCTCGCTCCGAGCGGACCGCATCGGTATCCCCGGCCTCTACGTAGACGGCCGCGTTTGGTACGACGACATCGAGTTCGACGAGGACGCCAAAGAGGCCCCCGATCTCGACCGCCTGTGGTGGTCGGCAGCCCTCGGCTTTCGCAACTTTGGACTCGACGCGTCCGTCGGGGTTCGGCTCATCGATCGCTTCGCGGGGCCGGTCTCGGGTCGCGCCTTCAACCCCGGTCAGGCCGGCCAGCCCGCCGACGTCGTCGACCTCCAACCCTTCACTTTGGAAACCCAGAGGATCGCCTTCCTTCGCGCGTTCTACGCGCAGAAGGTCTTCTTCGCCGGCGTCGACGCGGAGCTCAACGTCGAGGACGCCGAGATGAGGTTCATGGTGCAGGCCGGGACCTTCCTGGAGGCTGCGTGGTGAGACTCGCCCTGATACTCATCTCTCTCGGGCTCTCGACGCTCGCGAGCTCGGCTCACGCCGAGAACTGGCGCGCCCTTCTCTCCCCGGGTCCGGTGGCCCAAGGTCATCAGGAGATCTCCGGCGCCTGCGACAAGTGTCATCTCGTCTTCAAAGGGGTGCCGGACGAGAAGTGTCTGGCTTGCCACAGCGCCATCGACACGCTGGTACGCGAGAGCTCCGGCTTCCACGGCGCCGTCCAAAATCAGGCCTGCATCGTCTGCCACGACGATCACAAAGGGGCCGACCACCCCCAGATCCGCCCCGAGGCCCGCGAAGCCTTCGACCACGACGCTACGAACTTCGCCCTCCGCGGGGCCCACGCCCAGCTCGAGTGCAACGACTGCCACGAAAAGCCCCTCGAGGAGATGGGGGACAGCTGCGCGGGCTGTCACGAGGACTATCACCGAGGCTCTCTGGGTCCGGAGTGCGCCGGCTGCCACGGCCCCACCGATTGGGCGTCGATCCTCAAGTCCCTCGACGACCACGACGTCTCCATGGGGGGCGGGCACGACGGCCTCGGCTGCGTGGACTGTCACCAGGGGGGTCAGCACCTCTCAGACCCCGTGCCCTGCGCGGACTGCCACGAGCGGGCCCACGGAGGCACGGAGGCCGCCTGCGACGACTGCCATTCGGTGGCGGGCTTCAAGCCCGCCAAGTTCGACCACGACCTCTGCCCCTGCGCCTTCCCGGGCAAGCACAAGACCGCCCCGTGCCTGAGCTGCCACGTCGACTTCAAGTTCACGGACACCCCGCTTCTGTGCAGCGGCTGCCACACCCAGGACCTCACCCACGACGACATCGGCGAGTGTAGCCAGTGCCACTCCGCTTTGTCCTGGACCGAGAACCGCTTCAATCACAACAAGCAGTCTCGCTTCCGCCTCAGCCACGCCCACCTCGAGGTCGACTGTTTTCAGTGTCACCAGGAGAAGCGACGCGGAAAGGTCGCTTTCAAGCGCGCCCCCCAGCGCTGCGCGGGCTGCCACGCCGAGTCGGGGGCGGAGGCCCACGGGGACTTCGGAGCCTGCGAGAAGTGTCACACCACGGAAGGCTTCGACAAGAGCACCTTCGATCACGCGAAGACCGGCTTTACGCTCGACGGCCAGCACCAAAAGCTCAACTGTCAGAAGTGCCACGCCCAGAAGACGAAGGACTACGGCAAGACCTCGTCCCTCCCGAGAGCGTCTTCCCTGCCGAAGGGCGAGTTTCGGCGCTCACCCACGGGCCGGCCGGAGACGCGCCCCGCTCTCGGGCCCTGGGCGATGTTTTCCACCCTTCTCTTCGGCGCCCTCCCGGACCCGGGCTCCTCCGGCGTTCACCTCTCCGACCAAAGAGCGTGTGAGCACTGCCACGAGAGCCCTCATCGAGGGACGGCGCCCGACCCCTGCACGAGCTGCCACGTGACCGAGCAGTGGGCGCCTTCGACCTTCGACGAAGCCCGCCACGCCAAGACCTCGTTTCCGCTGGGGGGCGCTCATGCGCAGACCAAGTGTTCCCTCTGCCACGTCGACAGCCAGCTCAGCGGGCTCCCCCAAGCCTGCGCGGGCTGCCACGTCGACGTGCACCAGGGAAAGTTCGGCGCCGACTGTCAGAGCTGCCACGGGGACCTCGCCTTCGCCCCCGCGCCCGGTTTCGACCACGCCGAGACCGGCTTCCCGCTCGCGGGCTCGCACGCGGGCGTGGACTGTCTGGAGTGCCATGGACTCGGGAACGCGGAGGACGTGACCGCCGCGGCCGCGGCGGCGGGCTGCGTGGGCTGCCACGCCCTCGGCCACGGACCCGAGCTGGGGGCCGACTGCTCCCGCTGCCACCTCACCGCCGACGCGAGCTTCGCCTCCGCCGACCGCAAGCGCTTCGACCACGGCACCACCCCTTTTCTCATCGAGCGGCGTCACCAGCTCCTCGAGTGTAGCCAGTGTCATCCGGCCCCGGTGGCGGACGAGCCCTCCATCGCCCCCACCGGCCGGTGCTCGACCTGCCACCTCGATCCCCACAAGGGGAACAACTCCAACGACTGCGCGCTTTGTCACCAGCCGGACCGGTGGCGACTGGCTCGCTTCGATCACGACCTGGCCGGCTGGCCCCTCCAAGGCCGCCACATCGTCGCCCCTTGTGCCTCCTGTCATACCAACCAGCGCTGGTTCGGGCTGACCACGGACTGCTTCGACTGCCATGCCCTCGACGCCGCCCGCGGTGCCCAGGTGGCCCCCGGTCAGCACCCCTTCGGGCCGCTGAGCTGCCCGGACTGCCACTTCAACGGTTGGACCTGGCGCATGCTGTAGAGGCGCCCTCGAAGCGGCGGTCGCAACTTGGGCTTCGGGACAAGCGAGGTGTCGATGTCTCTCGTCAATCGTCCGACCGTCGCGCCAGGCTCCGTGACATGCGGGTGCGTCTCGAGGCGAGCGGAGCTTCGCGTTCGGAGCGGCCGTGAGGGGCAAAGCGTGGGCGGCCGTCGCCCTCCTGGTCCACGGGCTGGGATGCCCTCTGCCCGCGCGCTACGAAACCCAGCCTCCGGCGCGGACCATCGAGGGTCCGATCCGAGGGGTAG
This sequence comes from Myxococcota bacterium, assembly GCA_039819565.1. Lineage (GTDB taxonomy): Bacteria > Myxococcota > Kuafuiibacteriia > Kuafuiibacteriales > Kuafuiibacteriaceae > JAHQVK01. The sequence continues at coordinate 9 of JBCBRU010000471.1, read as the reverse complement.
CGTTCGCGG
>JBCBRU010000470.1:0-7060 GCA_039819565.1 Myxococcota bacterium | reverse complement strand
TCTACGGCGAGACTATCCAGGACCTCCGAGGGCTGGCCGAGATGCTCGTCGAACGGGACGACTTCGACAACAACGCCTGCCGTCTCGCTTTCGCCTTCGTATTCGGACGGGAGGAAGAGGGCACCGAACCGGCTACCTTCGCGGGCTGCCTCGAGGTTTTTCGAGCCACGGGAGACATCCGGGACGCGGTGCGCCACTACTTGGAGTCGGACCTCTTCTGCCCCGCCCGATAGCCCCCCGCGGAGAACTCAAGAGGCGAGAGCGCCAGCCTCCAAAGGCCACACCGTCCCTACGCACGCTCCCCCGAGGCTCGACGTCCGAATTTCGATACGCCCCCCGTGCCGATCCATGATCCGCATCACGATCGCCAATCCCAGACCGACGCCGCCCGTCTTGCGGTCGCGATGCGCCTCCAGACGATAAAAAGGGGCGAGAACCTTCTCCCGCATCTCTTCCGGAATCCCGGGACCGTCGTCGTGCACCGCCACCCAGATGCTGTCGACGTCGCGACGGAGCTCGAGGCGAATCCGCTCGCGAGCGTACTGACGGGCATTCCGAAGCAGGTTCTCGATAGCGCGCTGAAACAGCCGAGGGTCGGCGTCGAGGCGTATTCCGTCCTCGAGATCGAGCTGAATCCTCAGACCTCGCTCCTCGGGCACCTCGAGTTCCGTCAGGGCTCCGAGGTCGGCGAGGCTGCCCTGAGGGTCGAAAACTGCGCGGCTAAGCTGCAGGTTGTCGGACTGGGCGTAGCCCAAGAGCTCGGCCACGAGGTCGTCGAGAGCGTCCAGCTCATTTCGCATGGCCACGAGTCGCTGCTCCCGTCCGTCGTCGTCCTGCTGACCGATCAGCTCGAGATGAAAGCGTAAGCGAGACAGCGGCGAACCGAGCTCGTGCGAGACGGCCTGAACCAGCTCATCGCGGCTCCGGACCAAACGCTCCACCCGCTCCGCCATGGCGTTGAAGCTGGAAGCGAGCTCGTGAGAGGGGCCATCAGGGTTGTCCACCCGTGCACTCAGCTCTCCCACCGCCAGAGCCTGACTCGCCTTCTGAACCTTGCTCAGCTGAGGCTCCAGCCGCAGGGCCAGTAAGCTCGCCACCAACGGGACCATGAGGATACCCAGAAAGAGACCCACGGGGACAAAGCCAGGGGGAATCGACGCATTGATGGGCCCCGCGGCCAGCGCCCCTTCGTCGGAAAACACGAGATAGTACCACTCCTCGTGATCCGACACGCGTTGATAGATGGGTCGACCGTGGGGCGAGAGCGAGCCGACCCGACGTACGACCTCTTCGAGCTCGATCAGCGAAAACGGGACCGTGAAATGCGGGTGGAGCTCCTCCAGACGCCCGGCCCGAGCCTCGGGAGGCTCTTGTTCGAGGAGCTCGAACATCAGGAAAACGCCGTCTCCCCGCGCTCGCTCCTCGGTCCATGTGATGCTGTTGACGTATGCGACAAGGATAACGAAGCCGAGCGCCCAGCACATAAGGACGCTCCGAAGGAGCATGCGCTGTAGCGAAGACCTCACCGTACGGCCAGGAGGTAGCCAACCCCACGGACGGACTTGAGGCGACTCGTATCGAAGCCGGCGTTCTGAAGCTTTCGCCGGATACGGCTCACGTGCACATCCATGCCTCGGTCAATGCCGTCGTACTCCGTGCCCAGAACTTGAGTGTACAGGTCCTCTCGCTTTACGACCGTGCCCGCGCCTTTGGCGAGCATGAGGAGTACGTCGAACTCCATTGTGGTCAAGGGGACCTTCAGCTGACCGTGGGTCGCCTCTCGCGCCGCGCTGTCGATGTTTAGCTCCCCGACGTTCAGTACGCTCTGGTCGATCTCCCGCTGAGCGCCTCGTAGCCGACGGAGCTGGGTGCGAATACGAGCGAGGAGCACTCGAGGCTCAATGGGTTTGAGGACGAAGTCATCGGCGCCGAGCTCGAGACCTGCGACGTGATCCGCCTCGCTTTGACTCGCGGTGAGCATGAGGATGGCTCCCGCGAAGTGCTCACGCACCCTGCGGCACACGTCGAGACCGTTGGCGCCAGGGAGCATGAGGTCGAGGATGACGATCTCGGGTGGAGACTCGAGAATCTGCTGAATACCTACATCGCCGGAAGAGACTCGCGACAGTTCGAACTCGTGCTGACCAAGATACTCTACGAGGAGCTCCGCGAGCTGATCGTCGTCCTCGATGATGAGGAGCCGGCTCACGTCGGCCCTCGTCGGCTGGGTAAGCTGCATGACCACGAGAGCACTCCGCATTCTAAGCCAAAAGAGAGCAAGAGGATCTACAGTTCTCTACCCATAGAGTATCTATTCCGCGACCCCGCGGAAGCCCCAAGCCGTCCAACTCGTCCCACTCCGAACGTGAATTGTTACTTGTCCGCGTCGACTGGACGGCCTACGGGAGACCCGTGTGGGCAGTGGCAGTCCTCCTGGTCCAGGTGTCGGCGCCGCAGCCCATTCCGGAAGGAGATCGCGCCCGCACCGCGGTGCTGCTCGACTCCATCAAGCGCAACCCCAAGGGGCCCTTCGTCGGGGTGGCGTGGTTTTGCGAGGATGGCGCCATCCTCCCTCCGCGCCCGAGAGCGTGCGTCGATCGAGGGGGGGGCCGCCAGCATGGTGTCCCAAGCCGCGACGCCCGTGAGCTCGCTCGATACGGGGTACACGTCGGCACCCTGCTGGCCGCAACCGCGAGCGACACGCTCCGGGCCCGGGACTATGAGCGCGCCCGCGCCCTCGTGCTCGAGAAATATCTCGAGGCCACCCTGGGCGGCTGGGTGTGGAAAAGGGCCCAGCGGGTGCGGGGCCTGCGGCAAGCTGAGGACGAAGCCGCCGCGGCGGAGGAGATTCTCGGCGAGCTCGCCGCCGATGAGCTCCTCATCCACCTTCACCGCCCTCTGTTCCTGCGGCTTCTCCGCGCCCTCCCCCTCGGGGACACTGGGGCTGACGCCGACGCAATCCGTGCCTTGTCGGCGCGCATCGCCGACGCCGATCGACGCTTTCAGCCCGTTCGCTCCGCCATTCACGGATCTCCGAGCCGCCGGGATCTCGGCGCGACCCGCCGTTTTCTCCGCCGCGCCCGCCCCGCCGAGCGCCCTCAGGTGAAAGAGCTCATCACCCGCCTCGAGCGGTTCTACTCACCCGAACGTCAGGACAAGCTGCGCTCTCGGTGGCTCCAGAAGCTGGGCTCGGAGCGGATTCGGGCCGCGGCCGAGACCCACGTCAAGGCTCGCGGTCTGGACCGCATACGCACCGCTCTTCCCCTTTTCGAGGCTCTTGAGGAGAGCTGTCGTACCGCGCGGGTCCCGGAGCAGAGACTCGCCGCGCTCGGGCTCATGGCTCACTTCGAGGCGCGGCTTCCGCTCACCGCCGAGCCACTGGCCCGCAGTCGGCCCACCCGCCGCGAGGCGCTGGGCCTGATCCGGGACCTCGCCCACATCGGTCGCCTCCTCGGGGCCCTCTCACGGCGCGAGGAGACAGCTATCCGGACCGCCGCGGAAGACACGGGCAACATCGGGGTGCGAGAACACGCCGCCCGCGTCCGTAGATTGGGCCGCGCCTTGGAGTGGATTCGCGCCCGCTATGTGCAGGAGCTAGGCGCGCCCCTGGTGCGGTACCAGCAGGTGGAGCCGTCCACCTCGAGCGTCCTTGATCACTTGATGCGGGGAGGGTTTGCGCTACCCCTCGCACGGGCCCTCGATCGGCTTCGGGCCGATGTAGAGGCCGAACTCGATCAGGGGAACCGGGTCGTGGGTCTCGACTCTTCGTTTTGGCTGCGGGGCGAAAATCCGGGGTTCGCAGTGGCCACGCTGAGAGTTCTGCGCGCCGGTATCGACCCTTCCGGCCTGCGCCCCACCGACGTGGTCCTCATGGAGGAGCTTCTTCCACAGCTTCCTCCGGTGGCTGGCCTCTTGACCGTGGGCCAGCCCGGAAGTCTCTCCCATGTCTCCCTCCTCGCCCGAAATCTAGGGATCCCTCACGTGGCCCTCTCGGATGCCGGTGCTCGAGCCCTGGAGGCGTGGGTCGGCCGCAAAATCGTCATGGGGGTCAGCGCCGAGCACCGGGTACTCCTCGCGCCGTGGGACGGGCTAGACAGCCCGGAGCAGGAGCTCGCCGAGAAGAAGGTCGGGGGGCCCCAGACTTTCCGCATCGACGAGACGCGTCTGCGCCTGGACGTCAGCGGGGTGGTGCCCGTGGCCGCCCTCAGTGAGGAGGACGCGGGCATTTTGGTGGGTCCCAAAGCCGCAGAGCTGGCCCGCTTGGAGCGACTCTTCCCTGACCGCGTCTCGGAGGCCGTAGTCCTCCCCTTCGGGACCTTTCTCCGCCACGTGGAGCAGGTCATGCCCGGAGGCAAGAGCGCTTTCACGCGGCTGAAGACAGTCCTGCGGGAGGAGCGCTCGCGACCCACGCCGAACGAAACCCGCATCCTCGAAGCCCTCGAGGTCTTTCGGGGCGCCATCGCGGCTCTGCCCTTCGTCGACGGCTTCGAAGCCAAAGTGGCGCGGGCTCTCAACACCATGGGGGAACCCGGGACCTTCGGCGTCTTCGTGCGTTCCGACACCAACGTCGAGGACCTGGAGGCCTTCACCGGTGCGGGCCTCAATCTCACCGTCCCCAACCGGGTCGGTCTCGCCTCGATCCTCAGCGCCATCCGCAGGGTCTGGGCCTCGCCGTTTACGGAGCGCTCGTATCGATGGCGCCAGCGTGTCCTCGAGAATCCCGAACACGTGTATCCGTCCGTCCTGCTGCAGAAGACGGTGCCGAGCGACGCTTCGGGCGTGGTCGTCACCACCGATCTCGAAGGGCTTTGGGAGGACGCCATCACCTTGAGCATGAGCGAAGGCGTGGGTGCGGTGGTCGACGGAGGCTCGGCCGAGACGGTGGTCGTTCGCTCCGACGGAGCCCACCGTCTTCTCTCGTCGTCGCGGATCTTCGCCCGAAAGGTCGTCCCTCCGGCGCCGGCCGAGGGGGTCATCACCCTCCCCGCCCGAGGTCTGGATCCGCTCCTCGATCCCCCCCGCCTCGAAGAGGTCCTCAAGCTCGTCCAGCAGATACGCGCCCGCATCCCGAGCCGCGGAGTGCCGTGGGACATCGAGCTCGGCCTCGTGCGGGGCCGCGCCATGCTCTTTCAAATCCGCCCCTTGCGGGAGGCGGCCTTTGCCACCACCCACCCTCTCCTCACCGCCCTCGACCGTCGCCGCCAAGCCGCCTCGGACCGGAAGCTCGACATGTCGCGACCGCTGCGGGGTGAAGGTCGATGATCGCCCTCCCGCTCCTCGTCGCGCTCACCGGCTACCCCACCGATGCCGCGGCCGCTGCGCTCACGGGGATCCGGCGCTTGGCTCCCACGCGGGAGGCAAGCCGAGGAGCGCCCGGCGGAGAGTGGTCCCTCGATAAGATACGCCTCCGGATGACCGCGCATCCGGACTATCAGCTGGCCGAGATAGATCCGGAGCTACAGCTCGGCCTGGATCGCGTCGCCGGTCGTCATCCCTTCCGAGCCTACGGCATCGCCCTCCTGGACCTGAGCAACCCCGCCCGGCCGCGCTACGCGGCGCGGCGCCCCGATCTCCGACAAACCCCGGGGAGCACCGCCAAACTTCTCGTGGCCGCGGCGCTCTTCGCCGAGCTCGCCCGGACCCACCCCGACATCGACGACCGTACCCGATACCTCAGGGACCACAGCCTCGTGGCGAGTCCTTTGGTCTTTCCCGCTCATCACGCCATCCCGGTGGTCCGCGAGGGCCGACTCCGGACCCGACCGCCGCGCGTCGGGGACCGCTTTTCGATCTGGGAGTGGCTGGATCACGCGATCTCGCCCAGCTCGAACGCAGCCGCTACTCTCCTTTGGCTCGAAGCGCTGCGCCTGCGCGGCTTCCCTGGCGAGCTGACCGACGGCGACGCTCGCCGTGCCCGGACCGAGGCTGCGTTTGCCGTCCTGGACGACGTCCTCCGCAGCGCCGATCTCCCCGTTCAGGACCTACAGCTCCGGGGGTTTTTTTCCCGCCCCGCCAACCGGACCATCTTCGCCTCCGCCTCCCGCTTTACCCCGAAAGCACTCCTGCAGTGGATGCTCCGAGTGGAACAAGGTCGCGTGGTCGATGGTTTCTCGAGCCTGGAGCTGAAGCGATTGATGTATGTCACCCGCCGTCGGATTCGCTACGCCTATGCGAAGGAGCTTCGGAATAGCGCCGTTTTTTTTAAGAGCGGCAGCCTCTATGCCTGCCGCGCCGAGGAGACCTCGCCCTGTGCCAAGTATCGGGGAAGCCGCGTCAACGTTCTCAACTCCGTCACCGCGATCGAGACTCCAGAGGGCCAGGCCTACATTGCGGTGGTGATGTCCAACGTTCTGCGCCGCAACGCCTCGCAGGACCACGCCCAGCTTGCGGGAGAGATTCACCGCCTGGTGGTGACGTCGACGACCGCACCGTGATGTGCGTCGCAAGCCTCGCGTGGAGCGCCCTCTTCGCGGCGTCCGCCACTGTCTCACCGCGGCTCGGAGAAGCGGCGCTTGGCTGCGAGGCTCCCTATCCTCTCACCGAGCTGGATCCGCAGCTCTCCAATGCGCTTCGCGACCGTCTCACCTCGGAAGGCTTCGGAGACTGGATAGAAGCCGGCACCCTCGCCGTCGGCTTCGTGGATCTCTCCGTCGAGCCTCCCCGGATGGCGGCGGTTGCCCCAAACCGCATGCTCTATGCCGCGAGTCTGCCCAAGATCGTCCTTCTCCTCGGTCTCATCCGAGAGGGGCGAAGCCACTGGACTGAAGAGATGGCCGAGCGGTGCGAAAGCATGATCTGCCGCTCGAGCAATCGCGACGCGACCTGGGCCTTCGATCAACTCGGTCTGGATCGTCTTGAGCAGCTCGTTCGCGCCCCTGGGCTCTGTTTCTACGGAAACCGGGACGGTGGCTTGTGGGTGGGACGCGCCTACGGGCGGGGGCGACCGGCCCGGCGCGACCCCGTCCATGGCATCAGCCACGGCGCGAGGGTTCGATCGGAGATGGCTGCGGACGCATCTGATGCGTCCGGGAAGGCTCGCGCCTCGAATGGAGACGAAGGG
>JBCBRU010000469.1:0-7088 GCA_039819565.1 Myxococcota bacterium | reverse complement strand
TCCGGCGTCCTCACTGCGGTCTCTGCGATCACGCGACCCATCACGGCGCGGTCCTCTTCGGCGATGATCTGTCCGCGACCGGTGAGCGTCTCGAGGGCGGACCCCATGTCCGTGACGGATTCGAGTGCGACGCCAGCCACCGAGCCCCGAGGAGCCCCCGTGACGGGCCCGACGGCGGCGGCCTTGATAGCGGCGCTGCCCCCCATCGCCGCGGCGAGGGCTTGAGCGAGACCCCCTTCGGACCCTTCCCAGAAGTGTTTGGCCGAGTTGTGATTCGAGGCCCCGAGACTTCCGATGGAGGCCAATCGGTCCAGGGCCACCTGCGGGAGTTGCCCCCAGGTCGATACATCGTAGGAGATCTCGTCGAGGACTCGAATATTGGCCGAAGTGCAGCCGAAGCTCATCTGCTCAGCGGAGTTGTCTACGAAGGAGCGAGCCGAGGTCTGAATGGGAGCATATCCGCCGTTCATCATGACCAGTAGGAGGGCGCTCCGCTTCCCGTCGACCGTTGCGGCTCGGGCGAGGCCTCCAGGGCCCCAAGTGAGGGCCCCAGCGCTCGCGCTGAGGGCGGCGCCGCCGAGGCCCCTGAGGAAGTCTCTTCTCTTCATAGTGTACATAGACCGCCTCTCTAGAAAGTGAGGGATGGGATGGAGACCATCATCGACGCGCAAGTGAACTCGAGCTGCTGCTGCGGATTCGCCAGGTCCCGGGTCACGGTGATCGCAGTGTCGACGCAAGACCGAAGCTCATCCGGGCTTGCCTCCCGTAGCCACATACGACGGGCCCACTCTCCGCACTTGGCTTGGACCGCCGCCGCCTCCAGGGCGGGCATGCTTTCACCACCGCAGGCTTCGACAGCGGCGTTGACGAGCACGTTCAGGGTGACGGCGCCGAGCTTGGCCTCCTGAAACCAATAGTCGGGTGCTTCCACGAACGAGCCTGAAGAGTCCTCGAGAAAGTCCGGCACGCGTCCAAAGATGCGGGCGAAATCGGCCCGCAAGGCCTCGGGAGTTTTGATGCGACGGGTATTGCGCCCCAGGTTGACGGCGCCTTGCGACGGCCGCGTTCCGCCCTCCTCGGTGAGCGTCCACCCGTTGACCTCGGCCCAGATCCAATCCGCCGTGCGCTCTGCGCACGGACCCACGCAGTCCGAAGGACGGAGATTGCCGGACGCCGGGGGCATCGTCACCTCGATGGCCTCCCGCAGGGCCGTCCATGACCCGCAGGAGGGGCAGTTGAAGAGGGTGACGTTCTGCCCCACGTTGGTCCGGCCGTCCTCCCCGTGGCACACCACGCAAGCCTTCGAGGTGTAGAACCCGAGCCCGGCCTCGACACGGTCCTGACCTACGCGCTCGTCCACCGGGGGCGTGTCTGGGGGGGCAGAGGGGGGAGGCGAGCCCGGGCTCGGCGGCGCTTCCCCGTTGGGGGCTTCGCCCGGCGCCTCGGAGACGATATCCCCCGAAATCACCGCGGAGCCCGTGCAGCTCGCGAGAAAGGCGAGCGTCAGCGCTTCGAGGGTCCGTGGAAAGCTCTTCATGGCTCGGCGGGATAGAGTGGGGAGCGACCGAGAACGGGTCATGGCCTCCCGGCGCCCGCGTGTTCTCCCCGGAGGTGACCTGGCGGGAGGCCAGGCATACTAAGTCTGTGACTCCGCTCCTCGCCCTGGCTCTCATCGGCGCCCCACCGTCGTCCGCACCGTCCTCCACTCCAGCCTCGCGGCCCTCCGAGGCGCGGGGCACGGACGACGACGCGACCTCTCCGCCGGGCACGCCCATGACCGACGCCGGGCTCGATACGGTGCTGAAGCAGCTGGACCCAGAGATGGTGCGCCAGGGACCCATGCGCCAGCTTATCGTGGAGGATCTCGTGCTCCTCGTGGTGTCGGACGTGCGGGCGGATCGGATGCGCATCATGACCCCGGTAGCGGCGGTGGGCAGCTTGGACGGGCCAGGTCTCGAGCGACTCCTCCAGGCCAACTTCGATGCGGTCTTGGATGCGCGCTACGCAGTGGCCCAAGGGAAGGTGTGGAGCGTCTTCATCCATCCCTTGAGTCCGCTGACGGTGCCGCAGCTCGCGTCTGGGCTGGCGCAGGTGGTGGTAGCCGCCAAGACCTACGGCACCACCTATAGCTCGGGGGCGCTGGTGTTTTCGGGTGGGGACTCGACGGGGCTACAGCGCGAGCTCTACGAGAAGCTCAAAAAGAAGGGGACGATTCGGCTGTAGCCCGCTCCAGCTAGCTCTTTCGACGATAGGTGGAGCGGTACACGATGGGGTTGGAGAGCTTGTCTCCTTTCATGCGGACCGCCACCGTGAGCTCGTCTCCAGCCTCTGAGAGAGAGTAGGTCGCAACCCGCTCTCCCTTTTCTCCAGCACTCACGAGCACCATGTAGGGGCCGTCAAAACGCAATGACAGGTCTCCCTTTTGCCCATTGTGTTCGAGGCGGACCGGGTCCGCCCCGGCCTTGAGGCTCAGCTTCTGACCGTCACGGGAGATATCGACCTGCTCGCCCTGTACCGAGAGCTCGAGCTCCGGGATCGGCTTGGTCCGATCCCCCAGGCGATCACGGGCGCGACCGCGGACGAAGCCAGGGAGGCCCTGGGTCGCTGCCTCGATGGACTTCTTTCGCGCCTGCTCCTCGACGTCATCACCGGCGTAGGTCCAGACGCCAGAGAAGGCGTCTCTGGGGTCTGGGGTTCCGGCTTGCGCGAGGGTGCCCATGAAGAAGATGGAGGAGAGGGCCCCAAGGGCCAAGGTTAGCTTGTACATCTAGATTCCTTTCGTCGCCGAGGCGATGGACTTCTCGGTCTTCCAGTCTCCGCGGAGATAGTTGTAGAGGGGTCGAAACTGAGCAGTTAGGGGGTTGTGGCCGAGGAAGCCGGTCGTGACCCCGTAGCGGACGTCCTCAACCTCGGGCTGGTAGGTCCCGAAGAGTCGGTCCCAAACGATGAAGACCCCGCCGTAGTTCTTGTCGATGTAGGCAGGGTTCGACCCGTGGTGGACGCGATGCGCGGAAGGCGTATTCAAGAGCTTTCCCTCGAAGACCCCCAGGCGACCCACGCTCTCCGTGTGGAGAAAGAATTGGTACAGAAGCCCGACGCCCAATGAGCCCGCGACGACCGTCGGAGAGAATCCGAGCCACACCAGCGGGGCGAAGAAGAGGGGGGTGACGAACTTGGCCACCCAGTTGAGGCGGAGGGCGGTGGTGAAGTTCATCCACGGGCTGGAGTGATGAGTGTGATGCATGGCCCACAGCGCTGGGACCTCGTGGCTCAGCCGGTGGTACCAGTAGTAGGTGACCTCAGTGATGAGAAAGCCCGCGACCAAGGCCCACCCCGTCTCGGGCAGGCGCACCGCCTGGAGGGGTTCCATCCAGGACAGGACGAAATAACTCCAAGCCAGTGAGAGGGGCTTGATGGTTTGGTTGCCCACCATCATGCCCAGGTTGCTCAAAGTCTCGCCGAGGACGTAGATCGAGCGACCGGAGCGTCTCGCCCAGGCGAGCTCAGCCAAGACGGCGAAGAGTAGGACGAGCGAGAAAGCGGCGGGAATCGTGCTGGGCATGGGTGAACTCTCGAAGCTCACAACCCCCATTCGAGCAGAAACGCTCGAAGCCGTACCGTAGAGAAGTGTAGAAGCTGCCCGGCCTCCAACCTTCCGAGTGAGAGAGAAGGGAGGAAGGCCGGAGACCGGGCGGGAGAGATGTCAGCTGGCCCCAGCTACGCCGAGGGTCGGCTTCTTCCGCTCCAATTCACTCCGACGGACGGAGCGAATTTCGACAAAGTGCGTCTGATCAGGAATCTCTCGGATCGCTTTGATCACGGGCTCCAGATCGGTGTTCTTGTCCGCCAATCGAGCCAGCTCAGTTCGGATGGCCTCGAGTTGAGTCTCGAGGCCGAGGCCCTCGAAGCCCGCGCGGAGCGCCTGCTCCTGAGCGACCATGCCGGCCTGGATCGGGGCGAGGTCGAAGCTATCGAGTCGGTCGTGGAGGTTCGCGACCACCCCGTCGCGGTCGGCAAGCGCTCTCTGGAGGGCCTCGCGCTCTTCGAACAAGAGCTTGTAGCCCACGGTCACGTCCTCGAAGCGACGGCGCACCCACCAATACATCAGACCCGCTCCAGCGAGCGCCGCGATGAGAAGGAGGAGGGAAATCTTCGCAATCAGGAACAACATGGTCTCAGTCCTTTCCACCGGAGCTTGCGCCGGCTTCGATTCGGATCTCGATACGCCGATTGAGCGCACGGGCCCCGAGGGTCTCTTCGGGAACGAGGGGGCGGCTGGGGCCGAAGCCCGCGGAGGTCATTCTCGAGCGGTGAACGCCTCGTGCCACGAGTCCGTCGAGGACGGCCCGAGCCCGTCCTTCACTGAGGACCTGATTCGCGGGGGCAGATCCGCTCGCGTCGGTGTGACCTTCGATACGGATGTTGGTCTCGCGGCAGCCCTCGAGGGTCTCGGCCAGGCTATCCAGCACGAGTTCGGCCTCTTGGGTCAGTCTCGAGCTGTTGACCGCGAAACGAACGGGGCGCTCCTTCAGGAGGCTCGCGAGCTTGGTTTCGCAGGACACGGCCATGAGAGCGATGGATTTCGCGGCGGTCTCCGATGGATCCGGCTGCGCCGTCGAGGAGGCCGCCGCACCCTCTTTCGGGGCGCCGGCCGGCGAGAGGTCTCGGCTCGCGGTCAGGGCTGCTGAGGTCCCTGGGGCCTCCTGAGTTTCTGATGGCTCCGATGCCGTCGAGGGGCTGGTCTCCTCGGGGACGTCACGTGAGGGGGCGGGCACGAGGGCGTGTCTAGCCTCGCTCCCGTCCAAAACCTGACCTTCGGGGGCGAGGTCTACGGCAACGGCGGCGATGCGCCGACCCGTCCAGGTGGGACCCGCAGCTTCGAGCGCGGTGTCCCGAGCCCGCTCGGCGTCGGGCCCGCGGATCCCCCTGAGCACGACGTGTTGCCCGTCGACGTCGACCTCGACGGCGTGGAAACCCTCCTTGTCGAGAGCTTCGCGGACCGCTGCGCGGACTTCCCCTTCCACCCACGTCTTGGCGGCTACGCTCGTACCCACGAGGAAGCAGGCGATCAGCGCGATGAGAGAGACGATCGCGACACGGGAGACTCCCCCGAGGGGTTGCTCTCGCTTTCGCCAGCGTCTCTTGGACGTGGGCTGGAGCGATGCCGACGTCTTCGCCACGGACCAGGTCGCGATCGCGCCACCCTGTTCGGTTGTGCTGTTCAAGGCTTGAAACCCCTTCCCGGCGCCGTGTGGCACCTTCTCGGAGCCTAAGCAGGCGGCGTGCCAACTCAGTGAGGCCGAATTCAGAGGCGCTGGGCCCCTCCTGGCGCGGCTTGAGCGCGAAAGCTCGGGATTTGCGACATGTCGCAAGGGCGGGCTGCGACACCCCGGGACACGTGAAGCCGACTACGGAAGGGCGACGAGCTCGCGACGCCGAGGGCTCTGCTCGAGCACCGTCCGCATGCGGGCCCGTTGCTCCACCGTGAACGTGCTCATGCACCCATCGTCGGTGTAGTCCATATAGTTCTCGACCATGTCGGCGGAGCCACAAGAGATGCGCGCTGCACAGCCGAAGTTGGGGCTGTCCGCGGCGGGGGTGTCGCTGCAGAAGTCGTCCACCCCGCACGCGCCGTCTCCCCAGATGTGTCGCAAACCGAGCCAGTGACCCACCTCGTGGGTGGTGGTTCGACCGAGATCGAAGGGCGCGGTGAGATCCGGGAAGTCCCCCTTCTCGCGGCTCCCGAAGTACTTGTAGCCGACCACGATGCCGTCCGTCTCGGCGGAGCCACCGTCGTCGTTGAGGCCGTCGAGCCCGGACTCCGAGGGGAATTGGGCGTAGCCGAGGAGATCTCGGCTGACGAAGCCCCCGAAGTTGACCGTCCAGATGTTGAAATACCTCTCCGGGGTCCAAATCGTCGGTGGCTTGAGCATCGTGTCAATCGGGTTACGCAAGGCTCCTTTCGGCCAGACGCTCCTTTGTCCATCGACCCGGTCGACGCCCGGTTCGAGGAGGAGGGTTCCATCAGGGCCTCGTGGAGCCAGAAAGAACTCGATCTCGGTGTCCGCGCCGGCCGGATGGTCATTGAATCCGAGGGTGCCCGGTTGTCGTCGGAAGTCCTCGTTGAGCACTTCGATCTGCGAACGCACCTGCTCGAAGCTGATGTTCGCACCTTGGCCCACCGCCTCACCGTTGTGCACGACGTGAACGACCACGGGGATGCGCAATACGGCCTCGCCCGTCCCACCGTCTGTGATCCCGGCGTCGGGGGCGGCGTCTGGACCTCCGGTATCGAGAGTGGCGCCTCCGTCTGGGCCCATGTCGGGTTCGGGGTCGGAGCCGTCGTCTCCGCACGCTGCGGCGAGGGCGAGGGATAGGAAGGCGAGCCGGCGAAGAGAGGCGTGCGAGACCATGGGCTGGGCCTTTCATCGCAGCCGTGCCCGTCGAGTTGCGGAGAGGCCCTTGTCAATTGTCGAACTGTACGATGGCGAGTCGGAGGCCGAGAGCCTCTTCGAGAAAGTAGAGAACGTAGCTCCCGTCGTCGATGTCCCGCCAGTCGGCGGTGAGGAAGGTCCGGCCGTCCTTTCTCGTCCATCGCCCGAGGCGCAAGACACCCTGCGCATCGGGCCCCAGCTCGAGGGGGCGGTCGGGGTCGGCGGCGAAAAAGAGGTGAACGTCCCAGAGGTAGTCGAAGGCGGCGACGGCGAGCGGTCGCCACTCCGGGTCGATGTTGGCCTCGACCGCGTCCAGGAGGCGGCCCTCGTACGTGAGTTGACCGGAATCCACCTTCGCCTCGCTCGACCAGTCGAGCGGAGGTTGCCCTGCTGCCGCGCGTTCGTCGGGCTCAGAGAAGCCCTCTTCCCGGGCCGGTGCATCGAACGCCGTCCATGCCGCTCCGAGTCGCGTGCGGAGCGGAAGGCGGTCCCAGGCCGAGAGACGGCCGAACTCTCGTCGTCCCGCCAGCCAGCTCCCATTTTGGTCGAAGACCTCGAGCCCCGCGGTATCGCCGTCGGTGGTGAAACGAACCACCCACACCGCTTGGCCGAGTTCCCCCGAGTACACTCGGGAGGTACCCCAGTCTCCGGCTT
>JBCBRU010000468.1:0-7133 GCA_039819565.1 Myxococcota bacterium | reverse complement strand
GAAGCCACGGACTTTCGGGCGGGCGGACATCTGCACATGCTCGCCGCCCTCGGTGCGATCCGAGATAGCTCCGCCCCCGCCTGCCTGGCCCTCCTTCGTGCGCTCGAGGGCGCGGCCGGACCCCACCGACGAGCCACCGCCTGGTATTACGGAACCCTCTCTGCCCTCCTCGCCCTCTTCGAGTCCGACGACCGCAGCCCCGCCGCGCTCGCAGCCCAGGCGGAGGCAGCCTGCGAAGGTGGAGACAACGCTCTGAGGGCGCGCGCGGCCCAGGTCCTGGAGCGCGAGGGCGTCCCCAAGGCCGAACTCCGGTCTTCGTCCACGGGGAACGAATGACTCCGCCCTTCGAGCTCGGGGTGGGGATCCGCTCGGATCTGGTGGTGGCCCAGGGCCGAGCGGAGCTTCGTGAGTATCGAGGCCACCTGCGGGTCCGGACTCCGGCCGAGCCCGACTATTTCTGGGGCAACTATCTCGTTGTTCCTCGCGCACCGGCGCCCGAAGCTCGCTCCGCCCTCGAAACCCTCTTCGCCGAGGCCTTTAGCGATCTCGGAGATCCTGGTCACCGGGCCTATACCTGGCCCCCCATCGGGTTGACGGATCCCGCGTGGGCGGCCGTGACCGAGAAGCGCCCGAATACGACCTTGGTCATCGTGGCCGACGAAGAGGACGAAGACGTCGTCCGACTCTACGAGAGGATAGGTTTTCAGCCCATCGAACGGGTCGGCTCACTCTGCCGCTACGACCGCGACGTGTGGGACTCGAACAACGACCACCCTTCGTGCGGCTGAGCGCACCCCTCGCGCGGAGCCGGGTTTCGGGGTGGGCGACCAGCCTCTCCGAAGATCCCAACCTCCGGATGGGTTTCATCGTCACCGGCGACGGCCACACCTTCATCTTCCGCGACTTCGCGCTGACGGTGGGGAGCACCTCGGTCCGAGGCTGGATCGAAGCCATGCTCGAGGGGGGCGACGCCTGGATGTTGGTCCGCGAGTAGGTCCCGGCGGGTGGGAGCCCGGCTGACCGGCGGTCGCTCGCACCTCACCGGACTCACTAACGCCTACATTGTCATCAAGATTGAAACCCGTACAGTCGCTCGGTGACGTCATGGCGGGCTTCCGCGCTCGACAGCGGCTACAAACCCACGACCGCAGTGACCTCGGGGCCCTCGACGAGGGTCGCAGCGTCGAGCCGGGTCGAGCTTGGAGACCTGAAATGAAACCTGGATTGTTACGACGAGCGCTGCTCATCACCCTGCCCTCGCTGCTCGCCAGCTCCGCCGCGGACGCCCATCGCCCTCGCCCGCCGCTCTTCATCGGCTTCGACGCCCCGCGCAACGGGGCGATCCAGTACCGTTCGGGGTGGAAGCTCTCCGTTCTGATCACCCCTAGAGATCCTCAGGGTTTTGACGTCATCTCTCCATCCAATCAGCCGTTCCCGGCCGAGGGAGAAGAGGCGGGACTGCTCCTGCAGGATCTGGACGGATGCCCCTCCGTCATCGACGCCACTTGCCCCAGCATTCCGGGCGACGAGATCGTCTTCCCCTTCACCGCGGACCAAGACGTCCCCTTCATTGCGGACGGCCAGGGCAACCCGAGCCTACGAAATCAGCTCGCCACCGCGGCCGGTCGGCCCGTGTTTAGGTACGAAGGTCGAGAGATCGTCGTCGGCCCGGGAATCCAGCCGCCGGTGGTGAGTCTCCCGGGCGGAAACCTGGGAGAGTTCGACGGCATCGGCTACGGCGCGAACGATGACCTTCCCGGCCTGGTCTTGCTTTCGGACACCGGCGTGGGCCGGGTGCTGACCTCGACCCTCGGTGTCGCGGGCGCGGTCACGGGCTTCGATCCTCTCCCCACGGTGCGAGCCCGCAACCTCGCCGGCCTCATGACCGAAGTCGGCTTCGACCTGCGTCGCGCCTCTCGTCGAACCGTGGTGTCGACGAGCTTGGTGGTCCCGGAGAACCTCTTCAGCCCGCTCGTCCTCTTCGATGAGTGCTTCTCGAACGGAGCCCCATTCTGCGAAATCGAAGAAGGCTCCGGCGCGTGGCGGATCGACGGCGGGACACTACGGCCGGTCGAGCGCTCCATCGTGGACAGCTTCGACTTCGATACGTCCCCGAGCCCGAACGTCGTGGATATCGAGATTCGAGCCGTGGTCGTCGAGGGTACCGCGCCCACCTTCGTCGAGGACTGCAACGGCGACGGTCAGGTGACCGCGGACGACCTCCGCTGCGAAGGCTACAACGTCCTCTCCAACGAAGCGGTGCGGACGGTCACGGTCGGGGGCTTCTTCCTGGACTGCGCGCTTCAGTCGGAGCTCAGCTCCGGCGCCTTTGGAGGGCCGGGGGCGAACCTCATCGCCGTAGACTTCGACCAGAGCCAGATCGTGGGCTCCATCCTCTGCCCAACGGGTGGTGGACGCACCACAAAGCCACCGAACTGACTATTGAAGCCTTCCGGACTGGGTCTCTTCGGGAGACTCGAGGCGCGCGAAATCGGCACGGAGCGCTGAGAGGTCCCGTTCATCGGCACGGCCTGGCTCGGCCGCCTCCAAGAGCTCAACGGCGCGCGAGTACACCGTCCGCGCCTCGTCGGTCTGCCCCTCATCGCGAAGAAGGTTGGCCAGCGTCCATCGAGACAACCCCTGCCAGTAGCGGTCCGGGGGAGTCCCTGCATCGAAGATATCGAGAGACCGACGAATGAGTGGGATCGCTTCTGAGCGATGCCCAAGCCCTTCTCCCAAGATGCTGCCCAAGTTGTTGAGTACCCGGCCCACCGCGGGATGACTCGGACCATAGGCCGCTTCGTAGATCGGGAGAGCCTTCTCGAGGCTCGAAGACGCCGCCTCCAAACGACCGGCCTGCTCGAGCGTCCGGGAGCGCTCGTAGTGGACCTGACCCACGTCCAGGTTGTCCGGCCCATGGACCGCACTGAGGATCTGGATAGCTTCCCCGAAGTGCCCGTCGGACGCTTCGAGTCGGCCCTGCTGGCGACGCAACGCCCCGAGCGTCACAAGGGTCACGCCCACGTCTCCGTGCTCGGATCCCAGGACCTGACGCTGGATATCGAGGGTACGGAGGATGGTGGTCTCCGCTTCCACCAGCCGCCCCTGGAAGAGGTAGACGTCGGCGAGAACGAAGAGCGTTCGAGCGACGCTGAAGTGCTTTTCGCCGAGATTGGCCACTCGAATGTCGAGGGCTCGACTAAGGAAAGTCTCCGCCTCCTCGAAGCGGTTGCGCTGGGCGTAGAGCCACCCCAGATGGTTGGCGGTCTCCGCCACCGCGAGATCCTCGGGCCCCAGGGCCGCCTCACGCACCGCGAGCGCTTGCAAGTAGAGCTGCTCAGCCCGCTCTGCCTCTCCTCGGAGGAAGGCGAGCTGAGCGATGTCGTTCAGGGTCTCCGCGGTAGCCGGGTGATCGGCGCCGAAATTTGCCCTGCGGATCTCCAGCGCGCGGCGAAGCCGGCCTTCGGCCTCGGAGAAACGAGACAGGGCGGTCTCGAGTCCTCCGAGCTGCTGCAGGCTCGCGGCTACGTCAGGATGGGTTGCGCCGAGAGCGCGAGACCGGAGGCTCAGCGCTTCCGAGGACAGCGACTTCGCGGGCTCGAACATGCCGAGGTTGGCGTAGACCTGCCCCACCGTGCTCATCAGGCGCGCCTTGACCACCGGCTCCTCAGCGAGCTCGGTGCGGAGCTGGGCGGCGCCGCGATCCAGGACCTCGCGGACGGTGGGAGGCTCCGCCGATGGGTCGGCCACCTCGAAGAGCCCCACCAGGAAGTCGACGGTTTCGGCGGCCGTGGACGCCTCCCGGTTGGCCCGGTCCGCCTCCCTCTGAGCGCGGGTGGCCTCCTGCTGAATGCGCCACGCCTGGAGAGAGACGATGGCGATGACCAGCACCAGCGCTGCCACCACGGGCATGAACACGCGGCGGAAGCGGCGGGCTCGGGCGGCGGCCGCCGCGTCCGCCTCGGCCTGGGCCCGGGCCGCCCGCCGCTCCTCGAGGGACCGGAGGTTTCGCGCCACCGACCCGGCGTCCGCGGTGCGCTGGCGGGGGTCCTCTTCGAGGAGCTGGCCGAGGTCCTCGCGAAGCACCGGGTCGAGCACCGCGTCCCGCCAGCCTGGTCCTACGGGGCGGGTGAGATCCTCCACCACGAGCTGAAAGAGCACCACCCCGAGCGCGTAGAGATCGGCCTGTACGGAGGCAGGACGCCCGGCCAGGCGCTCCGGAGCCATGTAGAGGAGGGTTCCCGCCAGCTGCACCGAGTCCGGCGCCCGCTCCCCCGCTTCTCCCTCCGCCGCCGGGGTGGGTTCGGCCATCCCCCCGATCCCGAAGTCCGCGAGGACCACCTGGGGCGGCTCGCGAACGAGCAGGTTGCCCGGCTTGATGTCCCGATGAAGCACGCCCACGGCGTGGACTTCGGCCAGGGCTTCCGCCGCCTGAGCCACGAGCTCGATGCGCTGATCTATCGGGACCCGGCCCGCACCCCCCTGGCGGTCGAGCCAGCGCGAGAGATCCCCCCCGGGGATGAGCTCGGTCTCTAGGTGGGGCGGAGATCCATCGTGGAGGTTCAGGACGGAGAGAATGTCGGTCCGCTGGCCCAGGTCCTGAGCCAGCCAGTGGTGCAAGCGCGCCTCCCGTTCGAGGGACCGAGCCGCACGCTCCTCGAACGCGAACTTGAACACCCGCTGGCGGCCCTCGGCGTCTTCGGCCACCCAGACCTCGCCGAAGCCCCCGGAAGCCAGCGCCCGCATGAGCCGCCACGGCGCCCGCCCGGGCACTATGAGGCCGGGGCTCGGTCGCCAGCCCCGGAGGGTGGGGTCGGCCGCGACCTGACGGAGCTCGGTCTTGGACGTCACCCCCTCGCCGAGCTCGAAGACCTCGACCGGGTGGCGAAGACCATCCACGGAGACGATCCCGTGACTCGTCCAGGCCAGGGAGCCGGCCGACCCGGTCAGGCCTTCGGTGCGAGCGGAGTGGGCGGTGATGGAACCTACGAGCACCCCGCCCGGCGCCGCGGCCCGGGCCAGGGCCTGGGCGGTGGAGTGCCCCTGCCCGACATCGGAGGCGGTATCGACGCCGATCTGAGCCCGCTCCCGAGCCTCCGTCACCAAGGTCGCGAAGTGGAGCGCGGTGTTCGGGTCTTCGAAGGCGACGGTGAGCCCACCCTCATCTTCGCTCAGAGCCTCTCCACCCAGGCGGGCCGCCTCCTCCCGCCACGGGGTGAGCGCCATCTCCGTCTCGTCGAGGACGGCGACCGTGGTGCGGGTGATCTTCGCGCCGCGGCGCATCAGAGGAAGAAGCGCGTGTCGGATCTCCGCGCTCTCCGGGCGCAGGGAGGGCAGCGGAGCCAGGCACTGCTGGAGGACGCGGACCAGAGGCTCCAGGCCCGGCTTCACCTCGAGGGTGGGCAGGGGCGCGGCCTGCGCGGACAGCTTCGCCTGGAGGATACCGGGGACGGACCCTCGGAAGACGGGCTCCCCCGTCCACATCTCCACGACGATCAGCGCCCACGCGTACAGGTCGCTCGCCGGCCCCACCTCCGTCCCCTGGACCTGCTCCGGAGCCATGTATCTAGGGGTCCCGACCACCGCTCCGGTGGCGGTGCGGTAGCCGCTGCGCTCCGCGATCTTGGCCACCCCGAAGTCGAGAACGACGACGCTGGGCACCGCCGACAGGTCCGTCGCCAAGTCCCCGGTTACGAACACGTTCTCCGGCTTGAGGTCCCGGTGCACGACGTCCCCGGCGTGCACCGCCTCGAGGGTGTCGAGGAGCTGCCAAGCGATGTTGACCACCTGAGGGAGGGTCAGGCGTCGCTCGCGGAGCACGTTGTCCAGAGAGGCGCCGCCGAGCAGCGTCATCACGTAGCCCACGCGACGGGGCTCCAGCTCGTCGATGAAATCGGTGACGTCGATGATGTTGGGGTGACGGATCGCGTTGACGACCTTCGCCTCCGCGAAGAATCGAGCCACGAGCTCCGGGTCTCGGGTGAGCTCGGCGCCGAGGACCTTTAGGGCCACGTCGCGACCGAGGACCGAGTGACGCGCTCGGTACACCCAGCCCATCGAGCCGTGGCCCAGCAAACCCTCGATCGTGTAAACGCCCAGAGTTTCGCCGATCTGCACCGGCGCCTCCCCCGCCGGAGCGCCCTTGAGCACCGTCTCGACGAGCCCCGCGTCGACGGGGGGGGCGTCCAAGAACGAGGGATCCGCCTCGGCGTCAGTCTGCAGGAGAGCCTCCACCCGCTCCCGCAGCTGGGGATCTCCGGGGCAGGCGCGGTCGAGAAAGGTGGCCCGCGCGTGAGGCTCGAGCTCGACGGCGGCCTCGAACAGCTCCATCAAGCGCGACACGCGGAGGATCATTCACGCTTCACGACACGAGCTCAAGAACGGGGTGCTCTCTCGGTGCGGTCGCTGATATCTCGGACGGGAGACCCTCGCATGACCACCCCGGACCTCACGCTCATCCTCCAGAAGGCGCGCGCGGGCGATGAAGACGCCAAAGCGGCGGTGCTCCCTCTCGTCTACGAGCGCCTGCGGACGCTGGCCCGCAGCAAGATGGGCCGGGTCCGGAGCGGCCATACCCTCCAGCCTACGGCGCTCGTCCATGAGGCCTATATGCGGAGTTTGGGGGGGGAAGAAGACTTCGAGAACCGGCGCCACTTCTTCTTCGTGGCCGCCCGGGCCATGCGAGACATCCTGGTCGAGCACGCCCGCCAGAAAGGGCGTCTCAAGCGGGGAGGAGACATGCAGCAGGTCGAGCTCGACGCCGCGGTGGCCTCCATCGAGCCTCCGTCCATCGACATGCTCGGCCTCCATCAGGCGCTGGAAGCCCTGGAGGGCGAAAATGACCGCTGCCACGAGGTGGTCATGCTGCGCTATTTTGCCGGGGTTACGGCCGAGGACTGCGCGGAGCTCCTGGGGGTGGGGCTACGCACCGTGGAGCGCGACTGGCGCTTCGCACGGGCGTTTTTGAAGGATCACATGGAGCGGGCCTAGCGCACCGCCCGCCCCATTCGAGGGAAGGGTCTCAATAGAGGGTCAGCCGGCGCGGGTTGTTGGCGGCGTCTCGGTAGCAGGCTCCGCTCCATGTGATCCTTCAAAAACGCCCGTGCGAAGCGCCAGTCGCGCTCCACGGTGCG
>JBCBRU010000467.1:0-7154 GCA_039819565.1 Myxococcota bacterium | reverse complement strand
GGCGCGCTCGGGGATCCGGGCCGAGGCGATGAAGAAGATGAACGCTCGCATCGACGAGGAGCGGGAGAAGATGCAGGCGCGATTGGACGAGGCCCTGGGGCAGATCGACGCACAGCGGGAGAGCGCGCCTCGATGCCCCGTTGGGTGGCGGAGCGGATCTCATCCTCGAAGGTGGCGGAGCGGCGCTCGGCCTGCTCCAGCATCTCCTCGGCGCGCTGGATGGCGCCCTCCAGCTTTTCGTGCCGCTCCTCGAAGAGCTGAAGGAAGGGTCGAATGACGATCCCATTCAGGATGACGAGGGGAAGCAAAAACAACGCGAGGACGACGATGTACGTGATGTCCAGGTCGAGGCTCAGCACGGGCCGGGCGATACCGACGTCGCGCGGGTGAGTCAAGGCGTGCTAATTTGCCACTATGGCGTCCCGCGCAGGCCCTCCCGAGCTCGCGTCGGTCGAGCCGGTGGTCCGGGCGTTCCTCGCCTCGAGACTCCTTAGCTCCGAGCTCGAGGATGCCACTCAGACCGTGATGCAGCGGGCTCTCGAGCGGCGGGAGGCTTTCGAGACCGCGGACCGTCCCCGCGCTTGGGTGCTGGGGGTGGCGCGCAATGTGGCTTTCGAAGTGATTCGAGCTCGAGCGCGAGCGCCGGTCTCGTCGAGCGGGATCGGCCCGCTCGATTCTGCGCCGGATCCTCTGCCTACGGCGGAGGAGCAGCTCGGTTTGGCGGAGCGCCACCACCTCCTCTACCGCGCTCTGCACGGCCTGCGCCTGGAAGACCAGCTCGCGCTGCTCATGACCTACGTGGACGGCCTCCCGGGTCCGGCCGCGGCCGAGCTGCTCGGGGTGAGTTTCGCCGCCTTTCGGCAGCGGCTCTCCCGGGCTCGTCGTCAGGCCGAGCGCAAGATTCGAGACCTTGCCGAGGAGCCTCCGCGGGTCGATCCGGCCGTGGCGCGGAGCTGGCAGAGGTTTCTCCAGGCCGAGGACGCGCAGTCCGCCGCCGAGGCTCTCCGTGCTTCGGAGCAACCCTCGGAAGCGGCCCCGACCGCGTCTGACGACGAAACGCCCGCGACGAAGTGACTCCGCGGCGCGCAGCCCTGAGCGGGCGCGCTGGTCCCATCGAGAGGGCGTAGGACGAGGCATTGACCCGGGCCTTCACGCATTGGAAGCCCCTTTTATGCCTGCCGGTCCTTCGACACTCACCGTCACCGACAACCGTACCGGTCGAACCTACGAGCTCCCGATCGAGCACGGGACCATCCGCGCGATGGACCTTCGGCAGATCAAGGTGAACGAGGACGACTTCGGCCTGATGACCTACGACCCGGCCTACACGAACACCGCGTCCTGCAAGAGCTCCATCACCTACATCGACGGGGCCAACGGGGTTCTGAATTATCGGGGCTATCCGATCGAACAGCTCGCCGAGCAATCCAGTTTTCTCGAGGTGGCGTGGCTACTTCTCAAAGGCGAACTCCCCTCCAAAACCGAAATGGCGAGCTTTGAGCACGACGTTCGCCACCACACTTTCGTGCATCAGAACGTCCTGAAGCTGATGGATGGGTTTCGCTACGATGCCCACCCGATGAGCCAACTCGTGAGCACGATCGGGGCGCTCTCGGCGTACTATCCCGACGCCAAAGCTATCCGTGATCCTGAGGCTCGCTGGTTGAATATCGTTCGCCTCATCGCAAAGATGCCGACTTTGGCCGCGATCTCGTACCGGCACGCCATGGGCTTTCCGGTCATCTATCCAGACAACGACCTCGACTACTCCGGCAACTTTCTTTCCATGATCAAGCGCATGTCGGAGCCCAAGTACAACCCGCATCCCGTCATGGCTCGGGCCCTCGACGTGCTCTTCATCCTTCACGCTGACCACGAGCAGAACTGCTCCACCAGCGTTATGCGGGCCACGGGCTCCAGCCACGCCGACCCGTACTCGGCGGCCGCGGCGGCCGCGGCGGCTCTCTACGGCCCCCTCCACGGAGGAGCCAACGAAGCCGTTCTGCGGATGCTCAAAGAGATCGGCGACAAGTCGAAGGTGGCGGAGTTCATGAAAGGGGTCAAAGGCGGAGATCGTCGCCTCATGGGTTTCGGACACCGCGTCTACAAGAGCTACGACCCACGCGCGACCGCGATCAAGAGTCTTGCCCGCCAGGTCTTCGAGCTCACGGGCGACAATCCTCTCCTCGACATCGCCTTGGAGGTCGAGCGCATCGCCTTGGATGACCAATACTTCATCGACCGCAAGCTCTATCCCAACGTCGACTTCTATTCCGGTCTCATTTACGAAGCCATGGGTTTTCCCACCGCGATGTTCACGGTCATGTTCGCCATTCCGCGTATGGCAGGCTGGCTGGCCCAGTGGCTGGAGCTGGTAGACGACTCCGAACAGCGTATTGCCCGGCCTCGCCAGGTCTATCTCGGGGCGGACAGGCGCGACTACATGCCTCTTCGGCAGCGCTGAACATGAGCGTTCTCGAAATTTCCGTCGTCTCACGTGCTCTGAGCGGAAACCCACTGGGCGACCCCTCTCAGCGCCTCCTCCACGTCGTCCTTCCCGACCAGCATGACCGGAGTCGGCCGATTCCCTGCGTATGGTGGCTCGCTGGCTATGCGGGAGTGGGGCGTTCGCAGCTCGGACACGACCCTTGGCAGGAAGGGTTGGATCAACGCCTCCAACGCCTGATCGCCGAGGGCAAGGTGGGACCGATGGCCATCGCTCTTCCCGATGCGTTCACCCGCTGGGGGGGCTGTCAGTATCTATCCTCCTCCGCGGTGGGTGACTATGAGACCTATCTATGGTCGGAGCTCCCCTCGGCTCTCGAGAGCCAGGTGGCGGTCAGTCACCACGGGGTGGCCGGCAAGTCCTCAGGGGGTTTCGGGGCGTTTCACGCGGCGGTGCGTCAGCCGGGCCGCTTTCGGGCGATGGTCTGCCACTCCGGAGACATGGGATTCGAGATGTCGGTGTTTCCCGATATTCCTCGACTCATGAACGCGGTTCGGGACCACGGCTCTCTCGAAGCCTTCGCGAGCGCCCACCGCGAGGCGCGCAACAAGAAGGAGGGACGATGGTTCGGACCTCTTTCGATGCTCGCGCTCGCATCGGTGTACTCGCCCGACCCGCAGGCGCCGCTCGGGGTGGCGATGCCCTTCGATCTCGAGGAAGGCACGCTGCGGGAGGAGATTCTCGAGCGCTGGCGGTCCTTCGACCCGGTTCGGGTAGTACGAAGGTCGGAGAGGGCGAGGGAGGCGCTCCGCGCTCTCGAGCTCGTGTTCGTCGATTGCGGTCGACGCGACGAGCACTTTCTCCACTGGGGCGCGCGACAGCTTTCGGCCGCGCTCGCCGAGCACGATATCTCCCACGAGCACGAGGAGTTTGACGGGGGACATCGAAGCACGAGTCACCGCCTCGACGTGTCTCTTCCGAAGCTCTACTCGGCGCTCTCGTAGACGGCTACCACGAGACCCTCGTCGCCCGTCCCGAAGCCCACCGCGATCCGACGATGGGCCGAGCCCAGAGCCGATGCGAAGCCGTCGGGAGGATAGACCTCGGGCAGCGCGAGGTGCGTGGGAGGAGCGACGAGGCACTTCAGGTTTCCCCCCACCATGTTGGTCAGCTCGGCCACCGTATCTCGCATCTGCTCGGGGGATACGGAGTCGGCCGTCACTCCGTAGAGAACGCTCGCCGCGCCTCTCACCATGCCTACCGGGAGATGCAGGGTGACGAGCCCAGCGAAGGCTCCCCCGAGCCGAATGAGCCCGACATGAGACGCTCCGACGCCCTCCGGCGTGATCTTGGGGTCCGGGGTCAGGGCGCTCCTGAGCATATGCTCCCAGACCGAGCTCGTGACGCTCTCGACGTCTTCGCGCGTAATACTCATGGGTTCACCCTCCGCGGAGGCGGTAGCAGCTCGCGTTGGGGAAATCGACGCGATCGAAGCCTTCGTCGATCCCCAACGTCGTCTCGGCGCCTCCGAGGAAGAGGTAGCCGTCCGGCGCGAGAACAGACTTGATACGATGTAGGATACTTTGCTTCGTAGGTACGTCGAAATAGATAAGGACGTTCCGGAGGAAGATGACGTCCATGGCAGGCATGTGGGGCCACGCGTCGATGAGATTGAGCTCTTGAGCGTCGACGAGGGCCCGCAGCTCGGGTCTGATCTGCCAGCGCATGCCTTGGCGCTCGAAGCTGCGTACGAGCATCTTGGCCGGTAAACCTCGGTTGACCTCGAGCTGGCTATAGGAACCTGCTCTGGTTCGTTCGATCATCTTCGAACTCAGGTCGGTAGCCAGCAAGCGGATCCTCCAGTCGGCGAAGTTCGGCAGGACGTCCTGCGCAAGGAGGAGGATGGAGTAGGGCTCTTGACCGCTCGAGGCGGCCCCGCACCATAGATTTAAGCAGCGCCGATGGGCTCGGGCGGCGCTGAGCTCGGGAAGAATGAGGCTCTTCAGGCAGTCGAAGGGGGCCATGTCCCGAAAGAATGAGGTTTCGTTCGTGGTCATGGCTTCGACGACGAGCTTGACCAATGCCGGTGAGGCCCGCTGCGAGCGCAAGGCCGATACGAGCTCCGCGAGGGATGAAAAGCCCTGGTCCTCGGCGAGTGGGAGCAATCGAGCTTCCAGGAGGTAGTCCTTGCTGTCGTCGAGGACGATGGCCGAACGGTCAGCGATGAATCGCCGCATGAACGTGAGGTCGTCCTCACGGAGGAGAGGGGCGGCGCTCACGAGCCTCCCCCCGCCCGAAGGGTTGCGGCCGGCGGCGCTCGCTCGACGAGATACCGGGCGATTTCGGGGAGCGTGGCGATCTGGGTGGCGAGGCCCTCGCGGGCGATGAGACCCGGCATCCCCCACACCACGCTGCTGTCTTCATCCTGGACGAAAATCTCGGCGCCCCGCTCTCGCATGAGGCGAGCCCCGGCCAATCCATCGCGTCCCATGCCCGTCAGGACCACCCCCAGGGCCTTGGGACCCATGGTCTTGGCTACGGAACGGAAGAGAACGTCCGCCGCCGGTCGACAGCTGTTTTCGGGTGGACCTCGGTGCAGACGGACCGAGCAGCCGTCCTCCCGGATTTCGAGGTGATGATCTCCGGGCGCGATCAGGACCAGCCCCGAGGCGAGGGCATCGCCGTCCTGGGCCTCGCGGATGGGCAGCTGAGCCCGCTCCGCCAGCCGCCGGGCCAAGATCGGCGTGAAGTTCGGGGGCATGTGCTGGGCGATGAGCACCGTGGGGCCGAACGAGGGGGGCAGACGAGGGATCAACTCTCCCAGAGCGTCCGGGCCGCCGGTGGAGCAGGCCACCGCAACTACGCGGGGCGGCGCTCGTCGCGGGGCGCTCGTCCGTCGCCTTCGGGCGCCTCTGATGAGACGAGCGAGGGTGCTCTCCAAACGATCCTCGGATTCGAAGACCGTGAGGTGAAGGCCGCGAGATCTCACCGCCGTGCGCAATCGGTCCAGCTCCGAGAGCGAGATGGCGCGGGCTTCCACGGCGACGAGGTCAAGGCGTTCTTGGTCCAAGGCCCGATACATCTCGGCCACCTGGGTCAACGGACCGAGAAGGTCGATCTCGGCCCTTCCGGACGCGACGCCCGCGAGGTTTCGGGCGTCCTCCGACGTGGGAACGAGCACCAGACATCTATATGGCCGACCTCGCTCCTGCACCCGGGGCTCCGCCTTAGAGGCCCAGCATGCGGATCTTCTCCGTGATCGCATCCCGCGTGAACGGCTTCATGACGTACTCATCGGCACCGGCCTCCAGGGCCATCGTCATCTCTTCCGCTCCGGTTTCCGTCGTCACCATCATCAGCCGCATCCCGTCGTACTTGGGCTGGGCCCGGACCGCCTTGACGAAGTCGAGCCCATTCATGACGGGCATGTTCCAGTCCACGAGCACCAGATCGGGAGCCCCTTGCGCCTCGAGTCTCTCCAGCGCGTCGGCGCCGTGCTCGGATTCGGTCACCTCGAAGCCGAGATCGGCCAGCATGCCGCCGAGCAGCCGGCGCATGGCGCTAGAGTCATCGATCACCAGAGCTCGCATTGCATGGGTTCTTTCCGGTTCGCTCACTCAGACGCGGAACCGCTCCGTGACGCGCTTCAGCTCGCTGGCCGTGCCCGTCAGGTCGTTGACCGAGTTCCGCGCCTCCTCGGCGGTCCGAGCAATGCTGTCTGCGCCGTCGGCCACCTTGGCGATGTTCTGGGCGATCTCCTGGCTGCCTCGAGCCGCCTCACTGACGCTCCGCGAGATCTCGTTCGTGGTCGCCGTCTGCTCCTCGACGGCGCTCGCGATGCTCCCTTGGAAGTCGTTGATCTGATTGATGACCTGCGAGATCTCCTCGATGGCCGAGACCGCGCTCTTGGTATCGTTCTGGATGGCCTCGATCTTCTGGGAGATGTCCTCGGTCGCTTTCGCGGTCTCTTTGGCCAGCTCCTTGACCTCGTTGGCTACCACCGCGAATCCCTTACCCGCTTCGCCGGCCCGCGCCGCCTCGATGGTTGCGTTGAGAGCGAGGAGGTTGGTCTGCTGGGCAATACTTGTGATGACCTTGATGACCTTCCCGATCTCGATGCTGCTGTCGCCGAGCTTGGAGATCGTGGCGTTGGTGTCTTTGGCCATGTTGACCGCGCCGGTGGCTACGCGAGCCGCGTCGGAGGCGTTCTTGGCGATGTCCCGCACGCCGATGGCCATCTCCTCGGCCGCCGTGGCTACGGTCTGGACGTTCCGGTTGACCTGGTCGGTCGATGCCGAAACGACCTTGGCCTGAGAAGAGGTGCGTTCCGTGCTGGCCTGCATCTCCTTGGCGTAGGCCCCGAAGGCGTCACCGTAGGAGCCGATCGAGGTGGCGCAGGAGGATACGGAACCGGTGGTGCTTCGGAACTCCGAGAGGAGCCGCTCGACGGCGCGTCCGAGCCGACCCACCGAGTCGTCCCCGGCGACGTCGACGTTGACCTTCAGCTCGCCGGAGGCGGCGCGCTCGACCGACTCACAGATTCTCTCCAGGCGACGTTTGACGTCGGGATCCATAGTGCCGCCGGCGGCGGCTTGCGTTTCGCTCATTGTTAGTGACCTCGTTCGATGGTTTCCGGCGGGCCGCCTAAGGCCGCCTCTTGACGCTTTTTCTTGCTCTCGACGTTCAGTGCCTTGTCGGTGTCGAGAAT
>JBCBRU010000466.1:0-7156 GCA_039819565.1 Myxococcota bacterium | reverse complement strand
GGGCGACCGGCTGGGCCCGTGGACAGCCCGAACGGCCGGCGAGCCCCGAGGTGCCAGGGCAATTGTCGATCGCGTCGGGGACGCCGTCGCCGTCCGAGTCATGGACGGCTTCGAGGACACGGACGGCTGTCCGGATCTGGACGACGACCGCGACCTCACGCCAGACGTCGAGGACGCTTGCCCGCGCGTCGCCGGACCTCGCAGCCACCGAGGATGTCCCGTCCGTGACTCGGACGGCGACGGCGTCCCCGACGCGATCGACAATTGCCCTGGCACCTCGGGGCTCGCCGGCCGTTCGGGCTGTCCACGGGCCCAGCCGGTCGCCCTGCGTGAGGATCGCATCGACCTCTTGGTCCCTCTGCGGTTTCGGGCCCAGCAAAGACCGAACCGAGCAACGCAAGCCACCTTTCGAAGAGTCGCCGAGGTGCTCCTCGAACACCCCGAGATCGAGAGGCTCGACATTCGCGTGACCTCAGGTCCCGACTTACCCGAGGCCCGAGCTCAGGCGCGGGCCGAGGCCCTCAAATCTGTCCTGATCCGGGCGGGAGTCAGCCCTGACCGTATCGGCACCGGAGTCACCCAAACGGTAGGCTCGGAAGCCTCGTCCGGCCCCATATCGCTCGTCCTCACTCGCCAGGAGGCGTCGAGCGCGAGTCCCCCCGCCCCCCGTTAGTCGGGACAGTCAGGACCGCCCCCGCCCAGGGTGGGTCCCGAGGCCGCAAAAGCCTCGGCCCACCGGCGAAACTCGGCTCGACGGTCCGAGACGAGGGCGGCGGCGGCGCGCCGTTCGACGTGGAGCTTCGTCCACGCCGCCTCCAGCCCCGGAGGGAGGGTGAGGGCGCCCGTGGTGAGCGCGCGAAGCGCCTCCAAAGCCTCCCAGCGATCCTGAGCATCGAAGAAAGGAGGAAGCTCGCTTGCGAATACGTGGGCGAAACCGTCCAGCTCGCCTTGGCTCAGATGTCCTGCCCTCGACTTGACCTCGAGCGCTCGCACGGCCGCCGTGACCTTCTCTCGGCCCGCGGCGTCGCGCCGGTCCTCGACCGCTTCCAGCGCGTATCGCCACTGCGGTCGCCCCTCGCACTCTCGGTCTCCGGTATTGAGGGCGACCTGCGCGACCTCGGGGGCCCCGCCGAAGACGAGCGCCTTGGCGAAGAGAGGCAGCATCCGACGGGGTACGGCCGGGTCTCCCCGAAACCCCTCGAAGGCCGGAGGAAGCGCGCGAAGCATTCCGGATAGGGTGGCTTCGAGGTTCCCAGCCACGAAGTGGTACCGGGCGAGGTTCAGCTCTCCCACGAAGCGGGCGTAGAGCAGAGAGGAGGGCGCAAGCAACGAGAGGCTCTTCTCTGCCGCCGCGATCGCTTCGTCGACTCGGTTCGTCCGAAAGAGAAGTCCCGCGTAGCTTCTCAGCACCGTGGCATAGGTCGGATCTCGGAGATTGGCCTCTTCGAAGATGGCCAGGGCCTCCTTGAAGGCCGCTTCGGACGCGTCGTAGCGGCCGCTGCGGCCCAGATAGATAGCGTAGTTACTGAGGATCACGGCGAGCGCGGAGGGATTGTCGGCGGTCCGCATGTACTCGACGGTGTCTTTTCGATGGGAAGCCTCGGCCTCCGTGTCCCCCGCCCGCCGGGCCATCTCGGCCCGCAGTTGACTGAGCCGACCTTGCGTTCGGGGGTTGTCGATCCCGAATCTCTCCACGATCTCAGCCATGCTGAGGGTGCCGGCATCCGCCCGACCGAACTCCCGGACCCGGCTCAGAGCACCCACGTAGGAATACTGAGCGCTGAGCCAAGCGCCGACCGCTTCCGCAGAACCCGGCTGGGCCGGAAGCCGCGCATCGAAATAGATGACGGCCTCGACGGGATTGGTCCGAGCCAAGACGCTGCCCATCCCGGCGATCGCGGTGAGATGCCGAGCGTCCACGGGATCCTCGCTCAAGCGATCCGCCGCTTCGAGCATCGCCCGAAAGGCCGTCTGCTCCTCGTCGATGAGGCCGAGACTCTGATAGATGTCCGCGAGGGTGTGGTTCACTTCGAAAGCCAAGAGAGCGTCGTCGCCGAGACGTGCCTCGATCTCCGGCCGGGCCCTCGTCAGGGCCTCCTTCAAGGTGACCGCAGCGCCGTTTTCGCGGAAGGGGTCGGCCTTACGAAAGACATCGGAGAGAATCTGCTGCGCAGCCTGGCTCCGCGCCGCCTGGGCGGTGGCCTCGTTGGCCATCGAGACCGAGACCACCGTGGCCGTGGCCAAGCCGAGAGCGCTCAGCGCTGCCACGAGCACCAAGACCAAGTTCCTCCGCAGGAAGCGTTGCGCGAGGTACCACGGCGTGGGAGGCACCGCGCGCACGGGCAGGCCCTGTTCGAGCCGACGAATGTCCTCGGCAAGCTCGTTGACGGAGCGGTACCGCCGGTCGGGCTCTTTGGCGAGGGCGGTCATGACGATCGCGTCGAGGTCCGCCGAGACCTCCGACGCGTGAGCGCTCGGCTTGACGGGCGTGCGCTCGTTCACGACGTCGAGGGCCTCCATCAGCGACGTCCCGCTCAGATCGTACGGTCGGCGCCCGGTCAGGAGCTCGTAGAGAAGGAGTCCGAGCTGATAGATGTCGCTGGCGGCGGTGATCACTCCTCCCCGAAGCTGCTCGGGGCTCGCATACTGAATGGTGAGGGGAGCTCCGGAGGTTTGGGTGTGCACGCCATCGTCGATGTCCTCCAGGACCCCGGCGATACCGAAGTCAAGGAGTCGGGCTCGCCCTGTCTCGTCCACGAGGACGTTCTGGGGCTTGATGTCTCGATGCACGATCAGTCGCTGATGAGCGTGGGCCACGCTCGCGCACACCTCCACGAAGAGCTGCAGCCTTGCCTGCAGCGGCAAGCCTCGCGCGTGCTCGTCGATGGCGCGACCCGCGACGTACTCCATCGCGAACCAGGGCCGCCCATCGGAAAGAAAGCCGGCGTCGACGAAGCGAGCCAAACCGGGATGGTTCAACGAGGCCAAGAGGCGGCGCTCGCGGAGGAATCGAGCCCGAACCTCGTCGTGCGCCCGCACCGACCAAAGTACCTTGACCGCGGCTCGCTGGATATCGTCTCGGTGGCCGTCCGGAAGGACCCGGCTGGCCAGAAAGACCTGCCCCATCCCCCCGGAGCCCAGCTCCTCGTGAAGACGCCAGGGACCGGCTGTGGGGAGCCGAAGAGACACCTCCTCGAAAGCCCCTCGAACCTCTGAAGAGATGCGCTCCAGAGTGAGCGCGTTCGAGATCTCGAGCAGCTGCTGGACCTGCTCGCGCTCCCGATCGGGGAGTCTCGCCACGAACTCCGCCCTCTCCGAACCCTCCAAGGCGTAGGCTTCCTCGAGGAGGGCGTCGAGCTCTTCGAAGGGTAAGACGGGGGCGTCCACGGCTAGTCTCCCGAGCTGGCCTCGACCATGAAGTGAGCGAGCCAGGTCCTTGCTCGTTGAAGCTTGCGTTGCACAGTTCGGAGGTTCGAGCCGGTGAGCTCCGCGATCTCCTGGTTGGAGAGCCCTCCGAAGCAGGCCATGTCCAGGGTTTCGACGAGGTCCTGGCTGTGCTCCGCGAGCTTCTCGAGCGCTTGATGCACAGCCACCCACTGCTCCGGGTCCTCGAGGCCCTGGATCTGGTGGGAGGTCAAGGTCACGAAGACCGCCCCCTGCCCCCGCTTGGCCGCTCCGCTGGCCCGATGATGGTCCACGACGATCTGGCGCATGGCTCGGGAGGCAATGGCGAAAAGGTGCCGACGGTCCTGCACGTTTTGGGTCTGACCACGGACGAGTTTCTCGAAGGCCTCATTTACGAGGACGGTGGCGTCGACAGGTACGCTAGACCGCCCGAGCTGACGCCGAGCGATCTTGTGAAGCTCGTCATAGACGAGAGCCACGGCTTGGCCCAGGCTCTCGCGGTGCCCCTCGCTGTAGCGGCGAAGAAGGGTCGTCACGGGAGACGACGTCGTACGCCCGTCGGCCGCAGCTGCTGCCCGAGGGCCCCCGTCCGGCGAGACGGGCCCGCGCGATAACTTCTCCCGTTCCGCCATGGCACTGTCGCTCTTCCAGCTATAACTCGAAGCTCTGCGCTGCGGCACCGTGGCGCTCTTCATGGTCTTGAAAGCGAGATCCCGACCTGGAAACGACAGCGCGATGCCGTTTTTTTTTTGGGGGGCTGGGGAGAGGCGGAGCCGGCCGCGCGCCCTAGCCGACGACCTCTCTGGGAGAGCATCTCGAGCCTTTTCTGGGCGTCGATGTCGCGAAGCCGCGCGGAACTCGCTTGAGGGGACAAATGACCCCAACCTCATCCCCCCGACCTCCTCTCACCCCGCGAGCCCGGGCGAGCGCTCGCCCCCTCGCCCTGGCCTCCGCGCTTTTGCTTCTCATCGGCGCCGAGAGCGCCGCTCAGGCCACCTCCTATGAGCGCCTGGAGTGGAAGACGGCCATCAAGCACTTCCAGGTCGACAGCGACAAGTTCGTCGGTCAGCGGTTCTCGTTCGAGTGTCCGGAGCGGACCCCAAGAGACGAGATCCCTAGCATTCACGGCACCAACGTCTACCCCAGCACCACGCCCCTCTGCGTGGCCGCGGTGCACTCCGGGGCGGTAGGCTGGAAGGGAGGAAAAATCACCGTCCAGCTGAATCCTGGCTTGGACGCCTACACCGGAGCCAAAAAACACGGAGTGACCTCCACGCCTTTTCCCGGGACCTCCCGCAGCATCGTTTTTCTTGGAAAAGCCTTCGCCCAACGCCTGACGCCCATTCAGCGGGAGTACGCGCCGCGTTTGAAGTGGAGCACCAAATTCACGACCACGGGCTTGGCGTACCGAAAGCTCGTCGGCCAGCGCTTCGTCTTTCACTGCCCGCCCGCCCCCGACAAGCTTCCCGGCCGCCGCGTCTATGGGACCGACCGGTACGCCTTCAACAGCTACGTCTGCCTCACCGCCGTTCATGCCGGCCGACTCACGCCCTCGGGCGGCTTCGTGGCGGTCGAGATGATCGAGCCGCAAGGCCAGCTGGAGGGGAGCCACCGGCACGGTATCGAGTCCAAGAGCGCCGGCCCTGGAGACCGCCAGCTCATCTTCCCGGCCCTGCCCGCCGAGATCGCGAAGACGGGGGCGGACGCGCCGGCCGAGACCCCCTGAGCGAGGCCCTCGACGAGGCCCGAGTCCCGTCGACGCCGTGGCCTCCTCTCGCCGGACGCATCCGCTGATGGATGCGTTCGCGCATGCTCAAAATGATGAACCGCGCCTTTTCCGAAACCAAGCCGGCAAGGCAGGAAGAGGAGGTGCGGGCTCTTCTTCGGCGCATCTACACCGTGCCCATCTTCATCGAGACCGGCCGGCTCCTGTTCGCGATGGCTCGAGTGGATCGACTCGAACCGGCGGCCCTGTGGCTCGCCCGCCGGTTCGCCAGCCTCGTACACTGGACCTTCGGTCGACGGGAGCAGCCCGACGCCCGGAGCCTGGCGGAGGAGTGGCACCGCCTCATGCCCGAGCCGCGCAGTGCCTTTCCCATCGTGCGCACCGAAGGCGAGACCGCCTTCGTCGAAATCCACCTTCGGTGTCCCCTTCGCGGCACGGGAAACGCGGAAGCATGCTGGCGGTCGATGGAGTTCGACCGAGCCCTGGTGGAGGCTTCCGGCGGCGCCCTGGTAGTGCTCGAGTCCCAGTCGGTCACGGGCGGACAGCGATGCCGCCTCGCGATCCGGACCAAGGGGTCCGACATGTCAGACCTCGACGTAGCCCATCCCCGCTGGCTCAACCCAAGTTCCACCCCCCGTTGACGAGAAGGTTGGCCCCGCTCACGTGTCGAGCCCCGTCCGAGAGCAGGAAATCCAGGGCCGACAAGATGTCCTCGAAACGCGTGGGCTCGCCGAGAGGAATGGGCTCCCCTGGCTCCCCCACCGAGTTCTCCAGAAACCCGGGGGAGATCATGTTGACCGTCACCCCTTTCGGCCCGAGACGCTGCGCAAAGGTTCGGGTCAAGACGTGCACGCCCAGCTTCGCGATATGATACGGGGTGGCCTGGGCTCGGGCCTCGATACGGTCCGCCCCGGAATCTCCGAGGTTGATCACCCGAGCCCCGTTCGCCGCCTCCAGGAGCGGGAGGCACCGCTTTACGAGGTCGAAGCCCACCGTGCAGGTGAGATGAAATACCTTCTCGAAGAGCTCGGTGTCGATGTCTTCTATGTACTCCTCAGGATAGATCCCGAGATTGTTCACGAGTCCGTGCAGCCCCCCCTCACGACACTGCTCCACCAGGCGAGACCGGTCCTCGGCTCGGGCGAGGTTCGTCGAAACCATCTCGATCTGACCTGGGAAGCGAGCCTCCAGCTCGGCTGCTGCCTCCCCTGAGCTGCGATAGGTGCCAACCACCCGGTATCCCGCCTGAGCTAAGTGCTCGACGATCGCCCGCCCTAGACCGGATGCGCCGCCGGTCACCAGAACTCTACGGGATTCCACGTCAGCCCTCCCCGTCCGGATAGAGCTGAAGCGCCCGCAGGACCCGGGCGAGGCGTCTCACCTCGTGGGTTCTCACCATGTGGGTTCCTCCCAAGAAAGCCAACACCGAGAAGAAGGGCTCAGCCTGGCGGCGTTCGTCGTCGAGAAAGACGTCCGGCGCATGAGGCACGATATTGAAGCTGGGATATCCCAGGGACTGAAGACGGAAAGTCTGAAGAAAGGTATCCAGCTGAAACCGAACCCGGTCCACTCCGTCGACGAGGTTCTTGTAGTAAAAACCGAGGCCGGGATCGACGAAGGCCCGATGGACGCCGCGGGCCTCCATCCTCTGGATGAGATCCGCGAAGTATCCTTCGAGCCGCGGGATGATGTCCCCGAGGTCCTCGAGCTCCGTAACCTCACGGACATTGTCTCCCTGCACGTGGCACAGCACCAGAGCCGCGTCATGTCGAGCGGCCACGTCGAAGATCGCGTCCGCTTCGCGCATCCCGGTCACGTTGAAGACCTGGGCCCCCGCCGCTCCGCAGGCTTCGAGGACCTCCGGGTGGTAGCTCTCTACGGAGACGAGAATGCCGTCCGCGACCAGCGGCTTGACCACCGGGATGCGCGAAGCGGACGCGATCTTCGACGTGGCCGCTCGACATGACGCGGCTCTGGTGCTGTGCCACGTGCAGGGAGACAATGTCCGTGAGGTTACGGAGCTCG
>JBCBRU010000465.1:0-7171 GCA_039819565.1 Myxococcota bacterium | reverse complement strand
GCGCCGCCTGGGCACCGCTCGTCCACCGCCGGCGGAGCGATCTCCTCGTCGCCTACCTCGGTAGGCTTCCTCTTCGCCGAATGACCACGCGGCGAGATCCATCACCTGGAGGGGCGGCTCACAATCTACGCCGGGCGCAACTAGTTGAGGGCGATGCGGAGCACCACGCCGCCCATCACGTCCCCGATCTTGAAGTCGCTGCGGGGGCTATCCTTGTGCTCGTTGTGGCAGGAGACGCAAGCGGGAGCCACCGCGGTGTCGGCGTAGATGGCCGTGAAATACTTCTGCCCTCCGAGATCTTCTTCGGCGTAGAAGTTCTCACCGCGATTCTCGGCGACGAAGGCCAGGCCCTTCTTCTCTGCATCGGTGCGCGCCTTGTTCTGCTTGTTGATGGGCCACATCGAGAGGAGCGAGTAGGTAAAGCCGGCCTCCTTCTTGGCCACCATCTCCGCTCCCATGCGGAACATCTGGGCGGGCAGAGGCAATGCGTCCTCGTCCTTCCAGTGCTCGCTCGCTTTGATGATCTCCTTTTCCTTGGCCAAGCGGTTCACCACGTTGCGGGTGTAGACGGTGCGGTCCGACTCCATGACCGCGTGCAGCGCGTCGGCCATGGTCTTCGGATCGATTCCGCTCTTCTCGGGGGTGGCTTTCTGGCAGCCCCCAGCCGCACCGGCCAGAAAGGCCGTCATCACGAGGCGGGTGGTGATGGTCGTCAGTCGTCGGTATTCGGTCATGGTTTCTCTTCTCCGTCCTTTCTTTGATCCTCATCGAGCGCGAACGGTGGCGCCCGACCCTCCAACTCCCACCGCAGCTCCGTCGCATACTCCATGCTGCGAACGCTTCGCTGCGGTGCTTCTCGATAGTTGCTCTCCACCAGAGCCTCGTCCGCGAGGGCGTCGATGGTGTAAGCCAGGCCGTGGCAGTGGATACATACGCTGCGAATCATCTTCTCCCGCGGCCGGAGATAGTCATTCTGGTTGTGCGCCACTAAGATCTGGTCCGGGCGCGCCTCGGTCTCGACCCGAGGGAGATGACAGGTTGCACAGGAGACACCGCTCCCCGCAGGAGCTTCTCCCGCTTCTTCCTTCTTCCACAGCTCATGGTGCGGTGAGCCTTCGTAGGCTCGCGAGTGCTCGTCGGCGTGGCAGTCCAGGCACGCGCTGACCGCTGCGGCTCGAGTATCGTACGCGTGCGCCGGATGGCAGGCGTGGCAATCCATGTCTCGCTCCGGGGACTTAGGGGTCATAGGGAGCCTCGCCTCGCCCTTCGTCATGGGCGCGCCCTCCACGAGCCGTCGCATGCCGTGCCGGCCGTGGCTGAAGCCCTCGACCTCGAGTGCGTGGCACTCTTCGCACACCGATACCTGGGGATGGTCGGTCCAGGTGGCGCCCGCTCCGTGACATTCGCTACAGTTCACCCCCCCGCGGGCGTGGCCGCTCGCGGCCCACTCCTCGACGATGGGGTCGGAGGAGGATGCGGTCGCATCTTGATCCTTGGCTTCGAGCGGAGCGTGATCTCCGGCTTCGGTCGCGAACACGGCCGCGAGGTTTCGAAGGGGGACGCGAGGAGACTCGAGGAGCGCGGGCTCGTTTCTATGGTCGACCAGGAAGTCTTCGTAGAGGCCCCGGTTGTCATGAAAGTTATGGCAGCCCACGTCCGCACAGCTGTCGTAGGCGAGTCCCTCGTGGGTGGGGCGCTCTTCGCCGATCGACTGGTGGCAGTGAAAGCAATAGTCCCCGGGGAGGCTGAGCCCCATGGTTCCCGTGACTTCGGGCCGGTGCTCCTGATGGCAAGTCACGCACCATCGCGCGTCGAGGATGGCCACGCGATCCGCGTTGCGAGGGTCCGTGAACTTCGTCCTCGGATGGGAGTCGTTGGCCGCTTCGAGCTCGTCGCCATGACATCGAACACAGGAAGCCTGCAGCGCCTTGGGGTCGCTGAAGCCTTCGCCATGGCAGGACTCACAGGCCAGCTCGATCTGATAGTGGCCGTCGGTGGTGGCGCCGGGGAGAAATACGCGACGGTCGACGAAAGACCAGTCTCGAGCCTCCGGCACCGCCATTAGGAACCAGAGCAAGATCGCCCCCGCCGCCGTACCGCCGATCCAAACGGTCCAGAAGAGCCATCTCACTTCGGTCGCACCAGATAGGTTGGAGGTCGCTTTCGCACGGGGCTTGGCTCAATAGAAGTAAACGGTCAGGACGTGGGCCGCGATCAGCAGCGGCAGAGGGAGAAAGAGCCCAATGTGGAGCCAGGTCCAGCCTCGACGTAGCGCGCTCCCCAAGGAGGGCGGAAGGCGATGTTCGAGACTCGTGAACAGGCCGGCGACGGAGCCCACCACGATCAGAGAAACGAAGCAGGCCATGAGCACGAAGTTCAAGTTGTCGCCCATGCGAAACCCGGTGTGAGCGCCCGCTGCGAGCACGGCCAGCACGCCGATCGCCGCGTGGAAGGCCCGCCACAAGGGATAAGCCCCTAGCGAGATCCATCTCCATCGCTTCCGCAAGGATAGAGCGAGGGTCGCGAGGAGGCAGAGACCGAGCAGGGAGAACCCACTGACTTGCTTCCAGCCTGAGTCCCTCCAGAGTACGTCGATGCTCGGCCCCGCAGCGACAGACACGGACATGGGGATGGGGCCTCGCGCGGCTGCCGCCGCGACGAAGAAGAAGGCGGCCCCTCCGAAAGCGGCCATGCTCCCCCCGGAGGCCGCGCGACGCCCTTGCGTGCGCTCTCCCGCCATCTCTTCGAGGAGCGGCCGACAGGTGCCGCACACGGAGCCGGCCCCGGTGTCTCGGCTGAGCTCGGCCGAGGTGCGAGCCCCCTTAGCCGAGCAGGAGCGAAGGGTTCCGCAGGTCACGCCGGTGCAGGTGCAGACGATGGCCGAGGATGGCCAGGTCTCGACCGGGTTATGGCCTCCATCTCGCCACAGTCGACCCGTGCGCTCGAATCGACGCACTTGCCAGGAGTAGACCCGCGCTTTCCTGGCCACGGCCTCCTGAAAGTGATGCACCTCGGTGCTCTTGCCGACCGCGGCCGCCCCCACGACTCGCCCCTTGTCGAGGACGACGCGGCGCCGGCAGGGACCCTCCTGCCAGGATAGAACCCGGCACGTGGGTTCGACCCCTCGGGTGTCGCCCACCGCTGTGACCTCTACCTCGGGGACCTTTAGGCGGGTGGCGGGCATGGAGCCTTCGAAGGTGGCCTTCTCCCCCCGGAAGCGTCGGGCCAAGACTTCGGCCATGCGCTGACAGGGGGCCACCACCCCGTAGAGTTGCTCCCGGTGGCGAACGCACTCCCCGATGGCAAAGATGCCGTCGGCCGAAGTGGCGAGCGTATCATCGACGCGAATACCGCCGCCTGGGTCGCACTCGAGTCCCGCCGCCCGCGCGAGATCGTCTCGGGGGCGAATGCCGGCGGCGAGGACAACCAAGTCGACCTTGCGGAGGGCTCCTCCGTCGATCCGAACCCTCAGCCGACGCCCGTAGCGCGTGATCGACGAGACCCTGGATCGAAGGAACAGCTCGAGGCCGAGCTTGCGGAGCTCCGCTTCGACGAGTTGGGCGCTCCGCGGGTCGAGCTGGCGAGGAAGGAGATGGTCCGCGGTCTCGACCACCGTGACCTTGCGTCCGCGCCGCTGGAGGGTTCGGGCCACTTCGAGCCCGAGGAGTCCACCCCCACACACCAGGACCCGGTTCGCTCCCCACGCCTTGGCGGCGATGCGGTCCACGTCGCTCGCGTTTCGATAGGTCAGAACCCGGTCGAGGTCGCTCCCCGGGATGGGGGGCCGGAGCGCCGCGGCGCCGGTCGCGAACACGAGACGGTCGTAGTCCAGGACTTCGCCCGAAGACGTGGTGATGCGCTTGCCGGTGGGATCGAGAGCGACTCCGGGCTCCCCGAGGCGCAGCTGGATACGGTGGTGCTCGTACCAAGCGGCGCTGATCAGCTCGATGGTGTTGAGCGCGTTGCCGTCGAGCACTCTGCCAAGGTGGACACGGTCGTAGGGGGCGACGGATTCTTCGCACAGAACGCGGGTATCAAAGCGATCGATGGACCCGTTGGAGACGAGCTGGCGAAGAAAGTAGTGAGAGGCCATCCCACCCCCGACGACGACCAGATGCTCCCTTCGGCCGGGTGCCCGTCCGGGCCTCGGTGTATTCAATCTGATGCGCTGCAGCAGCGTAGTTTTGCGCTCCGAACCTGCGTATTCTCGACCGGCGCGCAAAATTCCGTCTTCTGGATCGGCGCTCATCGATTTCGCTTTCCGCTACACAAGCCGTCGGAACTATGTCGATTTATGGCCGATAGGGCAGGCTCCGGGTGCCGCCGAGGGCGAACACGACGGAGGGGCAAGCCGCACGGCGTCATCGCCGCAAAGACTGTCCGAAGCACCAGGTGAACACAATGGGTGTGCGGAATAACACTAACCGCCATCCTGGGAAGACCTGAACGTCTACCTGCGAGGTGGGCCCGATCGAGTCGTGCAGGTCTAGCTCGAATCACCTCATGTCTGCTCAGACAGCTGCCCGGTTCTTTAAGCTGGCCGTCTTTACAGGCGCCTCGCGATGTTGCGTAAAGAGACGCCGATGGTGCTCGATTCTCGGGACGAGACACACGAGCGTGGACGGGCTCTAAGGATCTTCGTGAGCCTCGCTCTGCTGTTCCAACGGTCAGATGTATACAAAAGCGCGTACAGGAACGACCTTTGCGTCGACGGCGGACCGCGCTCATCATGAGACAGAGGGGGGCGCCGATGGGTTTGAGCTTTCGTCGGTGGGTGCATCCAGGCTTCGAGTGGCTGCAAGAGGGAGCTCTTCAGGGACGGGCTGGCCGATTTGAACATGTCCTCGGACGTGGACGGGTCAGCGGGACCGATCATCTCTCTATCTCCCTCGCCCTCGCCGCGAGGGTCTTCGGAGGAGGCGCTCGTGCCTCGGATCCCCTGGTACGCGCTCGCATCCGTGATCATCTCGATGCGGCGGCCCTCACTCGCGGTCACGAGCGCAGCCGCATCGAAGCCACCCGTCTTTCATGGAGTCTGCGTCTCGTTGAGGGCGAGGTCGACGAGGGACTGCGGGAGCTTCACGACGCGGAGAGGCTATGGCCGCGCTTGGCTTCGGCTTTCGAGATCGACGCCACTCGGATCCTCCTCGAGGTCGGGCCTCTCGAGGAGGCGGTCCGCTTTCTCGACCGAACCAGCGAGGACGCTCGTCGTTCCTTGGCCTACGACGTGGCCGTCGCGATCTTCGATCGCGAGGCTGGCCACCCTGCACCGGCGCTGGAGCGGCTGGAGCGGATCGTCACGCGGGCGCCAACCCTCTCTGACCCTCTCTTCGAGCGAGCCAAAACGCACTGGGCTCTGGGCGCCCGATCCGAAGCTCTCGCGGATCTATCCCGACTGCAGATGATTCGACCGGGATGCTCGAGCAGCGCTCGCAACCTGCTCTTGGCCTCGGTAGAGGCGGGGCGCTTCGACGAAGCGCGCCGGATGTGGGCGGGCGTTCGACCTCTGGTGCGAGCCGACCACGAGATCCGAAAGTGTATGGAGCGACTCGGCTCGAAGGCAGGCGTGCTCGAGCCTCGCGGACCCAAGGTGCTGCAGGGGGACCTGTCGCTGGTGGCTCTGTCCGACGTGCTGGGGCTTCTCGGTCACGCCCGGTCCACCGGTGTGCTCTCCATCGAGAGCGAGACGGGCTCGAGTCCCGCCGAGCTTCGTTTGGCCCGAGGCCGTTTGGTCGATGCGCGCCTTCCCGGATCCCCCGTGCGCTCTCGACCCGCCTCCGTGAAAGAGGTCGAGCAACGTGTCCTTCATGCCTTGGAGACCCTCCTTCAATGGAAGAAGGGTACGTTCTCCCTTCAACCCGAGACGCTCGACGCGGAGTTCCCTACGGCCATCGACACCCCCTCGGCCCTGCTGCAGGCGTGCGCGAACCTCGATGAGCGTCGACGCTCGGCCGGCCCGTGACGATCCCCGGTTCCCTCGAGCCCGACGTGGACTTCGGGCCCTATCGGGTCGAGGCCCAGCTGGCCATCGGTGGGATGGCCACCGTGTGGCGCGCTCATCATCGTGCCGAGCCCTCTCGCAAGGTCGCGCTCAAGACGATGCTGCCCCACCTCACCGAGGATCAGGAGTGCGTTCGGATGTTCCTCCGCGAAGCCGAACTCGGGGTTCGCTTCGACCATCCCAACATCGTGAGCATTCACGACGTCGGGGTGTTCGACGGGCTCTACTTCATCGAGATGGAGTTTCTCTCCGGGTGGAACCTTCGCCAGCTTCTCCGCGAGGCTGGCCACCGTCGCCGGCGGCTCCCCCTCGAGGTGGTGTTCTCGGCGGTGGCCGATGCCTGTGACGGGCTCGCCCACGTGCACGACTACCCCGCGGATGATGGCTCGGACGAGCCCGCGGGCTGGGTGCATCGAGACATCAGCCCCGAGAACCTGGTCCTTGGGACAGACGGCGTCACCCGATTGGTCGATTTTGGGGTGGCGACTGGGGATCGCGTGGGGGCTACCCGCGCCGGTCACATGAAGGGGAAGATTCACTATATGGCGCCGGAGGTCTTTCGCGGAGAGACGGCCGAGCCGGGCCGCGATGTGTACGCCATCGGCGTGACGCTCTACGAACTCGCGACGGGGGCCCGGCCCTTCCGGGGGGAGAACGACGGCGAGCTCATGTATCAGATCGCAAACGCCGACCCCGCATCGCCGTCTCGATTGCGACCCGAGCTTCCTCGGTCGCTCGACGAGCTCTTTTCACACGCTACCCATCGCGACGCCGGAAAGCGCTGCGACGCGATCACCCTTGGTGAGGGGGTTCGCGCCCTCCTGCCGGACCAGGCCGGTCAAGCGCGATCGCGAGCGGTGCGGGCGGCCGTGACCCAGCTGCTGTCCGCGCCGGCGCGGGCACGCGAGCCCACCCCTGCGGAGCGAGAGTCTCTCGTCGGGCGTAGTCGTCGGGAGGCTCCACTGCGGACGCAGATCGGAGTAGACGTCTTCACGGTGAGTCGGCCCGTCCAGGAGTCGGCCGACATCTTCAGCCACTACGGAAGAACAGCGCTCCGGAAAGCGCCGAGGCACGAGACGCCTCCCGACGACTACGCCCGACGAGAGACTCTCGCTCCGCAGGGGTGGGCTCGCGTGCCCGCGCCGGCGCGGACAGCAGCTGGGTCACGGC
>JBCBRU010000464.1:0-7187 GCA_039819565.1 Myxococcota bacterium | reverse complement strand
GTAGTAAACCGCACCGGGCTCTGGCTGCCGATGTTCACGCGCTCCGAGCCCAAAGCGAGGCTCGGGGGGGCCATGGGGTTGGCGCCGCCCTGCGCCGCGATCACCGCCGCCGCCGCGTTGACCAGCCCCGCACCGCAACCTTCATTGCAGCGGCTCGACGTCACGGCCGTGTCCTTCATGATCTGCTCGATCTCGGCGGGGGTGATATTCGGCCGCACCGCCTTCATCAAAGCGGCCACCCCGGCCGCGTGCGGGGAGGCCATCGACGTCCCCTCTAGAAAGGCGAAACCCGTTTGCTGCCCTGACTCGTCGAGGAAGGTGCTCAGGACCCCGTCCGGGCGCCCGTCGGCGTTGGCGTCGGCACCGAGATGGCCGCCCGGAGCCATGATGTCGATGGCGGGACCGAAGTTCGAGTAGGGAGCACGACGGCCACCGTGGTCGGTGGCGCCCACCACGATGACGTTTTGGTAGCCGGCCAGGGAAGTGAGGCCGGCGTCGCGGTTCTCGTTCCCCGCGGCCACCACCACCGCGGCTCCTCGACCCACGGCGGCGTTGATGGCCTCCTGCTCGGCCTGCACGAGGCCACCTCCCCCGAGGCTGAGGTTCAGGACATCGGCAGGGTTGGTGTTCGTCGGGGCCTGCGGCACGTCGATACCCACCGCCCAATTCATGCCCGCGATGATGTCCACGGAGGTGCCCGCGCCGCGCCCTGGGATGACCTTTCCGAGCACCCGCACCGGGAGGATGCGCGCGTTCCAGTCCACGCCGGCGGCTCCCTGACCGTTGTCGGTGGTCGCGCCCACCGTGCCCGCCACGTGGGTGCCGTGCCAGACGCTGCTCGTGCCGTGGGACAGGGGCACTTGCGAGGGTACGGCGTCCCGACC
Organism: Myxococcota bacterium; assembly: GCA_039819565.1. GTDB lineage: Bacteria > Myxococcota > Kuafuiibacteriia > Kuafuiibacteriales > Kuafuiibacteriaceae > JAHQVK01. The sequence continues at coordinate 6,303 of JBCBRU010000464.1, read as the reverse complement.
GTCTCCGTCGCCGGCGATGGCCACGTCGCTGATCATGTCGAAGCCGCCCATGCTGCGGGTGAGGTCGGGATGGGGGTTCACGCCGTCGTCGATCACCGCCACCACCACCTGCGGCGATCCCTGAGTGATGTCCCAGGCCGCGGGGAGGTTCATCTTTGGGTAGTGCCACTGCGCCGCGAAAGCCTGATCGTTCGGCTCCGCGAGCGGCCAGCGATAGCGATTGAGCTCTACGATCCGAAAGGCCTCGTGGGTCGCGAGGCGATCCCGCAGCCACAGCGTCTCGTCGGGGCCGATGGCCCGGTCCGGCCGCTGGGCGTCGCGAATCCGCACCGTAGCCACCGCCGGCCCGCCGAAGACGCCCACCTCGAAACGCCAGAGGGCCAGATCCGGGTTCTCAGAAAGGTGCGGGACGGCTTCGAGCCCCTGACTGCGGAAGGTCACGAGGAGCTCGCCAGGCACGAAGGAAGCGTCGGGATCACGGGGGAGCGCCCACGCGGATCCTCCGGGGAGCTCCAGCTCGAGCTCGACACCCTCGAGGCCGCGGGCGGCGGTCTTTGTGGGCAAGCGTGCGCGAAGCGCGGACATGACCGCCTGCGCGTCAAAGGATGGGGCGGCGCGAGCCTCGGTGGCCGTGGCCTCCGGTCCAACCGCTCCCGGCGTAAAGATGGACAGCTCGCCCGTCACCACGCCCTTCGTGAGTGAGCCGCCCGGCCCCATATCAGGATCGGTGATGATCGAGACGCCATCGCACCCGCTCCCAGCCAGCAGGAGCGCCGCGGACGTCAGCGCGGAACCGAAGAGAGGGACAGAACGGGACGGAGCCATGCGCGCATTGAAGCAAAAGCTGAGGGTCGAATCGATGGGGGACAGCCGTGCCCCTGATCACTCGTCTCCCGGGGAATGGAGCGTCGAGCGTGCGGAGCTATCTCGCGAGGTCGAGCGACGGCTGAGCGCTGGCCGTATCGACGAGCCGCGGCAGCTCGATGCGCACGGTCGTACCCTGTCCCACGTGGGAGTCGATTCTCAGGGTGCCCCCGTAGCTCGCGACGATGTCGTGCGCGGTCGCCAGGCCGAGGCCGGTGCCCTTCTTCTTGGTGGTGAAGAACGCTTCCGGGGCGCGCTGGCGTACGCTCTCGGTCATCCCCGCCCCCTCATCCTGGACTTCGAGGAAGACCGAGAAAGGATTGGAGTCCACCCGCACCCAGATGCGCCCGCCGAGACGGGAGGCATCGCGGGCGTTGGCGACAAGGTTGAGAAGAATCTGCTCGAGCTGGGTCCCGTCCCCCCGAACGCAGCCAACCTTGCGAGCCACCTCGAGCAGCAGCGGATGGCGGTTCCCCGCTAGACGACGCAACAGAGGGGCCAGCTCGCGAGTGAGCTTGGCCAGCGGAACCACCGCCAGCTCGGGTCCCTCTCGGCGGTTCATGGTCGTGAGTTGGGCCACGAGGGCGGTGGCGTGCTCGCCCGCCTTGTCGATCTCGTCGAGGTAGGCCCGCACCGGAGCGTTCGGGTCTTCGAGCTCGTCGCGGGCGAGCTCCGTGGAGCTTCGCAAGGTCGTGAGCACGTTATTGAAGTCGTGCGCTACGCTCCGCGCGAGGCGCCCCACCGCCTCGAGCTTTTGGGACTCGACGGCGGCCTGGTCGGCGCGCTGTCGCTCTAGGAAACCCGCCACCACCGAGGCTACGGCCGACACGAAGGAGACATCCGCAGCGTCGAGCCGTTCGGCCCGGCGAAGCCACATCACTCCGCGCACCCGCTGCCCCGCGACCGACACGAAAATGCTCGACCGCTCCTCGCCCGGCGTCCGGTCCAAGAGCAACGTCCCGTGAACGCGAAGATCTCCGCTCAGAATCCGAAGGCGCCGCTGTAACTCGGGATCGGGGGGGTCCAGCAGGGAGACCATCTCTTCCCCTCGCTCCACCGCAAGCCCGACCTCGAAAGCTCCCGTCATGGCCCTGAGATGATCCGCCACTTCGTGAATCCCCTCGCGCTCCGAACTGGCAGAGAGTGCGCGACACAGCTCTGCGAGCTGCTCCAGCCGAGCGAAATCACGCTCCAGGGTGGCGCGATGAGTTCTCGCCTCATGCAAGCTGGACTGCAGCAGCTTCTGACTCTCGATGAGGCGGAGCTGGCTCCGCTCCACCTCTCGTCGAGCGGTGCTGATCAAGACGCCCACCACCGAGATGGCCCCGAGGAGGGAGAGGAGGGCCGAGAACGGCGTCGTCGCGAGGGAAGGGCTCGGCAGCCCCCCTTGCCCCTCGAGCACCGCGACGACGGTACAAGCGACGGCGGTGAGCCCCGCCATCCAGGCGAGGGGACGGCGGCCGCCCAGCAGACCCGCGAAGATGACAACCGTGAGGTAGCCAATGATATTGAAGCTCGCCAGAAGGCCGCCCTGCAGGACGACAACGGCAGTGACGCCGGTCCATAGGAAACCAACGAAGAGCTGAGCAGCGACCTCCACAGCTCCGCGATGAGCAAGGTAAGCTGACGCAAGCACGATGCCACAGGCAGGAAAGTAGGCGAGAGCCCCCCACTCCAAAGGCACCACCGGCGCCCTACCGTGGAACGTCCACAGACCGAGGATGACGACGAGCGTGTAACCTGCCGCAGCGGAGATGAGGCGCCGCCGAAAGCGATCGAGGTCGCGAGAGGGATCGGACGAATCGATCATCAGACCTCGGACCGCCCTCATCGTTGCGTTTCTAGCAGACTCCTTCCCTTAATCGGACAGGAAGCCACCCAAGATTGGCGTCTTTTACATTCCCCCGGCAATATTGGGCGCAGATTGCACATCTGCAGAGTTAGACCTCCCCGCGGAAGTAGATACCCTTGCAATTTCCCGCAGATCCTCGAGGTTCGAACACGATAGGCTCGATCCGTCACATGAAGAGCTCTTCGATGAAGCCGTTGATTGGGTGAGCCTCGACTTCGGACAGGCGTGCCGACTGAACCACCCGCCCCCCATCCAAGACCACGACCCAGTCCGCCAGAGCGCGGAGATCTCTTGCGTCATGGGAGGCCAGCAGGACCGGACGCTCGGAGGTGTCGAGGTGGGCCTTCAGCAGCGCGCGCGCCCCCCGTCGCGCCCCCACGTCCAGCGCGGACAGCGGCTCGTCGAGCAGAAGGAGCCGCGGGTCGGAGAGGAGCGCTCGCGCCAAAGCGACGCGCTGGGCCTCGCCGCCGGAGAGCTCGCGTGGACGCCGCCCGAAGAGGTGCGCGCATCCAACCCGCTCGAGCCACGCCCGCGCCGCCCGGTGACGCTCGGCGCGGGGGCGAGTCCGCGCGGCGAAGGCCACGTTGTCTTCCACGAGAAGGTGCGGGAAGAGATGAAGCCCTTGGGGTACGAAACCAACGCTGCGCTCATCGGTGGGGACGTCGATACCCGAAGCGCGATCGAATAATACCTGGGAACCCACTCGGATCCGCCCCTGCTCCGGCTTCAGCGTGCCGGTGAGCGCACGAAGCAAGCTGGATTTACCAGCACCATTGGGCCCCACTACGGCCACCCTCGTCGAGCTCGTCTCGAACCGGAGAGCGAGCTCGGCTTCGCCGCGACGCATCTCGATGTCGACCTCGAAACTCACCTCTGCCCCGCCCGGCCGAGGAGCCCCCGAAATGCCGCGAGCACCAGGGCCGAGAGGGCAGCCAGGAGGAGGGCGAGCGCGACCGCACCGTGGATATCGACCTCTAGAGTGGAATAGATGGCTAGAGGCATCGTCTGGGTCACCCCCGACCGATTGCCGGCGAACAGCAGGGTGGCCCCGAACTCTCCCACCGCTCGCGCCCAAGCCAAGGCCAGCCCTCCGGCCAGGGCGGGGGCCGACATGGGGAGCGCCACCCGGAGAACCGCCTCGGTGGGGCTGGCGCCCAGGGTGCGGGCGACCACGAAGAGGTCTTCGTCGAGTCTCCGAAATGCCGCCACCGCCGCCCTCACGTAAAAAGGAGAGGCCACTACGACCTGTGCCATGACCACCGCCGCGGAGGTGAAGGGGAGGTTCCATCCCATGGCATCCAGTGTGGGTCCGAGGAGCCCACGCCCCCCGTAGGTCTGAAGGAGCGCAATCCCCACTACGGAGGGGGGGAGCACAACCGGAAGATCAACGAGGCCTTCGACGACCTGCGCTCTCACTCCCTGGCTGCCGGCCAACCACCACGCAAGTGGAGTTCCCAATCCCAAAATAATGAGCACGCTCACTACCGTGGTCCGAAAGCTGACGAGGAGGGCGGGGACAAAGCTCGGGTGCTTCACCCCCGCCATCAGCCCCGAGAGGCTGGTGCTGCTGAGAAGCCCCACCGCCGGCAGAGCGAGAAGGAGAATCAGAACAGAGCCGAGGGCGAGAGACGGCGCGCGGGTGCGCCCAAAGATCATGAAGGCCCCTCGAATCCCCATTTTCGGAGGATGGCCTGCCCCCCCGGAGAGGTAAGGAGCTCCACCCAAGCCCGAGCTTGGTCGGGTCGATGCGAGCGCCGAAGCTCAACCGCGGGATACCGAACTTGGGTGCGAAGCTCGCTCGGCAGCTCGATCACGCGGAGGTCAGGCCCCGTACCGACCGCATCCGAGCGGTACACCAGGGCCGCGTCGGCCACCCCGAGGGCGACCTTGGCCCGCACCAAGCGCACGTTCGACTCAAGGGAAACGACCTTCTCGGAGACCTCAGCCAAAAACCCCGGACGCCGTCGGTCCGCCGCCTGGAGCACCCGATGCGCATAGCGGCCGGCGGGCACCGCGTCGGCGGCGAGAACGATCGAGCGGGCGGAGGGGAGGTCTTCGAACTGGGTCAGCCCACTCTCGGCGCGAACGACGAGCACGAGCGCGTTGGCGGCGAACACGACGGGCTCCTTGGCCAATCCTGCCTGCACCAAGGCTTCGACGTGCTCGGGATGGGCCGAAGCGAAGACATCGACAGGGGCCCCGTGCTCGATCTGCAGGCGTCCGACCTGACTACCGGCAAAACTGAGCCGAACGTCGACGCCGGGATGCTGGCGCGAGTAGGCCTGGGCAAGCTCTCCAAAAGCCTCCGTGAGGGAGCTCGCGGCCAACACCGTGAGCTCGTCCGACGGGTCGGTGCATCCGGCCCCGACCAGGACCGCGAGCAGTACCAGACCGGCGCGCATCAGCGGACCTCGGCGCGTTCGCCCGTGCGCTCGGAACAGTAGCCAGGCAAGCACCGGACCTGGTTGCGGAACTTCCCTCCGCTCAGGACTTCGAGAAGAGGGGAGAGAGGCGTCCGCTCCGCGTCTTCTTTACGCATCACGAGATCGAAGCGCTCCTCGGCGAGAGGCAGGAAGTCGAGTCCGGCCATCCGTACCGGGCCCTCCGCTGCGATCCCCGCGTCCGCGGCGCCGGCCAAAACGAGCCACGCGACGTCTTCGTGGCCACGCGCCAGGGGACCAGCGACGAACGCCGCGGATGGACCTAGGCTCCGTTCGAGGAGCGCGTGGGCGCCCGACCCGGAGCCGCGCCGGGCGAAGCGAAACGCGGTTCGCGCCGCGAGATCGGTGAGGCCGAGAACCGCAGAGGGGTTGCCCGCAGGGAGAGCAAGGCCCTGCCACCAGCAGGTGAGATTGACGAGAATCATCTCCTCCCCCGGGAAACTCTCCCGCACGAGCTCGACGTGGGTAGCGGCATCCGGCGCCGACAGGTGCAGGCCCGCCGCATGGACCAAGCGTCGTTGGAGGAGCTCGAGTCCGGCGTGGCTCGAGCAAGGGAGCCAGCGGGCGGACGCACTCGCTCCACCGAGCTGGGCCAAGAGGCCGAGCACCGGGGCGCATCCGGCCACCAGGGCCCGCGCCTCCAGCTCTCCGGCGTCCACCAAGGGGCGCACCCCCGAACGCTCGACAAGGGCGTCGGCCGGCGTGGCGGCCCCGGCCACCGGGTGCGCGACCCAGCGCTCGTCCACGCGCCCCACGAGCACTCGAGCCCCGATCGGAAGTGATTCACTCAGCTCGGCGTCGAGCCCCTCGGACTCGGCGAGCGTGAACAAGTCTTCAACCCGGCAGCTCAAAGCGCGGGCGAGACGGAGCGCCAGCGGCGTGCTCGGCGCGCGCCGACCGGCTTCGATGGCGAGGACGGCCTGCCGGGTCACTCCCACGCGGTCGCCGAGGGCCTGCTGGGACAGACCCGCGGCTTCCCGACGTCGCCGGAGCTGACTGCGCAGCCCGTCGTCCTCGCCTCGCCCCATCGGTCCGGACGTAATGAATAGATAACGCGGTGTAAAGTCTGCATTACCCTTCGTGGCTCGGGCTGGGCACGGGGATGGAGGCTCAATATACGGAGGGCATGACGCGGGAACTCCGTCC
>JBCBRU010000463.1:0-7204 GCA_039819565.1 Myxococcota bacterium | reverse complement strand
TGCTCCGCCAGTACACCGACGGCGAGCATGAGCGACACATGCTCCGGGGCGCGGTCACGGGGAAGGATGTCCGGATCGGGGGGAGCGAGGGCCGCAACGACGCCACGGGACAAGGGGTAGCCTATTGTATCGAGGATAGGTTCGAAGCTCGCGCGGCCTACGTGAAAGGCCAGCGAGTCATCCTCCAGGGCTATGGCAACGTGGGTTCCTGGGCGGCGCGCATCCTCCAGCGGATGGGAGCTCGCGTCGTCGCGGTGACCGACGCCGATGGCGGCGTGTTCGCTCCCGAGGGGCTGGACGCCGAGCAGCTGTTTCGGTTCGTTCACCATAATCCCAGCAACCTCCGTCGCTCCGTGGCCGGGTACCCGGAGGCTCAGGCCCTCGCCGTGGACGACCTCTTCGACGTCGACGCCGACGTCTTTGTGCCGGCGGCGCTCGGAGGGGTCATCACCGCGGCCACGGCGGAGCGCCTCAAAGTGAGCCTGGTGGCCGAAGGGGCCAACTCGCCCACCACCGGCGAGGGGGACGCAGTGTTGGCCCGCCGCAACATCGACGTCATTCCGGACGTCATCGCCAACTCGGGAGGCGTGACCGTGTCCTACTACGAGTGGCTCCAGAACAATCGCATGGAGCATTGGGCCGAGAACGAGGTGAACGCGAAGCTCGAGCGCGCCATCAAGTCGAACTATCGGGTGATCCGGGACGTGGCCGAGGACGAAAACCGCGCTTCGCCGTGGCACGACGCAACCCCCTATCGGCTCGGCCGGAAGGTCTCGACTCGACAGGCGGCGATGGTGCTCGCGCTGCGCCGCATCGAAGCGCACTACGCCATCGAAGGGTTCTCGCAGCTTTAGTCCCGGCGTGGCAGACATGGGGCATGCCCGCTCCCCAACCCACCGCCCTCGTCATCGGCGCGGGCGATGCCCTCGGCGCCGCTCTGGCCCGCCGGTTCTCACGTGAAGGGCTCCACATCGTGGCCACCCGGCGCCGCGGCGATCTCGACCCCCTGCTGCAGAGCGTACGCGCCCTCGGGGGCCAAGCGACCGGCATCCACTCCGACGCTCGCGAGGAGGAGCAGGTGGTGGCCCTCTTCGAGCGCATCGAGCGCGAGATCGGCCCCCTAGAGGCGGTCGTCTATAACGTCGGGGGCAACGTCCGCTTCGACCTCCTCGACACCACCGCCCGGGTCTACCGAAAGGTCTGGGAGATGTGCGCTTTCGGGGGCTTCTTAGCCACCCGGGAGGCCACCCGCCACATGCTGCCTCGGGGCCGGGGCACCATCCTCCTCACGGGAGCTACGGCGAGCCTTCGGGGCCAAGCCGGATTCTCGGCCTTCGCGGGCGGCAAGCACGCCCTTCGAGCCTTGGCCCAGAGCGCCGCTCGGGAGCTCGGCCCCCAAGGGCTGCACGTGGCCCACGTGGTGATTGACGGACCGATCGACAACGAGAACACGAGGGCGATGTTCCCCCAAGTCTTCGAGGAGCGCCCCGAGGACGGGGTGCTTCGGCCCGACGACATCGCGGAGATTTACGGGCAGCTCCACACCCAGCCCCGCCGCGCTTGGACCTTCGAGGCCGACGTTCGAACGTGGGTGGAGCGTTGGTAGCGCCCCCTTCGAGCGGCCCCGATCTGGGCGCCCGCGTCGCGCGCACGACGAAACTCCCCGAGCCGGGGGTGCGGGCCGTCATCGCGCTCCTCGAGGAAGGGGCGACGGTGCCCTTCATCGCGCGCTACCGAAAAGAGCGCACGGGGAGCCTGGACGAGGTTCAGATCCGAGCGGTAGAGGCGGCCCGGACCGCGCTCGCGGAGCTCGAAGCCCGCCGCGCCACGATCCGAAAAGCGCTCGAGGAGCAGGGTGTCCTGACCAAGGAGCTCGCTGCGAAGCTGGCCCAGGCGTCCACCAAGACCGCCCTGGAGGACCTCTACCTCCCCTTCAAGAAGCGTCGGAAGACCCGGGCCGATGCCGCCCGGGAGCTCGGTTTGGAGGCCTTGGCCGCGCGCATCCTCGAGCAGCCTCGGCAAGGCGACCCCGTTCGCGAGGCGAAGAGCTTCGTGGGTCCGAAAGGGCCCCCAAGCCCTGAGGAGGCGCTGGCCGGGGCCCGAGACATCGTCGCCGAGCAGATCGCCGAGCAGGCCGAGCTGCGCGCCCAACTCCGGTGGCTCTACGCCCAAAAGGGCGTCCTGACCGCGCGTCTCACCAAGGCGGGCAAGGAAGACGGGCGCTTCAAGGACTGGAACGCGTTCTCGGAGCTGGCGCGGAAGGTGCCGAGTCATCGCTATCTGGCCCTGGATCGAGGCGAGGCCGAAAAGGCCCTCCGGGTGAAGGTGGAGGTCGACAGCCGGGACCTTCAGTCGCGCCTTCACGACGCGGCGGGGCTGAACCCTCGCTCCCCTTTCGCCTCCGAACTCCGAAACGCGCTCGAGGACGCTCTCAAGCGCCTCCTCGCTCCGAGCTTGGAGAGAGAGCTCCGAGGCGAACTGCAGGCGCGAGCCCACGCCGCGGCGGTCGAGGTCTTCGCCGACAACCTCAAGAACCTCCTCCTCGCCGCCCCCTTCGGGGCGCGTCCGGTGCTGGGCGTCGACCCCGGGCTGCGGACCGGATCGAAGTGCGCGATGGTGGCCGCCTCCGGCGCTCTTCTCGCCCACCAAACCCTGTTTCTCACCCGCAGCGAAAAGGAGCGCACGGCGGCGCGAGGTGCGGTCGAAGCCCTGGTGGCCAAGCACCGACCGGCCGCCTTCGCGGTGGGCAACGGCACGGGGGGACGCGAGACGGAGGCCTTCCTGCGGGATCTGGCCCGCGAGCGCGGGTGGGACCTCCCCGTGGTCTCGGTCAGCGAGGCGGGAGCGAGCGTCTACTCCGCATCCGAGATCGCGCGGCAGGAGCTCCCCGATATCGACCTGACCATCCGCGGGGCGGTGTCCATCGCCCGTCGCCTCCAGGACCCTCTCGCTGAGCTGGTCAAGATCGACCCCAAATCCATCGGGGTGGGCCAGTATCAGCACGATGTGCGCCCCGCCCTCCTCGAGGCCGCCCTCGGGGCGGTGGTCGAGGACTGCGTGCACCAGGTCGGCGTCGACGTGGGAACGGCCAGCGCGCCCCTCTTGGCCCGGGTCGCGGGGGTCGGCCCCAAGCTCGCAGAAAACATCGTGGCGTTTCGGGAGGCGAAAGGTCGGATCGCCAGCCGAAGGGAGCTGCTGAGCGTGAAAGGGCTAGGCAAGAAGGCTTTCGAGCAAGCGGCCGGCTTTCTCCGGGTCCCAGGGGGAGATCAGCCCCTCGACGCCTCCGCCGTCCACCCGGAGCGCTACGACCTCGTGGTCCGCATGGCCCGTGATCTCCGCGTGCCCCTCGAGAAGCTGGTGGGGGATCCCGACACCGCGGCCCGCATCCCCCTCGACCCGTACGTCGAGGGCGACGTCGGCCTCCCTACCCTGCGCGACATCGTTCGCGAGCTCGAACGTCCCGGGCGGGACCCACGGGACGGCTTCGAAGCCCCCTCGTTCCGGGACGACGTGCAGACCTTGGAAGACCTGGAGGAAGGCATGGTCCTCGGAGGCGTGGTCACCAACGTGACCGCCTTCGGCGCTTTCGTGGATGTCGGCGTGCACCAAGATGGCCTCGTGCACGTCTCTGAGCTCTCGGATCAGTGGGTCTCGAACCCGTCGGACGTGGTGAAGGTGGGAGACACGGTGACGGTCAAGGTGCTTTCCGTGGACCTCGGGCGACGACGGGTGGGCCTGTCGATGAAGCAGGTCACCTGAGCCTCGACCGCGCCCCCGGACAGCATCGCGTTCGCGCTCGGGAGGTCGAGCGCAGTCCAGACATCGTGTCGTGGCGTCCTCTGTCTGCCGCTGTTAGCGTGCGCCGCGATGCGGATCTTGGTCACCGGAGCAAAGGGCATGCTCGGTCGAACCCTCGCCCGCCACCTCGCTTCACATGAGCTGACGCTCGCCGGCCGGGAGGACTTCGATCTGACCGACGCGCGCGCCACCCACGACGCGCTCGCCGAGGCGCGACCGGATCTGGTTATCCACGGGGCAGCCTTCACCGCGGTCGACGCCTGTGAGTCCGATCCTGAGACCGCGTTCGCGGTCAACGCGATCGGAGCGGGGCACGTCGCCCTCGCCAGCCATCAGGTCGGGGCCCGCCTCTTCGCGATCTCCACCGACTACGTCTTCTCCGGCGACGCGGACCGCCCCTATGTCGAGACGGACCGAGCCGAGCCGAAGACCGTCTACGGCCGGAGCAAGCTGGCTGGCGAAGAGGCGATCCGAGCCCACTGCCCAAACCACTGCATCCTGAGGATCGCGTGGCTGTACGGGCAGGGAGGACCGAGCTTCGTGCACACCATGCTCCGGCTGGGGGCCCAAGAAGGGGCGCCGCTCCGGGTGGTCGACGATCAGGCGGGAAACCCCACCAGCTGCGACGCCGTGGCCCGGCAGATCGCCCACCTCATGGACGTGCCCACCGCCGGGACCTTCCACATGACGTGCGAAGGCGAGACCACGTGGTACGAGTTCACGCGGGCCATCTTCGCCCGACGGTCGGTCACTCGAGGCGTCGACCCGTGCACCACCGAAGCGTATCCGCGGCCCGCCCCGCGGCCCAAGAACTCCCGCCTCGACAACCGAGCTCTGCGGGTGCTCGGGCTCCCCGCGATGCCCACCTGGGAGGAAGCCCTCGACAGCTTCTTGGCCGGGTATCCCGACGGCTGAGCTCTCGCCGGCGAAGCCGCGCCGCGAGCCGGACGAGGGAGACTTGCCGGCAACCGCCGCCTCGACTACCCGTGCGGTGCCGTGTCGCCGATGTTCTACAAGTTCCTCCACCACCTGGGTCTCGTGCTGACCTTCCTCTCCTTGGGGGGACTCGGCGCCCTCGCCCTCACGGGCCAGGCCCAGTCCAAGGCTCGAACGCCTTTCGTGGCCCTCCACGGCACCGGGCTCATCATCATCTTGGTGGCGGGCTTCGGCTGGCTGGCCAAGCTGGGCTACGGACTTCCCACCTGGGCCATCGTGAAGATCCTCGTGTGGCTCGCCCTCGGCGCCCTGATCGTCCCGCTCCGCCGACAGCCCGCGCTGGCCCGACCGCTCACCCTCATCGCGGTGCCGAGCTTGGCCGCGGTGGCGGTCTTCATCGCGGTCTGGCACCGACAGCTCTTCGGCAACTGAGGCTCGGGTGCTTCGGTCCTTCGGCCCGCATAAAGGGAGGGCCGAAAGTCGGATTCACCGCGCTCCGCTCGCGGCGGCGATCCTCGGTGTCGCGGGCTGCCACGAGGTCCTCGCGCTCGACCCCCTCCCTTTCCCGAACGCCTCCGCGGCCATTCTCGCGGCCGAGCCCCCCGACGATGGGCCCCCTCGTCTCGCGATCGACGCCGTCCCTCTGACTCGCAACCCAAGTTTCGTACTGGGGAGCGAGGACCAGGTCTGGGCCTTCGCCTTCGCGTGCGATCTCGACCGACTGCAGCTCACCCCGTCGGAGCGGGTCCCCAGCGAAGTCCCCCTCCTGCCTCCCCCCTCGGAGAGCTGGGCGTGGGGCGACGGCTGGGCGCCCACCGCCCTCGAGGCCGCGCCCCCGGCCATACGCTCCATCTTCGCCGAGGCGAGCGCACCGGAGCCCTGCGCGACCTACGCCAACCGGCTCCTCCCGGGGCCGCCCACGCCCTCCTCCGATCTCGCCCTGGACGGCCTGGAGGCCTTCGGGAGCAGCCTCATCCAGATCGCTCCCGACTTTGAGGGCGGGGCGTGGCTGGCCCAGTCCACCCTGGAGATCCAGGAGGAGCGCTTCGTACGCATCGGAGGCCGCGTCTTCCATGCCGACGACAGCGGGGAGTTCGAGCGCGCGGCGGACTGGGCCGGCCCCACCACCGCCCTCGTAGCCCGAGGTCCGGATGAGCTCGTCGCGGCCGGAGAAGGCGGCCTCTTTCGTGGCCCCGCGGAGCGCCTGGCGCGCGTGGACGGCATAGGACGCCTCGAAGACGCGGCCGTGCTGAGGATCGCCAGCAGTCCCGCCGGCGCCCCCTTCGAGGCCTTCTTGATCGGGTTCGACGCCTATCCGGCCGCCGACTCGTCCACGGTGACCATGACCTTGGGTCACCTCGATGAGGCCGGCTTTCGGGTCCTGGCCGGTCCCGCCGAGGTCGAGGCTGGGGATCGGCTCAGGGTCCCGCAGGTCGTGTGGACCGGACCGGGCGAAGGCTGGGCGATCGGTTTCGAGGAGGACGGCGTGGCCACGCGCATCCGGGACGGGCGGCTGATCCCCCTCCGCATCGACGGGAGCGCGGCCACCTTGCAGGCGCTCCGCGTCCACGCGGAAGTGGGCGTGATGGCCACGGACGTCCAGGGACAGACCTTCGTGCGGGCCCCGGGAGGCGCCGAGGATCGGCCCTGGACAAAGCTCGACGGGATCTCCCGAGGCCTCGGCCCCGTCTTTGGGACCGTCGTGGATGAGGTCCCGGCCGTCGCGCTCTTACGGGAGGGCCCGGTCGAGGAAGGGGGCGGGCTGAGCTTCGTCTATCTGCGACCTTCGGGAGCCTGCCCCACGAACGCCCTCGACATTCGCGCCCAGGATTTCGTGTCCGACGCCCTCGCCTCCGAGGCGGTGGTCGCGCTCGAGGTGTCGGAGGGTCAGTTCTGGGCGGTGCATGTCCGATTCTCGATCTTCGCGGGGAGCTCCTCACGGACCCGGGTCGACATGTTCGAGGTGGATAGCCCGCTGGGTCTGTGCTCGGCCCCTCTCTGACGGATCTCGGGGGTTTGCGCCGACGGCGGAACGCCACGGGCCCGTTGACCTCCCCGCGAGCGCCTGGGCAACGTCCGAGCCATGACGACGCCCCGACCCTGGCTGGTCATGAAGTTCGGCGGCACCTCGGTAGCCACGGCCGAGCGCTGGTCGACGATCGCCGATCGGGTCGAGGCGGCGATGAGCACCCATCGCGTCTGCGTGGTCGCCTCGGCGCTGTCGCAGGTGTCGAACCTCCTTCAGCGCGCGCTCCAGGAGGCGTTGGCGGGCAGCCCCGCTTCGGCGCACTCGGAGATACGTTCCCGCCACCGCGCTCTCGCCGACGACCTCGACCTCGACCTCTCCGAGCGTGGTCCGGTCGTCCACCTCCTGGATAAGCTCTGTCGGCTCTTGTAGGGCATCCGTATCTCCCAAGAGGTCTCGCCCCGAATCGAAGCGAGGGTCATGAGCTTCGGCGAGCTGGCCTCG
>JBCBRU010000462.1:0-7206 GCA_039819565.1 Myxococcota bacterium | reverse complement strand
CCGCCGGTCCGTTCACGCTCCAGGTGCAGGAGCCTCGATTCGGAGGCCGGCTTCTCTATTACGGCACCGTAGGGGAGGGCGTGACCTTGGATCTCGGGGTCCATCTCGTCGAGGGGAAGATCCCCGAGATCCAAGGTCACGCCCTCCCCTACGGTGCCGTAATAGAGAAGCCGGCCTCCGAATCGAGGCTCCTGCACCTGGAGCGTGAACGGACCGGCGGGCACCCCCTCGAAGGCGAAGGTTCCTAGGTTAGACGTGCGCGTGGTGACACTTACGGGCACGTTGGCCTGGTCCGTGTAAGTGAGCGCGACCAGAGTATCGAGGACCAGCTCAGGGGGCAGCGTCGGTCGAACGATCCGGCCTCGGATCGTCGAGGGTGTCGCCAACCACACGTCGAGATTGAGGGTCTGCCCCGCCGCGGTCAGCTCGCCGCTCGCTTGTCCTCTGAGGGCCCCCGAAGCGCCCTCGACCTCTACGGAACCCACGGGGACGTACTCGAACTGAGCCACCCCCTGCGCGTCCGTGAGACGAAGGAGATTCAACCCGCTCAGCTGGACCTCTGCGTTGGCTACGGGTCCATTCCCATCCCGAACCGTGGCCCGAACCGTCCCCGAGGCGGGAAGGCGGAGGGTCGTCTCGACGGAGCTCCCTCTCTCGGTCAAGCTCACGGTGCCGTCCGCATAGAGGGCTTCGCGGCCCGGACGCCCAGACTGCACGCGGAGCTGATAGGTCCCCAAGGGCAGGCGCGCGAGCGTAAGCCGCCCGTCCGTCCCCGTCACTCCGCTTCCCCCGCTGTAGGTCACGACCGCGTCGGCCTCGGGCGTTCCGAGGGCGTTCAGGACCAGCACGATGAGTTGCGCCGCGGGATCGAGATAGATGTCCGTGGTCACCTCTCCCCCCGAGGCCGGCATCACACCCTCTGCGGCCCCCTGCCAGGGGCGGCCGTTGACCTGCCCTGCATTCGCGGTCGCCCGATAGGGTCCGGGCGGCACACCCGGGATGGCATAGGCACCCGAGGGGGAAGTTGTGGCCCGCAGGAGAGGCGCGAAGGGATCCTCGCTGTCCACGACGACTTGTGCCGCTTCCACGAAGGCGGTGCCGAGATCGTCGATGACGTGTCCGGACACTCGGCCAAGCGGCGACTCGCGAAGTCCCACGGAGACCCGCTCACCGTCGACCTCGAGGAGCGCTTCGGCGCGCGCGTACCGCCCGGTCACGTTGTTGAAGGACGTGACCACATGTGTTCCGAGGGGCACGTCCGAGACAGAGAAAGCTCCGCTGCCTGAGGTGGTGGTGTAGGCGATGTTGCCGACCCGCACCCGGGCGTTGGCGACAGCGCGACCATCCACGTCATAGACCAGACCATCGATGGTGCCGCTCGGGCCCAGGGTGATGGTGGCCGTGCGGGTCTCGCCGGCCGCCACGTCGAGAGAGGCCCGGCCGCAGAACCGTGTCTGAGACACCACGGCGCAGCCCTTCACCGCGTACTGACCCGGGTACTCGTTCCCGATGGACCATCGACCGTCCACGTCCGTCCGAGGCGGCGGCGAGGTCGAGGTGAGAAGCTCCGCAGGATAGCTTCCGCGACGGAGCTCAACCTCGGCATCTGCCACCGGCGCGCCGCCAAAGTCGACGACGCGGACATCGATGCCGCTCGTCCGGGGCAGCAGGGCGATGTCCGCGCGAGCGACGGTGGTCGTCACCGTGACCGCCACCCGCCCCACGCGCCCCGTGGGCCCGGAGGCTTCAAGGGTGTAGAGCCCCGGCCGAACCCGCGGCGTGCGAAACGACCCGGTGGTGTCCGTGGTGAGGGATGCGAGGTTGGAGCCCGCGACCTGAACCGTAGCGCCCGGCAGACGCACGCCATCCCGATACACCGCACCTTCGATCGCGAAGGTCTCGCCCGGAGGCGCGAACTGAAGCTCCAGGTTGGCGGCGTTGGGGGCATCGACCCGCGTGGTGCCCTGCACGAAGGGCCGGTCCACGTAGAAGGGCGAGTGTGCGACGACCCGATAGTCGCCGATTCGGATCCCATCGATGGAGAAGGTGCCGGTGCTTTGATCCGAAAGAACCGTCGCCACTCGTTCGAACCGGGGCGACCCGGTGGGTCCCCTTCTCACGCCCCAGACGTCCACGTTCGCCGCGAGAGGGCGGCCCTGGTGATTAAGAATCCGCCCGGAGAGCGTTCCGCTTCCGACATAGCGGATATCCGCGGTGAGCACCTGATCGTCGAACTCCAGCGTCCGCCGAATGAACCCAAAGTCCCCCGTCTCGGACTCCGGGCGTTCGCCGCTTGCGGCCATCCCGATCCGGCGTAAGGCATCGAGGATCTCCGGCGTGTCGGCCGAGACCGAGCCCGGGTTGCGGATGGCGCCAAGAAGGTCTTCAACAGCGCCCTCGACGTCGAGCACGGCCGGTGCGGGCGCAACGATGAGGTGGTCCGAAAGGCTCAGGCGGTCGAGCTCGAAGTACCCGGAGGCATCCGCGTCCTTCCAAAGAAAGCCTCCATCGGTCGGAAGCGCGACGCGCACATTGGGCTGAAGCGCACCGGCCGCATCGCGCACCGTGCCCTGAATGCGGCCGACCGACTCGAGCTCGATGCGAGCATAGTTCGTGCCGGGCGTGACCGTGATCCTGGTTTGGCCCAGCCGACTGACCTCCACGTTGGGGGTCGTTGCAGCGTCCTGAAAGGCTTCGATCGTCTGTGACCCCATGGGGACGCGAGCCAGCACAAACGCTCCGGCTGCGTCCGTGGTTGTCGTGCCGCCGGGCGCGCCCACCAAGACCCCTGCCGCGGGTTGACCGCTCGCCCGCACCACGATCCCTCGAACCTCCGAGAAGCCCTGCAGCACGATGGGAGCGAACTGCGTAGTGCCGCTGTTCACCTGGACGCTCCGGCGTCCGACCTGCACCCGGTCCTCGGAGACCGCCGTCAGACGGTAGTCGCCCGTCGGGAGGCCTTCGAAGGCGAAGGCCCCCGAGCCCGAGGCCTTGGTCCAAGGGCCGTCCTCGATCACAACCCAACCGCCAGGATGCGGCGTCACGCCATCCGACTCATAGATGACGCCTTCGAGGTTGCCGGTAGGACGCGCGGAAGGATCTGCGAGAACGAGGTCCACGGTGACACGCGCGTTCACCTTGTCGAGACGGCCATTCTGGAGAGCCACGCCCAGGCTGGACTCGGTCAACAGCGTGAAGTTTCCAAGCGCGACAGCGTGATGCACGAACCGCCCTTCGGCATCGGTACGCACCCGAAGCACCGGATCTTCCGCATCGAGGTCCGGGTAGAGCGTCACGACCTGGCCTGCCACCGGGGTGACGCCGTCGGAGAGATAGACCGTGCCCTCGACCGTTCCGCGGCCGCGGAACTGCAGCGTCACGGGGACCGTCGAACCTATCCGCGACGACGTGAGGCCGACCTGATCACGGAAAAAGGTTCGGTCGACGTCGAGGAAAGCCTCCGCGTTCTCGCCTTCGATTTCGAGACCTTGTGCCTCGATGAGAGCATTGATTCGCTCGAGGTCGGCGTAGCTTGGATCCGACGTCGCAAGGAGCAGATCGCGGATCAAGGGATCGACACCGCGAATGTCCGTGGCAGAGACGGTGTAGCCGCCCCTCAGAACCGACATGACATAGTCGAACTGAAAGGTGCCGTCCGGGCCGGACATGACCTGCGAGACCGGAACGTCCGATGGCTCGCAGCGATCCCCGGCGTGCTCATGCATCGTAAGCGTGACGGGGACCCCTGCCACCGGCTCCCCGGACGCCGAAAGGACCTGTCCGCTTACGGTGATGCCATCTCCATCGGAGATGCCGGTCTCGACGGGATAACCGCCCCCCGTGAGCGTAAGCCCCCCGCGGTCCGAAACCCCCTCAACCAGAAGCTGGCGCTGAAAGCTCGCCCCCGACCGAACCCCCAAGCGGGAGTTGATGATCGCTACCCTCCCGCCGGGACGCAGCGCCGCGCCCGTCATCGGAGCGCCGTTGTCGAGACGAAAGACGCCCGGCGTCTCCACCGAGGCGCCCACCACCGGCTTCGAGAAGAGAACCAGGAAGGTCGTACCGTAGTTTCGTACGGCCCGAGGGCCCCGGCCGAGGCGCACATAGCTTGGCTCCGGTGCGCATGCATCCCTCGGACGGCCGATGATGGCGGAGGGATCATGAAGCACGCGAAGAACTTGAGGCGGGGCCTCGGTCGTCTCCTGAAGCGTGGCCACACCAGCGCCCTCCGCGGTCCCATCGCAGCCGCGATCGATGACGACCTCAGAAGAGGCATGGGCGACGTCGAGCTCGAAGCAGGTCGACTGGTCCGGGACCCCGCTCAGACTCACCTGGTACTGTTGAACGGCCCCGGCGCGCGTCATGAGGACGTGCCCGATCGAGGCTCCGGCGCCGGCCGGAACCTTGAAAGATACCTTCCGCTCACCGGCACGCGTCGTCATGGCCCGCGCAAACACGGCCCCGCCGTAGGCGCCGGTTTCGCACAAACCCAAGGCGTCGCTCCGCGAGACCACGCCGTTGACGTCCAGCGTGACCTCAACGCTCGCGTCCTCCACAAAGGCGAAGCTCCACGCCTCATGGCGGCCGGCCAGTTCGACCTGACGGGGGAGAAGCCAGTTCGTAGCCCACGAGGCTGCTCCCGTGGCGCCCATCGCCTCCGCCACCGCCTGTCGAAAGGCGGCTCCGGCTTCCGTCTCTCGAAGAATCTGGTCGAAGCCCAGGTCCGCCGTTTGGGCCCCGTGCCAATTCAAGACGAGGTCCAGAAGGATGTCGCGCAGGGCCGTTTGCCGCTCGGCCGCGCTGACCCCGCCGTCGGTACGAAGGAAGAAGTACTGGCCAGCGGCGGTGAGCTCGATGGCCCGCTCAAGCACGAGCTCGCGAGGAATCGGCCGCACCCCTGCCGGCAGCCGTGCGGCTCGAGAGACGGCCAGGGCCTGACCCAAGACGCGCTCGGCCGTCAAACGCACCGACTCGGGCAGAACGTCGACCCATTCCGGAAAAGCGAGGGACTCTCCCGAAAGCTCCACGCCGCGCTCGTCCACGGCCAGGTACAGCTCGACCTGGCCCGAGGCACCATCGTCCGCCGACAGATTGGTCATGCGCACCGCCCCGGTGGTGCCTGCCACCAGAGAGAAGAGCGCGGTGCGGCTCTCTCCCGGCAGGATCGTCCCGAGCTGCACAAGCTCGCCCGTAGTCGAGGTGAAGGTCGCGCCCGCGAGGCTTCCGGAGGGCAGACGTACCGAGACCCCATTCGCGGCGACATCGGACGTGTTCAAAATCGTCACGCCCGCTTCAAAGGTTTCGCCGGCGAGCGTGGCGCTCGGATGCGAGAAGGTGATGGAGAAATTGGGGTTGCGCACGAGAACAGCGCCGGCGGCTCGGCCCTCGATGTCGACCTGCCCGCCCGGCAGACCATCCATGATGCCCCGGAGCTTGAACTCCACGTCGTGGAGGCCCGGTCGAAGCCCTTCGACCACGAACTCCGCGACTCCGGTTTGGCCGGGCCAAAGGCGCGGAGCGTCATCCTCCGTCCCCGCCTGTCCGTCGACTCCCGGACCCTCGATGGGACGGGTCGTGAGCGTAGCTGGCGCGCCTTCGACGTCCGCAAGACGGAGCGCCGGGCCCTGGGCACTTTCAGGAAAGATGACCTCAGCGGTCAGCTCATGGACCGTCAGTCCGGAGCTCACGGGCGCCGCGTTGGCCGTATAGACCTGGACCGAGAAGAAGGAGTTGAGGAACGCTACCTGTCCGGGAAACACGACCAGCGCCGGCACCGGGGGGAGATCCACCTCGTCCTCCCCTCCCTCGACGACCTGCTCGAAGTTGAGACCAGCCAGTTGGATGTCTAGGCCCGGAAGACGGAGCTCTGGCGGGACCTGAAAAGACGCCTGAAGCTCTTGATTCGCACGTGCTGCGACCGCCTCGAGCTCACGGGACGTTCGGCTGAACTCCCGCACGGTGTTGAACCGCGGACTGACGACCGGAAAGGCCACCGGGACCGTACGCCCCTCGACGAGGATCGAGGCTTCGAACTCGACGACTCTGAAGTTCTGGTCGTCCAAATAGATCCCGCGCTCCATCATCTCCGGATAGGAGAGCTCCCGCGACTCCACTCGCGAAACGAGGATCTCTCGTATCGTTCGAATAGACACTCGCCGGGGCGTGCCGTCCATGACCGTCCTCCCCGTGACGGCGTCTACGAGACGGATGTTATCGACCTGGTACGCACCGACCACGGCCAAGGGAGGCAGATAGAGAGGCTCGTTGGGCAAACCCAGCAGCTGGTAAGGCTCCGAAAAACCAGGACCCCGGAGAACCGCTTCCACATAGGTCGACGCGGCCAAGGGATCGAGACGTGGATCGCGGAGGACGTCCCCGGCTCCGAGCTCGACGCGTAACGAGCCCGGAATACCTACGGGAACTGTGAGCTCCGCCGGAGAGACATGCAGAGTCCCGCCGAGGACGTCGTGCTGAAGCGTGACGGTCTGACCGTGTGCTGCAGCCGAACCCCACAGAGTTGCGATCCCCATGACGACGACGGGGACAAACAAACGAAATCCCCCCCGAGAGTGATGAAGGCTCATCGAGGCACGTCCTCTCTCACGCTGCCTCCTATAGTCGTGAACCGGGGATAGGACAAGCATAGATCCTGAAGAGAATGACCACTCGGACTCACCCCATTCTGCTGACGCGAGCCGGAACTCAGCAGATTTAATTCTGCTTACCCGTCCATCTTGTACTCACGGACCACGCCCACCCCGCACAACAGCTCGGGGGAAGCATTCACCGAGATATATTCATCGGAGCGAACACGCGGAGCCGTCCTCGGATTCGCCCAACCCCGAAGACACCTACGCCCTTCGTCAGTCTAGGAAGCGTCCTTCTCTACGGCGGACCGTCTGAAGATCGGGCAGCAAGACGGCGCTCAAGCCTAGCAGCCCGTTGATCTGGAGCTGCACGGCGCTGTCGGCCGGTCAGTCCGCGAAACGCTCCGACCGGCTATGCCTATCCTCGGTCGCGTATGCCCGATACGCTCAACTCGTCGTAGAATCGACTTACGAAAAGCCTGACTCGACATCGCCATACATCTCCAAATCACCGGGCTGCTAGGCTTGAGCGCCGTCTTGCTGCCCGATCTTCAGACGGTCCGCCGTAGAGAAGGACGCTTCCTAGACTGACGAAGGGCGTAGGTGTCTTCGGGGTTGG
>JBCBRU010000461.1:0-7257 GCA_039819565.1 Myxococcota bacterium | reverse complement strand
GAGCTGCGCTCCCACCGGTCTGGACGTTCAGGTCGGCGGCTAGCACAAACCGGGGACCGTAGCCAGCCCCCTCGTTGACTGCCGTAGGGGCTGGCTACGGTCCCCGGTTTGTGCTAGCCGCCGACCTGAACGTCCAGACCGGTGGGAGCGCAGCTCGACTTTCGTGCTGCGGTCCTATGTCGCGGTCATTTCAGGGCGATTTGTCTTCGCGATCCTCGACGGGTTCCGCCGCCTTCGACGCAGGATTGCGCGCAGGGAGGCTTGCATCGAGCCCCCGGACCGCAACCAGCTTTGACACAGCTTCGTTTCGTAGAAGTTCGAAGTGGTTGCGGAGGAGTCTTGCAGGTTCGCGCTTCGTGAGAGAGACCCTGGTGTCATGGACTTTTCTCCGAGCGAGGAGCAGCAGTTGGTCCTCGAAGCGGTGCGCGGGCTCGCGTCCCGGCTCGGAGCGGAAGCTGCGCAGTGGGACGCGGACGACCGGATAGCTCCTGAGGCCCGCCTCGCCCTCGCGGAGATGGGTCTGGGAGGTCTTTTCCTGCCAGAATCCGCGGGCGGAGCCGGATTTGGGACCCCGACCGGGGTGCAAGCCCTCGAGCTGCTCGGCGAGGCGAGCGGGGCCTTGGCCCTCCGTTTCGCCGCCCATGCCGCGGGGGCGCTGCCGTGCCTCGCTCTCGCCGGGACGCCGCCGGAAGAGGTTGCGGAGACCGCGGCCTCGGGAGACTGGCTCGCCCTCCTCCCCGACCCGGTGTCCTCCGGCTCCTCCGAGGCGGGGCGCTGGCGATGGGTTCCTGGGGCCCAGGATGCGGGCGCCTTCGTCGTCCGCTCGGACCAGGGGGAAGTCAGTATCGTCGACGTACGAGCGTCCGGACTCGAGCGGACGCCCGCCTCCGGTCTCGGCATGCGGGGTGCGGGTCTCGGCCATGTTCGACTCGAGGGGGCGGGCCCCCTCCGCCGGGTGGGCTCGCTCGCGGCCTCCGCGGGTCGGCGGGTCTCGGCCCTCCTGCGATTGGCGGTCGCGAGCGCCGGGGTCGGGGTGGGGCGCGCGGCCCTCGCCCACGCGCGCAGCTACGCGCTCGAAAGAAAGCAGTTCGGTCGGCCCATTGCAGAGTTTCAGGCTGTGCAGTGGATGATCGCGGACGCCGCCACCGAGCTCGACGCGGCCTCGCTCCTCGTGCTCCGAGCGGCCCTTCTTCACGACCAAGGGGAGGGAGAGCAGGAGGCCCAGGCTGCCCTCGTGCTGGCGACGGATGCGACCCACGCCGCGGCCCATCGCGCCATTCAAATTCACGGGGGAAACGGCTTCGTACGTGAGTACCCGGTGGAGCGGCTCGCCCGCGACGCCCGCTGGCTGGGGGTCGCCTTCGAGGGCCGTGATGCTGCTCGCGTCGCTCTCGGGCGGGCCCTGCTAAGCTGACCTACGGTGCTGGTCGCTCCTCTCCTCACCGCTTTGCTCGCGGCTCCCCCGGTCGCCCCGCCGGATCTCGTGCGGCTGTGCGCGTGCGTCGACAGCGACCTCCTCCCGGGGCGCTGGCGGTACCATCCTGGCCACGACCCGCGCTTCGCCCTGCCCAGCTTCGACGATGCGGCGTGGTCGGCGGGGGTGCCGCTCTTCGAGGGGCGAGCCACCCCTTCTCAGTGGTCCGGCGAGGGATGGTTCCGGCAGTGGATGGAGATCCCTCCCGGAAGCCCCGCTCGCGGGTTGTTCGTCACGCACTCGGGAGGCTTCGAACTCTTCCTCGACGGCGAGCGGGCGGCGGCCCGAAGTATCCCTTTTCCCGAGGACCCCGGTGAGGCCACGCTTACGAAGAACGAGCTTCTCCTCTCGCTCCCCGCCGGTGAGGCGGAGCCCTCCTCGGGGGTGCGGCGCGTGCTCGTCGCCTTGCACGTCAAAGCTGCCCCCGAGACCGCCTTCATCGGCGACTGGTCCTGGCGCGGAGCTCTGGTGACCTCCTGTCCCCTCGAGAAGGCGGTGGCCAGCCACCAAACCCGCGAGAATCGCTTCCACTATCTATACGGCATCTTCATCGGCATCGCCGTGGCCCTCGGGATTCTCCACCTTCTGTTCGATCTGTTCGTGTGCGATCGGCGTTCCGGACACTTCGACTACGCCGTTTTCACGCTGTGTACGGCAAGTCTGTCCGCCACCATCATTGGCCGTAGCGGGGCCGACACGGTGGCTCAGGCCGAGATGTGGGGACGCGGCTTTCTCCTCGCTCTGGTCTTGGTGTCGACCTTTGGGTTTCGTTTTTTCTCCTTGATGGCCAACGGACCTTTCGGCTGGGAACGAAAGGCGGCTCTGGTCGTCGGCGGGGGACTGGCCCTCCTCACGCCATGGCTCACCGTTCCCGTCGTATATGGGTTTGTGACCTTAGCTCTTACCGCCGATATTTGGTGGGTCACCCGCGTGGTGCGAAAGGGGCATCCGGATAGATGGATCCTTCTCGCGGGCATGGTTGCCTGCTTTCTCGGGGCTACGCTCCAGATGGGCCACCATTTGCTCGGCCTCGGATCTCTTTCGGACGTCACCTACATCTATGGCTTCGTCGTGCTCCTCTTCGCCATGTCGATTCACCTCGCGCGCTCCGTGGGTCGAACCCACGAGGCGCTCGCGCACCAGGTCGACGAGGTGAAGAAGCTCTCCGCGGCCAGCTTGGCCCAGGAACAGCAAGCTCGGGACGAGGCTCTGCAGCGAGCCGCTCTGGAGGCGGAGAACCGCCAGCAGGCCGAGCGGTTGGTCGAAGCCGAGCGCCGCTCCGAGCTCATGGGGGAGCTCGAGTCCACCAACCGCGAGCTTCGCACCACCCAGGCTCAGCTCGTTCAAACCGAGAAGATGGCCTCTCTCGGGCAGCTGGTGGCGGGCGTGGCCCACGAGATGAACACGCCCATCGGGGCGATTCGCAGCGTCCACGGCTCGTTGATCTCGGCGGTGGCGAAGATTCGGGGTCGGGTCTCGGCGCTGGCGCCGGAGGCGCTCGAGGACAAGAAGCTCGCCAAGGCCCTGGACGTCCTCGACGATGGCGCGGGGGTCATTTCGCGAGGCAGCGAGCGGGTCTCCGAGATCGTGCAGCGGCTGCGCACCTTCGCCCGCCTCGACGAGGCCGAGATGCAGCGGGTCGACGTCCATGAGGGGCTCGAGGACACCCTCGTGCTCGCTCGCCACGAGCTGAAGCACGGCATCGAGGTGATTCGGGATTTCCAGGCCACGGAGCCCATCGCCTGCTTTCCGGGGCAGCTGAACCAGGTCTTCCTGAACCTGGTCATCAACGCCCGCCAGGCCATGGGAGCCAAAGGTACCCTCACCCTGAGGACCCGCGACGGCGCCGACGGTCTCGAGATCGAGGTCGAGGACGACGGACCGGGGATTCCGCCCGACAACCTGGCCCGCGTGTTCGATCCGGGTTTCACAACCAAGGGGGTGGGCGTGGGCACCGGCCTCGGGCTCGCGATCTGCTTTCGGATCATCGAGGCCCACCACGGCCGCCTCGAAGTCGAGAGTCCCCCAGGCCGCGGGGCGCTCTTTCGCATCTGGCTCCCGCGAGACCTGGAGTCTCGCCTCGAGTCCCGAACCTAAGCTTCCGCTCTTCGCCGGAAGAAGAGGGCCAGAAGCCCAAGCACCAGCCAGGACGCGCTTTGCGAAGGCCCGGTCGTCCGACAGGAGGATCCCGGTATCGGGTCGTCCAGGGTGGGCGTGACCGCCGGAGGGGCAAGGGCTTCATTCAGCATCGCCGTGTTGTCCTCCACCACCGTCGCCGGACCCTCGAGGCCCGCCGAGAGCACGCGCACGTTGGAGGGGAGGCCGTTGCCAGGTTGAGCGGGCCACTGGGGGAAGTCGGGAGCGACGACCACCCGCCCGCTGGGCAGGGTGACCTCGAAGGGGGCATCACAAGACATCCGTCGCGCGGAGGCCTCGCGGATCCGGTCGACCTCGGCCAGATCCATGTTGAAGTCGAAGGCGGGGTCCTTGGTCATCTCCTCGGCCGACAGCGTGGTGAAGAGGCGGGTGATCCACGGAAAACCGGAAAAGAGGGCGTCGGAGCGCCGCACCGGCCCCACCACGTTCTGCTCCACATCCGCCAGGAAGGCGGTCACGTCGAAGCCAGGGAGGGCGACATCCGAAACCCCAAAGCACTGAGGGCAGTTGAGAAACCCTTGGAGGGTTGCGCCCTCCGGCACCGGGACGTGGGTCTCGAAGGCTGAGAGGAGCCCATCCCAGTTCTGGAAGAGACCGTTGACCCGGCGGAGGAGCACGAACTCCTGCGCCACCCAGTCCGTGGCCCGAATCTGAGTCCACTCGTCCTCGGCGAAGGTCGAGAGGACCGGCAGAACGACACCGTTCGTCGAACCCGCCATCTCCGTCACGAAGCCTTGACCGCCGGCTTCGTCGGCCGCCGCGGTGACCACCGAGGCCCAGTTGAAGCCGCCCTGGAACCAGTTCACGAGGGCGAGATTGGGCTCTAGAGCGTAGTAGTTGAGCGGCACCGCGCGTCCGGGCCCGAGCACCCATACCAAGACGCCCATGTCGGGCTGGGTCGCCACCGCGGTGAGCTCGATGGGGATGACCGACCGTTCGCCCTGATAGGTCAGGGCCACCGGCCTGATGTCGCCGGCGTTCGCCGTCTTCTGGAGACGAAAGGCGATGAGATTCTGGTCCATCTCCAGGTACGGGCGTAGACGGTCGGGCCCGATCGCGCCGACGTCGTAGCCGTTGTCCTCGAGCCAGCGCACCGCCACCGTGGCCGGGTCCGGGAGGTCCGGGTTGGGGCGAATGACCTCGTAGTCGAAGGGGCCCACGGAGCCGGTGGCCAGGACGTCGACCGCGGGGGCGGCGGTCCCCATGTCCAGCGCCGACGTGCCCGCGTCCGCCGTCGCCCCCGGCGAGGCCATGAACGGAGGCGGCGTGCAGTTATCCTCCACGCTGAGCTGGAACTGAGGGCGGGTCAGACCGTCGAGCTGCTGAAAGACGACGTTCGAAGAAACATCGACCTCCGGAACACCGGGAATGGGGAGGATCCACGAGAACGCCTCGGCGGGCCCGCTGTATTGAATCTGCACGACCGTGGTCAGGCGCCCGTCCCCGTGGACGAGGAAGGCGATGCGCTCGGCGTTCTGCACCACGGGCTGATTGCGATTACAGAAGAAACCGCCGCAGGCGTGGGCGGAGCGGGGGACGGAGATGAAGGCGAGAGCGACGAGAGCCAGGGCAACGGCGGAACTTCGCATGGGTCTCGTATTACCGGTCAGACGGGTAGCCGGGGCAACATCTCCTAGGACCGGCAGAGTGTTCGCCCTGGCCGCGCTTCTTTGGTACAGCTTCATTTCAAGTAAGCGTCGATGTGGATCGAGAGCGTAATTCCAGGCAGCGATCGGCTCGAGCGGGTCTCCCTCCTGTCTGAGGGCCCTCCCGGCTGCGTTTACGAGGGTCACGACCTCGGTCGCGGCCATCCGGTGAGGGTTCTTTCCATCCCTGAGGCGCGAGTTTCTTCGCGTTTCCGAGATCTCTTTTTGGAAGAAATCCCTGCGATTCTCGGATTCAGAGAAGAGGGAGTGGTGCCCGTCCTTGACGCCGGCATCTTCGAGAAATCTGCCTACGTCATCACTCCGACTCCGCGAGGACGGAGCCTTCGAGGTCTCGTGCACGACGCGGGGTCCGCCCCTGTGCGGGCCGTCCTCCAGATCGCCCTCGAGCTGGGCAAAGCCCTCCATGCGCTCGAGCGGACCCCCTGGAGGGAGGGCGGAGAGGCGCTCCTGCACGGCCGACTTCATCTCGGCGCGGTGCGAGTCGACGAGGACGGGGGGGTCGAAGTTGGCGACGTCGGCTTCGGCCGGGCCCTCGAGGAGCTCGCCCCCAGTTTGGACGTCCTCGCCTCGCGAGCCCCGGAGCGTCTGATCGAGGGGCCGCCCACCCCAGCCGCCGATCTGTACTCCTTCGGTCTGGTTCTGAGCGAGCTGCTGCTGGGACGGCCCCTTTTTCGCGCGTCGAGCCCGGCCGCCACCCGAGAAGCGGCGCGGGAGTGCGCGCGGCCTCGTCTCACGGAGGAGAGACCTGACTGCGACGCCGACCTCGAGGCCCTCCTCGAGTGGATGATGGCCCCCTCTCCCGAAGGACGGCCTTCGTCGGTGCAACCGGTGCTGCGCATGCTCGGAGACGCCCTGCTTCGTCGCCCCGCCGTCGAGCCCTCCGCTCGGGAGTGGGTGTCCGATGCGCCGAGCGACTTTACGCCGTCCTCGGGCCGGCAAGTGCTCGGGCGCGTGGCTCTCGCCTCCGCCCGCGCGACTCGAGCTTCGCCGGCCCTTGCGGGGGCGCTCGCGGAGATCACGCGGCCGGTGGGGCTCCGTGACCTCTCGAACGAGCCGGACGACGAGGACCCCTACAGCGACGAGGACGCCACCATCGAGCACCCGGTGCTGGAGCCCCCGCCGGTGCCGGATGCCTTCAGCCTCGAGACCGTCACCGCGGACTGGGCTCAGCTCGCAGAGTCGGCCGAGCCGGACACCCTGGACATCGTCTTCGAAGCCCCGGTGCCCGCCGAGCCCCACGACGTCGCGTCGGTCGAGGCGGTGTTCGACGATCGAAGCGCCCCCCCGCTCGCCCAGCTCAAGCCTGCGGACCCTCCTCCGATGCGGGCGTGGTCGATGGCCCAGGACGCCGCCACGGGCCGGGTGGTCACGGTGGAGTTTCTCCCTCCCGCGCCCGAGGACGCCGTCGAGCGCCGGGTGGAAGCCCTCCGCAATCTCGCCATCCATTCCGCCTTGCCCCGGGTCGAGCAGCTCTCGAGCGACGAGACGAGCACCATGGTGGTGGTGAGCGGGCTGGGCGAGGAGTCGTTGGCGGAGCGCGTCTTTCTCCACGGGCCCCTCCCCGCCGTGGAGCTGCACCGACTGTTCGAGCACCTGAGCGAGGTGCTCGCCCACCTTCACGCCCGGGGCATCACCCATGGGGCCCTCCACCCGGAGTCGATCGTGGTGTCGGGCGAAGGGGGAAAGCTCTCGGTGGTCGTGGGGGGCCTGTTCGCGAGCTTGGGGGCCACGCACCTCGCGGATCCGCGGTTTCTCTCCCCAGCGATGGCGGCGGGGGCTCCGGCGGAGCCGCGGGACGACGTCTGGGCGCTGGGGGCGATCTGCTACTTCGCCGCGTGCGGGGAAGGGCCCTACCGCGAACAGCGGCTAGGACCTCAGGGCGGCTCTGGGAAGGTCCCGCGTCTGGCCGAGCAGCGCGAGGGGCTGAGGGCCCTGGATCGCGCCGTGGCCGCGGCCCTG
>JBCBRU010000460.1:0-7261 GCA_039819565.1 Myxococcota bacterium | reverse complement strand
CGCCGTCACTCCCAACCTCACTTCCGCGCGCTCGATGGCGTCAGCTTCCGGATCACCCAGGGAGAAGTCGTAGGTATCGTCCGCCGCATAGATTCCGGCGATGACGCGAAGCAAGGTCCACTTGCCGGAGCCGTTGCGGCCTACGATACCTACGACTTCTCCCTGGGTGATCCGGAAGCTGACGCCATCGAGCGCGCGGAAGTGAGGTTGGGAGTGACGGCGAAGTCGGGTCCACTCGACGAAACTCTCCTTAAGCCCGCGGGCGCGAAACCTGACGTTCGGAAAGTCGAGGACGAGGTCCCGCACTTCGATGGTCGCGCTCATAGAAACTTCACCGCCTGGGCTTCGTAGCGCCGAAACAGATGGGCGCCAGCGAGCAGGGAGAGCACGGCGAGGCTTGCCCCCCATAGCCAAGCCACGAAAGAGAAGCCCACGGGCTGGTTCATGACCGCGCTTCGAATCGCGGTGAGATAGACAGCGAGCGGATTGAGAAGGTACCAACCTTGGATCGATGCGGGGACCATATCAATGGAGTAGATCACCGGCGAGGCGTAGAACCCGAGCCGAAGTAGGACCCTAAGGACGTATCCCAGGTCGCGATAGATGGCCGAAGGCGCCGCCAGGGCCAAAGCCAACCCGGTCGCGAATGCCGAGAGCAGGGCCAGGCCGGCGGGGAGGCCCACCAAGCGCGGTCCGATCGGCACTTGGTAGAGGAGCAGGAAGGGTAGGCACACCAACAGGCTCAACCCCAGCACCACCAGGCTCGAGAGCGCGGTCGCGACCACGAAGAGCTCCCGCGGAAGCCACACCCGTCGGATCAGCGAGGCGTTGGCGGTGAGCGAAGCCGCGCCTGACGACACCACGGTGTTGAAGAACTGAAAGGGGAGGACCCCGAGGATGACGACCAGGGGGTAGTCGGGCCCGCCCCGTCGAGCGATGACCACGAACACGAACCAGTAGATCAGCACCAGCGACAGGGGTTCGAGGAGACTCCATAGGTACCCGAGGACGGTTCCGCGGTACTTCACCTTGAGGTCGCGGAGAACGAAGTTGGTCAATACGTGGTGGTGACGGACGACCGTCCGACCGAGCGCGAGGAGAGCCTGCATGGACCGCGAAGGGCGCTATGCCATACTCGGCCGAAGGTCGCCAACGCGCTCCCCCGTGGCATACTGTGGGCCATGGGCAGCGCCGACGACGAGGGGAGTCGCCCCCCGACCGCCGAGGCGGACGACGGTCTCGGCGAAGCTCGTGTCGACGCCGAGCTGGATGCTTTTCATCAGCAGACGGCGCTTTTCGACAAGGGGCAGTTCCTCGGCGAACTCGCGGATCTCGTAGACGGTTCGCCCGACACTCGCGCGCACATCGAGGCCGCCGAACAGAGCCCACCCCAGGGATGTCGATTCATCGTGGTCGCCGGCCCCGATCTCGGCACCGCTTGGGCCTTCCGTGAGCACGAGCTGACCATCGGCCGAGACGAGGACTGCGACCTCACGCTGTCCGACATCGCGGTCAGTCGCCGCCATGCCCGGGTCTCCCTGCAAGGACTAGCCTTCTTCGTCGAAGACCTTGGCTCCAACAACGGCACCCTCCTCAACGGGGACCGAATCGGGGCTCCCTCCGAGCTCGTCGCGGGCGACGAGATCGTGATTGGCGAGCGGACCCTGCGCTTCGTAGCTCTCAATGAAGCGCCCCCGACCGACGCGCGAGCCCCGGTGGTCGTCGAGGCCGAGGGCGAGGCCGCTTTCGAGGCGGAGGCGGGGATGTCGCAGATCGACCTCCCGGCGGCGGAGGAAGCGCCGGAATCGAAGGACGAGGAGCCGAGGCGAGGCAGGGCGCTCCGACGGGCCACGGCCTACGCAGCGGGCGCGGTCGTGGCCATTGGTGTGGCCGGGGGAAGCGCGTACGCCTGGCGACGGCACCTTCAGGCGGCTGCCGAAGCCGAGCGCACCCTCGAGGTTCGCACCCACTTCCTTCAGTCCGTGGCTCTCGTCCGGGCCGAGCGTTTCGGCGATGCCCGGCGGATGTTGGCGTCTTTGGCTGAGGTCGAACCCGCGCATCCGCGGCTGTCGGAATATCGAGAGCATGTGCAAGGTGAGCTGCGGCAGTGGGACCTCCTGCAAAGGGCCGAGGGCCGATTCAAGGCTGGGGACGTCGCGGAGGCGCTCGAGATGCTGGATCGGGTGTCCCCGGAGAGCGCCTATGCCAAAGAAGCGGCGCGCCGGGCTCAGAGCTACCAGAAACGTAGGTCTGGAGATCGCCTCGGATCGGCGCGTGCGGCCCTGTCCCGGGGCGACCTGGATCGGGCCCTGGCTCTCACCAGTGAGGCGCTGGACATCGAACCGGGATCTACCGCGGCCCGCCTGCTCGTCGATGATATCGAGCGGGCTCGAGCCGGTCGCCGACCGCCGGCCAAGAAGCCCCGGGTTTTTTCCGTGCCGGCCGGGCTCAGCGAGGTGGTCGCTGCCTATCGTCAGGGCCGGCTCGATGCCGCGATCGACGCGGCTGAGGCCAGCGGCATGGACGGAGCCTCCGAGATGGCGGTCCGAATGAAGACGCTTCGGACCCTCGTGGGTCAGGCGGAACGAGCCCATCGGCGCAAGGCCGCCGCGGCGCTCTTGGAGCTTAGCCCTCGAGCGCTCCGGATCGATGAGGAGGTAGGAGGCGGGCAAGGCGTCTTTCGGGACCGCCTCGTGTCCTACTTCGCCGACGGCCTCTACCTGCAGGGCATCGAGGTCTTGCAGGAAGGCGACGAGCCCCGAGCCTTTCGGCTGTTTGTGGGGGCCCTCGAAAAACAGTCCGACCACGCCTTGGCTCAGAGCCAGCTCCGCGCCGTCGAAGCCCGCGCGCGGGCGACCTATTACGAGGCTCAAGTGCTCGAGGCCAAGGATCCCGCTGCGGCGCGGGTTCGGTTTCAGCGCGTGGTCGACACGACGCGGCCCACGAATCAGTACCACCGGCTAGCGCGGAAGCAGCTTCGGAGACGCTAGCGTCTCCTTTTTATGCGCTTAGCTTGCGCCATGACACATTGGTGAGAACTCGATGAAGCGGCGATGATGGGAGTCCGCTACAACCGTCCTCGCATGTGTCCGACGGTTGATGACCTCCCGGCTTTCCCTCTCCGCCGGGGGGCGTCAATCGTCACCTTTTGAGCGAACGCCGACTCGAGCCGCAGGCTGGGCTTCGCCGCGGCCGTAAGCCTTCTTGCGCCTGCCCACGAGCTCGAGTCGACTACATGGGGGCTTCGACGGCCTCGGTCGTAGCCTCGCTCCCACTCTCGACGGTGAAAATCATCAGCGCGTGAGCGTCGATCGACTGCCAGGATCCGGGAAAGGTGGGCTCGGACGCCACGAGGCGACCGGATGGAGGCACTGGGGCACGATCGTCGGCCACAGTGGTGTACAGAGGCGGGGGCGGGCCGTGGGTCGCGGTGCGCACGGCGAGGAGGCACGTGCCGTCCGTGGCCACGAGCGCCAACGAAGCCGGGACATCCTTCTCCGTCGCAATCTCCTGCACCCGGCCCACGACGGACTCGAGGGCTGTCGCCATCGCGTCGGGGCCGGTGCCGTTGAGGCTGTCGAGCCAGCAAGCGAACAGAACTTCGCCCGCCGAACGACCCTTGAGGGCTGCGAAGTGCTCGTCGGAGAGCCCGGCCAAAAGAGGCCGCGCGAAGATCTCGTCGAAGCGCTCGAGGGTGCCCTCTTGCGCAAAGAGGTAGGAGCCGTAGTGCAGAGGTTGAACCCCAGACAGTTCCGAAGGCACGCCGGACGTGAGCTGCCGCACTCCGGCGAGGACGGTGCGGCTGGCGTACCGACGCGGCACCTCGAGGAGATGGCCGTCGGCGCGGATCGAGCTTCGACTCCGGATACGGACCGGTTCCGCGGCGTCATCGGGGGGATACCAAGCCACTGCGAATCCGTCGTGACACTCCTCCGCCTGCCGCACGAGGCTGTAGGAGCCCCCCTCTACGGCGCTCGCAATGTTGGTTTCGGGTCCGATGTACGCGACCAATCTACCCATGGGTCAGCCTCTACCGCCTGCCGCCTCTACCGTCCACACGCGGGATCCGGCGCGTTCCAAGACACGATGACGCCCCGCCCCGTCTGCAGATGACACGTGACCGGCCGGACCGGGCAGGAGAAGTCGATCTGCGAGCTTCACCCCGGCCGAAGGATCCACGACATGAAGCACCCCGGCGGCGTCGGGAACCCACCAGAAGGCGCCCACCTGTGCGGGCGGCCCGAGGCGCTGAACGTCGGGGAGGGCCACGCGGTCGACCTGGCCCGTGCTCGGGTCGATCCGCCATACGCAATGGTCGCGTTCGGCAGCTTCGTGACAGCTGGCTACGACGGCGATGCGTTCGCCTTGCCATTGTCCTTCGGGCTCCACAGAGCGGGGGAAGGGGCGGCTCAAGGCGTGGGTCTCGACGACCTCGAGGCCGGGTTCAAAGGTCGTCACGGATGATCGAGAGACGGCAAAGATCCTCGCCGATCGAAGGTCCACGGCCACGCTGAGGGGCGGGTCGTTGGCCCCGGGCACCCGCGCGACCTCTCCGTGGTCGGCCTCCGGACGAAAGTGAACGAGCTCCTCGGCCTCGATGAAAACAACACCCTCCGGGCTGCCCACCAGGGCTGATACCGGCTCGGAGGTCACGAGAGAACGTCCGAACCCTTCGACGACGTCTGCGGTCGCCACCCAAATGCGACCTCCCCCCTCCGTGAGATGGCGTCCATCTCGCAGGGCTCGGACCCGCCCTGGAGACTCGGCATCGAGCGACCAGACCCCGTCGACCGCTCCGCTCTGGCCGGAGACCAGGGCCAGCTGGCCGTGACCATCCACGATGGGACCGGGGAGCCGCGCCTCTTCCACGACCTGCAGTCGGTCCGTCGTCGCTCCGACCCTCTCGAGCTGGATGCCCAAGTGATCTGCGTCCGCGGGGTTGCCGCAGGATCTCAACTGGCAGGAGAGCTGGCTGGACGGGGGCACGTCGTGGGCGCGCAGGAGGATGCCGTCGCAGCATTGCGGCGATCGGGGAAGCAGCCCCGCCGTCCCGGGAGGATAGAGGGCCCGAAGTCGAATGCGGTCGTCGCCGTCGATGGTGCCCCGCCACTCTCTCTCGTCGCCCCCGCAGTCAGCATCTCTGAACACGCCGAGGACGCACTCATCCTGCTCCAGGTAGACTGTGCAGGATCGGCCTCGGTCGAGATCGGCCCAGAGAAAAGTGTCGTTCGCGAACCGGGCGTAGGGGGGTACGCAGGCGTTGGCGGCGGGTGGGGCAGGTCCCACGAGCTCGGCCGGAGGAAGTTCGGAGGCGGCGGGCGGGTCGCATCCGAGGGCTGATGCGGCGATAAGCGTGGTGACGCGCGATAAACTCTCGAGCCGCACCCGGGGAGCATACCGCTCGTTCCTCCGAGGGGGCTTGCCCGTTTTTTTGAGTTGCGGATCCGGGGTCCGTAAGAACGTCGTGAGACTTTCATGCTCCAACGCCGCTTCCTCCATGCCGCTCCTCTCGTCGTCCTTCTCGGGTGGATACAGGGGGCCGCGGCTTGGGCGGGAACGCCGGCCGAGGGTCTCGAGGGCCTCGAAGAGCTGCGCACTGCCGTCGAGGCCGAGGTTCATGACCCGGCCGTGCTTCGCAAGCGAAGCTTCGTCATCCGCTACAACGGGCGCCTCGACGAGGGAGAGAAGTTCGTGCTGCGCCTCGACCCGAGGGCAGCCTTTACCCTCAAGCGAAAGAGCGACCGCGCCTACGTTGTGCGCATCACCGCCCCTGAAGTTCTGCTGCAGGATGACTTCGTGAGCGAGATCACCGTCCACGCGGCTCGCGAAAGCAGCCACTCCCTGGTGAGCCCTGGACAAGGACGCTGCGCTCTCGCGGTGCGTTTGGAGACGGATCTCGGTCGGCCCGTGACGCTGTCCAAGTATCGCCGCGTGGATGTCCTGTGGAGCCCGGAGGCGGCGGCGAACCTCGTCGGCCGAGGGCGGAGTCACGTCCTTTTTCGCCGCAACGAGGGCTACGATCGGACGGCCGTTCAGGTGTACGCCATCCTCACGCTCAGCGACGGCTCCGAGCGCAAGACCAAGCCCGCGGGTCTCGGCTATTGCGCCTCCGAGTCGAGCTCTCGAGCAGGCTTGATGCTGGGGGGAGGCGGCAGGTTCGGCAGCGGTTTCCGCGGATTCGGGGAGATTGGGATTCCCTTCGAGCTTCGATTCGATCGTGCCCACGTGCGTCTCGGCCCAGCCCTCCTCATTCGCGAGGACGGGGTGGGCTTTTTAGGGCAAGCCTTCGTCGGGCATCGCTTCGGTCAAGGGCTCGGTCTGCGGGTCGGAGGAGAAGCGGGTGCGACCACCGGGGAAGAGGGGGGCTTTCGCGCCGCCGGTATCCTCGAAGGGACCTGGTCTTTGGATCAGGATGCGATCTGGGAGATCGGATTGCGCGGACGGGTAGGGTCCGAGGCCGGCGAGACCTTCGGTGAGATGATGCTCACCCTGTCGGTTCTCCCCTTCTCTCTGTGAGCCTCGGTCTCAATCAAGCCTTGGAAACGTCGCCTGCAGCGGCGGCAGCCGCCGGCGTCGTATCCTCGCCGGTGTCGTCTTCGGGCGTCGGCATGGGGTTTTCGTCGTCGGCCAGCGGAGGCGAGGGGGGAGTCGGGCTGTCGTCGTCGGAGCTGAGGTCTTCTCCGGCCGCTTCGGCAATCTCCGCGGCGAGGTCGGCCTCGCTGCGGGTCTTCTTCCCGGCTCGGGAAGGAAGGGCTTTGGCTCCCTCGGACCCGGGACCCATCTGCTGCATCTTAGCCTTGAGCGCGGCGAGGTCATCGCCGGGGGTGCCCGCGCTGAGCTGCGCGATCTCGGCGGAGAGATCCTGATCGTAGCCGCCCGGGGATAGGGCTGCGACCTCCCAAGTCGCCTCGGCCTCGGCTTCCTCTTTCTCGATCCTCGCCTCGAGCCGCTCGAGCCGCTCGCTGGCCGAGTTCTCGTGGGCAGCGCTGAGGGTGACCGCGAGGTGGCGCTGGGCCTCGGCGCGCTTGGCGCGAGCGATGAGGAGGTTTCGACGCCGCTTGGTGTCCTCGAGCTTGGCGACAAGCTCCCCGAGGGCGCGCTTGAGCTCGTCTACGGCGATGCGCTGCGTCTCGAGCTGGTCATCGTAGAGGTCGGCGGCCTGCTGGTGCTCGCGCTTTTTACCCAGCGCCTCCATGGCCAGGTCTTCGCGGCCGGCTTTCACCGCCTCCATGGCCTTCTCCTCCCACGAGTCCGCCTTCTT
>JBCBRU010000459.1:0-7291 GCA_039819565.1 Myxococcota bacterium | reverse complement strand
GAATTTCCCCCTTGGGGCCGATCGAGAGAGCACTAGCGAAAATCGAACGGCCCCTTCGAGGATCCCGCTCTGCCGTCCCGAGGACCACGTACACCCCCAGCTCACGTGCCGCTTCGATCACCGCATCCAGATGGCCCGCCCCGACCTCGACGGCTTGATCGACGTAGCGGGCGTAGATGTCCTTCTGGAGGCTCGACTCGAATCGAGCTCCGTCGGTGCGCTCGATCCAGACAGGATACCCGGGCACGAGGGTCTCGCCGAAGGCCACGAGCTCCGCCCCTTCAGAGGCGGCGCGACGTAGGTGCGACACGACCTTCTCCACTGTTCGAGCCCGGTCCAAAAGCACGGGGGCCATCTGCGCAAGGGCGATCTTCATGTCGAGTTCGAGTGTACCCCCGGCTTGACGGACGGAGACCTCCGTGGTGCTCCGAGGCGCCGTGGCCCGATTCGTCGTCGGCATCGACCTTGGGACCTCCAACACCGCGGTCGCCTACGCAGACCTCGAGGCGGTGAGGGAGGCCGGCCGTCCCCTCATTGAGGCCCTCGAGGTGCTTCAACTCGTGGGACCCGGCGATCGCCAAACGCGGCGCCTTCTCCCCTCCGCGGTCTATGCTCCAGCCGGATTCGAGGTGGAGGCCGAGGACACCACGCTTCCGTGGTCTTCGGGTGAAGGCTCCGAGCCGCAAGACGTCCTCGGCCACGGAGCGAGGCGCCTAGGGGCCAAGACGCCCATACGCCTCATCGAGTCTTCGAAGTCCTGGCTCTGCCACGGCGGCGTAAATCGGACCTCGGCCATCCTCCCTTGGCACGCCCCGGATGAGGTCCCGAAGCGCTCTCCGGTGGCCGTGGCCACGGCCCTCCTTACGCACGTACGAGAAGCCTGGGATCACCAGATGGCGGAGGGCGAGCCGGAGCGTCGCCTGTCCGCACAAAAGGTGGTGATCACGGTCCCGGCGAGCTTCGACGAAGTGGCGAGGCGGCTCACCGTGGAAGCGGCCCGTAAGGCGGACCTTCCCGACATCCACCTCATCGAAGAGCCGCTGGCCGCCTTCTACGCCTACGTGGCTCGGACGGGGGGGACGACGGCCACGACCGGTCTGCGCGGCGGTGAGCAGGTTCTCATTGCGGACGTGGGGGGCGGCACTACGGACTTTACGCTTATCCAGGTGAGGGCCGTAGGAGAGGACGGGCGCCTAGACTTCGAGCGTTCGGCGGTGGGCGAGCACCTCCTGCTCGGGGGGGACAACATGGATCTGGCGCTGTCCCACGCCGTCGAGCCCGACCTCACGAAAGGCAAGAAGCTGGATGCAGAGGGATGGGCGCAGCTGAAGCTCGAGTGCCGTACCGCGAAGGAGACCCTCTTCGAGCACCCTGAGCAAGGCACCTTACCGATCACGGTCACCGGACGCGGGCGCAAGCTCCTAGGCGGCGCGATGCGTGCCGAGCTGGACCGAGCTATGCTCGAGCGGGTCGTCTTAGAGGGCTACTATCCCGCTCTCCCCGCGGGCCCCAAAGCCCGGCCCGAGGCCCGCAAGGTCACCGGCGGCTTCTCTGAGTATGGGCTGCCTTATGCGTCCGATCCACGCATAACGCGCCATCTCGCCGCCTTTCTGATGCGCCACGCCGCGGAGAACGCACCCTTCGCCCGAGTAGATGCGGTGCTCTTCAACGGAGGCGCTTTGAAGCCCACCCTCATTCGTGACCGCATTACGGAGGTTGTGGGTGACTGGATGCGGGCCACCCTCACCCCGGAAAAGGACGACCTCGCGAACCCCCGCGCGTTGGTGTGGGACGAGGGCGACACCGCGCTCGAACTGGCCGTCGCCCGGGGCGCGGCCTACTTCGGATTGGTGAGAGAGGGTCTCGGTCTACGGGTCGGGGGGGGAAGTCCGAGAGAGTATTTTCTGGGACTCGGCGCCGAACCGGGAGAGGAACTCCCAGAGGAGGTTCGCAAGGTCGTGTGCATCGCCCCTCGAGGGATGCAAGAGGGACAAAGCCTCGAGGTCTCGGAGCGGGAGTTCCAGCTCGTGACCAACCGTCCCGTGGCCTTTCCTCTGTTCGCCACCACCTCCCCCCGGGAGGATCCAGTGGGATCGGTGCTCACCCTTGCCGTCGAGGAGCTGCACGAGCTGCCCCCGCTTCAGACCGTCATCAAGTTCGGTAAGCAGAAGGCGGGGACGAAGGTGCCGGTACGTATCCAGGTGCGGCGGACCGAGCTCGGAACCCTGGAGCTCTCGTGTTTGTCGAAGATGTCGGGAGCGCGCTTCAAGCTCGAGTTTGACCTCCGGGCCATGGGCGAGCCGGCCACGCCGGAGGAGGCCGCGGCGAGCGAGGAGGTTCAGGCGGTGTTGGAGGGTGCGGGCGGGCGTCCTCCCCCCGAAGCCGGGGAGATCGACGCCGAACGCCTCGAGCACGCGAAGCTTCGCATCGATCGTACCTTCGCCGCCGGCGCGGACACACGCCTGCCTCCCGCACAACTCATGAAAGGCATCGAGGAGGATCTCGGCCTCGCCCGGGATGCCTTCCCCCTGACCGCTCTTCGAGGGCTCGCAGAGCATCTCGTCGAGCGCATGGAGGCAAGGGGCGTCTCCCCTGCCCTCGAGGCCCGCTGGCTCAACGTCGCCGGCTTCTGCCTTCGACCCGGCTTTGGCCTTTCTCTCGACGATTGGCGCGTCAAGCAGCTGTGGCGGATCCACGGGCCCGGACCTCTTCATCCGGGCACGGACGACGTTGCCCTCAACTGGTGGATCCTGTGGCGGCGGGTAGCCGGCGGCCTCTCGCGCGGCCCCCAGGACGAACTCGCAGCGCGCCTCCTCCCCGCCTTGGTCCCGAGCCTCCACAAGCGGGCCAAGCGCAAGCCTCCCAAGTCGCAGTCCCAAGAGGCAGCCGAGATGTGGCGAGCGGCCTCAGCTCTCGAGCACATCTCGGCAAAGCAACGCTCTACCCTGGGCGGAGCCCTGGTGGAGGCGATCGAGACCCGCAAGGCCCCGAAGGGCGCGCTGTGGTGTCTCTCGCGCATCGGGGCGCGCAAGCTTCTCTATGGGCCTCGCGAATCTACCGTGAAAGCCAGTATGGCTGCGGAGTGGCTCCAGCGCCTGGCCGCGACCCCGAAGCTCCCGAAGGGAGAGGACCCCACCGCGGCGGTGCTCGCGCTCGGTCGACTCACCGGCGATCGCCAGCTGGACCTGCCGGAGGCGGCACGGACCTCGGCTGCGCGGTACCTTGAGGAGCGAGGGGTGAAGGAAGAGTTGCGACGGCCGCTCTTCGAGGTGGTACAGCTGGACCGGGGAGGCCAGTCGGCAGCCTTCGGAGACACCCTGCCCGCAGGTCTCTCCCTCACCTGATGGGACTGGCGGTTGCCCCCCGCCGACCGGCGTAGGAGGACGGCACTATGCCGCTCCTTCGGAAGGTCCGAAGCTCGCCTCGAGGACTAACGCCGATCCTGGTGATGGTTCTGACCAGCTGCGGCGCCTCTCCTCGGGTCGAGCTTCGCCCGTGGCCCCCCGAAGTCGGAGTCGTGCCGACCGAGACCTTCGGAGAGGACGCCACGGCCGACATCGCAGTGCTCCTGGACGAGGGGCACGTACGCTTTCTCGACCCGAAGCGACCTCACGAGGGCTACACCCTGGACTGGATCTTTCGGTTTAGAGTCCTCACCCCGGCCGGCCGCTACGCCGCTTCGAGGCGAACCGCCCTCACCCCCGGGGATCGGCTCCTCTCTCTGTCCGCCCGTTCCTACGCGCCGGGACAGCCGCGCTCGTTGCGGGAGCTGCGTCCGGAGGACGTGCGCATCGTGGCGGCGGCCTCCGGCTCGATCCTCCTCTATCGGGGGGCCGCCACCGTGGCCTTCGAAGTCCCCGGCGTGGAGGTGGGAGACGTGGTCGAGGTCCGCGGACGCCTTCGCCGAAACCATCTCTACCGCCTCCCGACGTGGAGCTTCGACGGTATCTCGCCGGTGAAGAAGAGCCGGTTCGTCGTGCATGTCCCCCCCGGGTGGGAGTTGACCTGGGCCTCCCGGCGCGGCCGCAACCGAGTCGATTTTGCGCCTCGCCGAACCCCCGAGCAGGGGGCTACAATGTGGGTCTTTGAAGCAGAGAGCCTTCCCCCGCTGCGACCCGAACCCGGGGCTCCCAGCCTGGGCGCGCTCACCGTGCAACTCGCCGTGCGCCAGGCACCAGGCCGGGACGGCCTGGATCGATTCGGAACCTGGGACGCGATCGCAGAGTTTTACCGTCGCCTCGTCGATAGGCAGTCTGGGTTGACAGAGCAGGACTGGCAAGCGGTCGTTCGTGAGCTTGGTTCCCGGCCTTCGCCGGAGGCCCTCTACGCCTATGTCCGAGACCGGGTCCGCTACGTAGCCCTATTCGATGACGACCTCGGTGGATTTCAACCTCACCCCGCCCACGATGTGCTCACCAAGCGCTACGGCGACTGCAAAGACCAGTCGACCCTCCTGGTCAGTTTGCTGAATCGGGTGGGGGTGGCCGCCTACCCCATGCTCGTCGGAACCCGCGACCGGGTGTTTTTCGACGCCGAGTTCCCGTCCGTTTCGGCCTTCAACCACGTTGTGGTTGCGGTTCCTCGCCCAGACGGCAAGTACATCTTCCTCGACCCCACGGACATCGAGGGGGAGTACGGGCTTCTCTCGCACTATCTTCAGGGACAGGGCGCCTTGATCGTGCGTTCCGGGGACTCCGAACTGTTGGAGCTACCTGCGCCCCAACCCCACCACCATGTCACCCGGGCGCACTACCGAGTGGAGAGTCCTACTCGGATCCAAGCCGACATCGAGCTCACCGGAGTCGCGGCTTGGGGACTCGATCATCTGGCCCAGCACGATCGGGCCAAGCTGGAGGAGGTGATCGTGGATCGCTTCCTCGGCCACTTCGAAGGCGTGCGAGTCGACAACCTGGAGCTTAGCGGAAAGGTGGGCTCGCGGCAGGTCAGCCTTCGGGCCGTGGTCGCTCCCTGGGCAGACGAGTCCGAGACCTACCGCGCCTTTCCGCTGGCTGGCTTCCTCCCGGGGCGTCTGCTCGACGATCCCCTGACCGAGCGACAACGAGGGATTCGTCTCGCGCGCCG
This sequence comes from Myxococcota bacterium, assembly GCA_039819565.1. Taxonomy (GTDB): domain Bacteria; phylum Myxococcota; class Kuafuiibacteriia; order Kuafuiibacteriales; family Kuafuiibacteriaceae; genus JAHQVK01. The sequence continues at coordinate 2,209 of JBCBRU010000459.1, read as the reverse complement.
GGGAGTATGGGCGATCACCGTCGAGGTCCCGGCGACCGATGGGACGGAGCTCCCCGCAGGAGGCGAGGCTTTGAGTCCGCAATCCGAGTTTCGGTGGTCGAGCCGACGAAGCGGAGAGGGGGTCAAAGTGACGGCTGAGCTGAGGGTGAAGGACACCATCGTCCCTCCGCAGGACCTCTCTGGCTTGAGGCGCGTCGATGAAGCCCTTGCTCGCGCGCGCGCCAGCGTGATCGTTACGAGGCTTCCCCGGTGATCGCCCGTGCGCTCTACGTCAGTCTTTGGGCCACCTCTCTCGTCGTCTACGGATGCGCACGAACGATGCCCGTCCTGCCCCTCCGGTCTCCGGGCTCACTACCGCAAGTGTCGATCGAACCCGATCGCCCCTTTGAGGTGCTCGACCACCTCGTTCGCTACGACATCCGACCCAACCGGGGCGAGACATGGATCCGTCATCGCTTCCTCGTCATGGTACACAGCGCAGCTGGCCTCAGGGTTGGGGATTTCGTGTTCCGAGCCTGGCCTGGCGCCCGCATCGTCGGGTTCTCCGCGCAGTCCCGGGCTCCGTCGGGTGAGATACAAACCGCCGCCCTCTCCGACCTCGACGTCGTCGACGCCGTCCTTCCCCTCGGTGAGGACGTGGCCAAGGTCGAGAGACATGTAGGGGCGCTGGCACGCCTCGAACCGGGCACGATTCTGGAGGTGAGCTATGTCCTCCTCGTCGCCTATCCCATGCTCTCGGGGACCTATCTCATGGACGGCTTCCGACCCGCGAGGAGCATTACCCTGGAGTTGGCGGCTCCGAGCTTCGTCGAGCTGAAGACGGAGGCCATGCACGGGGTTCGTGCCTTGTCCTCGAGCGACGGGGTGAAGCGGTTCCAGCTGGTGGATATCCCGCGCGAGTTCGAGCCTGTGCCTCTCGCTCCCTGGCTCGGTCGTCGCCAGCCCCGCGTCCGGTGGCGCTTCACCTCGGCCCGCCATGCTTGGATGCGTCGAAACTTCAACCAGACTTGGCGCGACGCGCTCGCGCAATATATCGGGGGGCTGGATCGACTCAAACGAGCTCCGCCCGAGATGGGGCCTCTCCCTTCTCTGCCCCGGCACCCTCCCGCCGCCGTGATCCGGGCGGTGCGGTGGCTTCGCGAGAAGGTTCGGGTCCAATCCGGGGATAGATTGGCCGGACTATCGAGGGACGACGAGAGCCTTGTTCGTCGCGCCATCGTGACCCCGGACGACTTCACTCGCCTGCTGTGGATGGTCTTGGCCCGCAGAGGGGTGGCGCTGCCCCTGGCCCTCGTGCCCGGATACACGCAGCCCGACGCGGCCCCGGAGGCCCCCACTCCAACGGTGGGAAGCTACGACCTCCTCCTCGTGATCAATGAGAAGGAGGGACTCTACTTCGACCCCTATTGCCGAGGATGCCGCATCGGCGAGCTTCGTCCCGAACATCGCGACCGCAGCGGGGTGCTTCTCGAAGTGAATAAGAACCAGGCGCGTCCCCACCGCACCCCCCAGCTCCGGTCGCGGCGGCCGGAGCGCAGCGCAGATACGACGATCGACCTCAGCGCACCCGGCGGACACACTCACGACTTCGCACTGCACCTCGCCGGAGCCGCGGCGGGTGAGCTCCGCTCCTGGGTCCAGAATCACCGTTGGAGCCCCGGTGAGCTGAAGAGGGCCCTCGCCCGGGAGTACTTTCCGCACGCTCGGGGCGGTCAACTCGAGCTGGGCCCCACCGCGAGCGCCTCCGTGGCTCTCTCGTTGCGAGGGGCGGGCACCACGCTACCCGTCTTGCGTCGCTCCAAAGCCCACCTCATCGTGAGCTTGGGGCGGGCGTTTCCGCAGCCCTGGTTGCAGAATTGGCCTAGAGAGCGAGCCCTCCCCGTCTTCCTGGGGCGAAAGACCGGATTCACCCACCGCCTCCGGGTCCTGGGAGCGACGGTGACCTCCACCGGAGGCGACCAGCTGAGCTCGGTCGCAGGACGCTATACCTGGGCCTTGATTCCCCTCGAAGTCGGAGGCTTCCAACTCGAAGAGCGACTCGAGCTCGCCCAAGACACTCTCCCCCCGAACCGATACCCCGAGGTGCGGGACTTCTTTAGAGCGGTCGACCGAGCCCGACGCCGCGCTCTGTTCCTTCCCCTTCAAGGGGCGCGAGGCGGGGTCGATCTCCGGGGGCGGTGGGCTCCGGGCGGGTACGGGGAAGGAACAG
>JBCBRU010000458.1:0-7305 GCA_039819565.1 Myxococcota bacterium | reverse complement strand
GGGAGCCATGGGTGCCGTCTACGTCGCCCGGCAGCTCAGCGTAGATCGGCGCGTGGCCCTCAAGATGATGAGCGGCCGCTCCCTCCTCGACGGTGAGGAGAGCCTCCAGCGCTTTTATCGTGAGGTCCGCAACGCGACCCGTCCCGTCTCCAGCGAGAGTCCCGAAAGCTCGCTGACCGGAAAGGTGGGAATCTTGTGAATGGGGCAGGACTCCTCGTTCGTCCGCTGGTCGCACTCGGGGCAGTACCGGCGCGGCTCCTTCACGTCGCCCACGGGGGGTATGGGTGTACCAGGTTTTCAGGCGCGTCGCCTTGGCCTACCCAAGCGCGGATTCTCCCGCACGACGAATCGCGGCGATAGCTTCTGCGTAGCTCGGCCGGTTGAAGACAGCCGAGCCCGCCACGAGAAGGTTCGCCCCGGCGGCGACCACCTCGGGGGCGGTGGTGGGGTCGATGCCCCCGTCGACCTCGATGTCGATCTCGTGACTCCGACCGGCCGCCCTCACCCGCTCTCGAACCTTATCGACCTTGGCTACGACGTTGGGAATGAAGCTCTGGCCGCCGAAACCTGGATTGACGGTCATGCACAGCACGAGATCCAGGTCTGGCCACAGGTAGTCCAGGACCTCAGGGGGCGTATGGGGGTTGAGGGCCACCCCGGCGCGTACCCCGAGATCTCGGATCTGATGAAGGCAGCGATGGAGATGGGGAACCGCTTCGGCCTGGACGGTGAGGCCGTCCGCGCCGGCGTCGACAAAGGCCTGAAGGTACTTCTCGGGCTCGACCATCATCAGGTGCACATCGAGAGGCTTCTTGGTCGCCTTCCGAACGGCTTTGACCACCACCGGCCCGATGGTGAGGTTGGGGACGAAGCGCCCGTCCATCACGTCGACGTGGATGAGGTCGGCCCCCGCTTCGTCCACGGCCTGTACCTCTTCGGCCACGCGCCCGAAGTCACAGGACAAGATCGAGGGGGCAACGCGGAGCGGCTTCATACCCGCTGCCTCGCGCGCCCCCACAAGGACGTCAAGGGTGGGCCTCGTCCAGAACGCGGACCGGGTCTCGACAAGGGCGCGCGAGTCTCTGGCGTCAGCGCTCGAGGCGAGACAGTCGGGCGCTGCGCCGACCGCGCTCCCGCAGGAGGGGGCCCCCCTCAGACTCGGCGTCCGGCGCGAGGGCCAGTACCGCTTCCGCCCCCTCCAGAAGCAGACCGAGGCAGGTCCGAAGATGACGACCTTCATCCTCCGTGAGGGGCCGCGAGATGCCGCCGGCCAGGCGACGAAGCGCCGCCGCGCGGGCGGCCTCGAGGCGACCGACCTTTTGCCTTCCCTGAGCGGTCAGGCCCACGCCGGTTTCGCTGACCCGCACCAGGGCCATCCGCTGAAGACGAAGGGCGGTCGAGCGCAGGGGCGCCAGTGAGACCCCGAGGCGACCGATCAAGTCCTCCCAGGGGGTCTCCGCGGCGGTGACGTCGATCTCGAGGAGGAGGTCTTCGAGGTCGATCGGCCCGCGAGAGTGAACCCGACTCTCACGAACCTCTGGCGCGCTCCGCAAGGCCCGGTGGACCGCCTCGACGGCGGCGCGCCCGAGCGCCAAGAGGTCCGCCGACTCGGCGCCCCCAAGCCCGTCGTGCGGAGGCGCCTCGGGCTCGGAGGGGGTCGGGGAGCAAGCAGCATCCATGGGTTTCGATCTCCGCCGACCGACCGCACGGAAACAACCGGACGAACGGCGGTCCCGGTCAAATGTCGTATATTGTCATCCGTGGATGCCCGTTCAGCGGCCCTTGAGGTCCTCCGCCGAGTGTCGACCCAGGGCGCATTTGCCGGACCCGCGCTCCGATCGGTGCTTCCGACCGAGCTCTCCGCGTCGGACCGTGGTCTCGCCACCGAGCTCGTCTACGGAGTCCTCCGGCGGCGGGGGCACCTGGACCGAGCCCTCAAGCGCGCCTCCGGTCGGCGCCTCAAGGATTTGGATCCGCGGATTCACGACGTCCTTCGGCTGGGGGCGTACCAGATCCTCTTCCTCGACCGGGTGCCGGATCACGCCGCCGTCCACGGGACGGTCGATCTGGCCAAGGCCCGCGCCGGCGGAGCCGCGGGCAAGCGCACGAATCAGATACTTCGCAAGCTGGTGGACACCCCGATCGAGTCTCGGATTCCGATTCCTCCTGGGCCCGACGACCCCGTGGGCCATCTCTCCGGAGAGGGTTCCGTCAATCGAGAGGTGGCCACCGTGCTTCTCGACGCCCTGGGCTTCGACGAGGCGCTCTCGTTCCTGAAGGCGAGCCTCTCCCCGGCGCCGCACGTTCTTCGAGTCAATCCGCTGCGCGGAGACCGAAGCGCTCTCCTGAACGAGGTCCAGGGACGCTCCGGGGTGCTGCCCGAGGCGATCGTGCTCTCCGAGGGTCTCCGACAGCTCCCGGGGGACCTCGAGGCGGTCCGCGAGGGAAGGGCTAGCCCCCAAGACGAGGCGTCAATGCAAGTTGTCCGCCTTCTCGATCCGCAGCCGGGCGAACGGATCCTCGACGTGTGCGCGGCCCCCGGCGGAAAGACCTGCCACGCCGCCGAACGTATGGGCGATGAGGGCCTCATCATCGCCCACGATCGCCTCCCGGAGCGCTTGGCTCGAGTGGGCAGAAACGCGGAGCGCCTGGGCCTGCGGAGCATTGACGTGGCCGAAGTCCTCCCCGAGCCCACCGAGCTGTTCGATCGGGTTCTGGTCGACGCGCCCTGTTCGGGGCTCGGCACCCTCCGCCGCCATCCGGAGATCCGCTGGCGCTTCCGGGGCGCGGACCTGGAGACCTTGAGCCGCACCCAAGCCAGAGTTCTGCGGGCCGGGGCTGTCCGTGTCCGGCCCGGCGGAACCCTCATCTACTCGGTATGCACGGTGACCCGCGCCGAAGGTCCAGATCGCGTGGCCGAGCTGGACGGGTTTCAGATGGAGGAGGAGCTCCGCACCGGACCTCACCTCCCTGGAGCCCCCGATGGCTTCTACGCCGCCCGGCTGGTGAGACGTTAGGACCGCCGGGCGGGTGTGTGGGCGACGAGGGGAGCGTATCGGGCATACGCGACCGAGGAGAGGCGAAGCCGGTCGGAGGGTTGCACGGAAAGACCGGCCGACAGCGCCGTGCAGCTCCAGATCAACGGGCATCTAGTGTTCGGTGAAGAGCTTTTCAAAGAGGATGTAGCGCTCCCCATCCATGCCGAGGCGGGTATAGGTTCCGTGAGCGGCGGTGTTCTCGACCTCCATGTAGAGGCGTAGCCCCGCCGCTCCCGAGCCCTGGGCCGTCTCCTCCACGTGACCAAACAGGGCACGGAAGAGGCCCTTTCGGCGCCCTTCGGGCCAGACGTAGACCGACTGGATCCACCACACCTCGGCGTTGCGCCAGTCGCTCCACTCGTAGGTGAGCATCAGCTGGGCGGCGACCGTCCCGTCCACCGTCACCACCCAGTAGACGGCTGGCACCTTCTCCTCGAGCACCGCCCGGACCCCCGGCCCGAGCACGGCCGGGTCGAGCTCGAAGCCCTCCGTCTCTCGGGCGAGGGCCTGGTTGCCCTCGATGATGCGGTCGGCGTCAGCGAGGGTCGCGCGTCGAATCACCGGCTTTACGGACATGGCTCCGTGTACCACATTGTTTCGGTGTCGAGTTTCGAGCAGGTCGGCGGAGAGTGGGCACTCCGCGCCATCGTTCACGACTTCGTGGGAGCCATGGTCGAGGACCCGATGATCGGCTTCTTCTTTGACGATGTGGACCTTCACCGGCTTCGAGACAAAGAGTACGAGATGACGGCCAAGTTTCTGGGGGCCCAGATCAAATATACGGGTCGAGGGATGCGGAAAGCCCACCGGGGTCGTCCGATCTTCGCTGGGCAGTTCGATCGAAGGCGTCAAATCCTCGTGGAGACGCTCGAGCAGCACCACGTCCCGGAGGAGATCCGGAAAGTTTGGCTGCATCATGTCGATACGCTGCGACCCTTGATTCTGGGGGCGCCGGGACCTTTACCCATTCTGGACGATCCCAGTCCTGAATGACGTGGGTGTGGGTCGACGATAGCAGAAAGAGACATCCTGTATCGGGCAACCACCTAGCCCTCAACTGATGCGCTGCGGGGCCGAGTGACTCTCGCAGTGGCATTCCCACCGCGCAAAATCTGGGTTCCTACGACCCTCGCCCTCTGGGCCATGAGCCTGGTGGTGGTCTGCGCCTATCTCCTCGGCGGACATCTGCTCACGCTCCCCACGCCGGCCCTCGGAGACCCAAAGCTCCGACGGGCGGTGAGCGCGCGTCGGTCCCCCAGCCAGTGGCTTGCTCTTCATGTGCTTTATGGGGACTGCGGATGCAGTCGCCGGGTGGTTCGACACCTGGCGAGGCGAGGCCCAACCTCCTTGGCCCGGGAGCATGTCGTCATCGTAGATCCTCGAAAGGGCGACCTAGAGGACCTCCGAGAGGCCGGGTTCACGGTCGAAAGGACCGAACGTGAAGCTCTCGACGCCGAGTTTGGCGTTGCCGCGGCTCCGCTGCTGGTGATCGCGGACGCAAGCGGGGCCCCCCGATACATCGGAGGCTACACCGACCGAAAGCGAGGCCCCTCCATAGAGGACCTCGCAGTCCTTCGTTCCGCCCAGGCCGGCGACACGCCGGAACCACTTCCCCTGTTCGGCTGCGCCGTCAACACCACCCTTGCCCGCCAGGTCGACCCTCTCGGCCTTCGGTGAACAGGAAACTCCATGAATGCTGTCCTGAACTATCTCTTCCTGCCCAACGAGGTTTCCCCAACCGAGAAGGCACACGTAGAGCGGATCAACCGCGTGGCCCTCGTCGCGTTCTATCTGCATATCCCAATCTTCGCGGCGGTAGCTTGGATCTGCGACACCGGGCCTCTGTTCGCGATCGTGCTCTCCGGCCTAACGCTCATCGGCCCGACGATCGCCTACTTCACGCTGGACAGTCACCGCAGCAAGGCTACGGTCTTCGCCTTCACGGCGATGTGTATGGGTGGATTGCTGGTGCACTTCGGCCAGGGCCCGATGCAGATCGAGATGCACTTCTACTTCTTCGTGCTCCTCGCTCTCCTGGCCGTGTACGGCAACCCAGCTGTCAACCTCGTCGCGGCCGTCACGGCCGCCGTGCATCACCTCGCCTTGTGGCTCCTCCTACCGACGTCCATTTTCAACTATGACGCGTCGGTATGGGTGGTCGTCGTGCACGCCCTATTCGTGGTCCTAGAGACGGTGGCCGCGGTCTTCATTGCGCGGAGCTTCTACGACAACGTCATCGGTCTGGAGAAGATCGTCGCGGCTCGGACCCGGGAGGTCGACGAGCGCAATCGCGACATGCGCCTCGTCCTCGACCACGTCGCGCAGGGCCTCATTACCATCGGAGTCGATGGTCATTTCGGGGGGGAGAGGTCTCGCATGGTCGACGCGTGGCTCGGAGAGCCTCCAGAGTCTCGGCGCTTCCCGGACTGGCTGCGGTGCTATGACGAGAAGGCGGCCACCTGGCTGGACATCGGACTCGAGGAGCTGGTGGACGATATCTTGCCCAGCGAGGTGATCATCGGACAGTTCCCGCAGCAGTTCCGACGCCCCTCGGAGGATCCCGAAGGGCGCCCTTCGACCTACTCTCTGAACTATCAGCCCATCCACGACGAAACGGGCAAGGTTGAGAAGCTTCTCGTGGTCATCAGCGACATCACGGAGGAGCTGGCTCGAGCCGAGACCGAGGCCCAGCAGCGGGAGAACCTGCGCCTCTTCGAGCTCATCGCCTCGGACGCGAATGGCTTCGAAGAGTTCTACAACGAGGCCGACAAGATGCTGCGCCGGGTTGTCGACGACGCCGAGCTTCCGCTGCGGGACCTCAAGCGCCTCGTCCACACCCTCAAGGGGAACACCGCCATCTTTGGTCTGGAGCGCATCTCTCGCTGCTGCCACGATCTCGAGGAAGGCATCGAGACCAGCGGCGAGCGACCCGAGCGGCCGGAGCTGGAAGGCCTCGACGAGGCTTGGAGCCACATCGTCGAGAAGGTTCGTCAACTCACGGGCGGCGACCGCAAGCGACAGATGGTGGTGGAGCGGGAAGATATCGACGCCCTCCTCCAAGGCATCCGCGACGAGACCCCTTACGCGCGGCTCGAGCGACAAGTCCAGCGCATGCACATGGAGCCGACCAGCAAGCGGGTAGCGGTCCTCGCCGAGCAGGCCCAGAAGATCGCGGAGCGGCTTGGAAAGACCAACCTCCGCATCGAGCAGCAGGTTCGGGGCGACGTGCGCTTCGAACCAGCCCGCTGGGCGTCGTTCTGGTCGAGCCTCGTTCACGTATTCCGCAACGCCGTGGACCATGGTCTCGAAAAGAGCGACGAGCGCGCCGATAGGGGAAAGAAGGAGGAAGGTCTCATTGCCCTTCGCACCTACGCGGAGAGCGACCGCTTCGTCTTCGAGGTCGAAGACGATGGTCGAGGCATCGACCTCGAAGCGCTACGCGCGAAGGTCGAAGCGCGAGGGCATGAGGTCGGGTCGGACGACGACCTGGTTCAGAAGATCTTCGAAGACGGGGTCACCACGAAGAACGTGGTGACCGAGACCTCGGGGAGGGGGGTGGGGATGGCCGCCGTAAGAGCAGAGGTCGAGGCTCTCGGCGGCGAGGTGGCCGTGGCCACCCGCCCCGGTGAGGGTACCCGATTCAGCTTCTCCTTCCCCATCGAGGAGGTCAGCCCTCCCGAGGCCACGGCGCGAGGGTGAACGACGTGGACAACTCGCAGAGACTCAAAGACCTCGTCATCGCCTGCAACCTCGCCCTCTTCGAGCATTACGGAGTGAGCCTGGCCCACGCGGAGAACGCAGACCCCGAGTCGATCTGGGAAGAGAACCTAGAGCTGGCGGGACTCATCGGCTTTACCTCCGAGGAGGTCCGAGGGAGCCTCGTGATCGCCGCCGGTCAGAAGACCCTCGACGGCTTCGGAGAGGCTTCGGGCCATCGCGACTGGATTCAAGAGCTCGCCAACCAACTCCTAGGTCGTGTGAAGAACCGGCTCCTTCCCTACGCCGTCGACCTCAGCATGACCACGCCCCTCTCGATGCGAGGGCTGCATCTCACCCTGGAACCCAAACAGGAAGAGAGCCGGCCTCTCCTCTTTCACACCTCATCCGGCGGAGCTGTCTGCGTCCTCATGGACGTCGAGTTCCGCCCTGACTTCACACTCGTGCTCGACGAGAGCGCAGAAAACGCGGTCCCCTATTCTTCGGACGTATTCCTCTCTTCAGAAGAGAAGGAGTTCGCCTTCGTCGAGTTCCGCCCTGACTTCACACT
>JBCBRU010000457.1:0-7320 GCA_039819565.1 Myxococcota bacterium | reverse complement strand
TTCGCCACCCCAACACCCTTCGGCTGTACGACGTAGGGCGACTGCAGGAGTTCCGAAAATGGCCCCGGTGGCCGTGAGCTTGGGCTGGTCGGCCAGCTTCGCGATGCCAAAGTCCAGGACCTTGGCGATCTCCGTGGCCCCGACCCTCTCCACCATGATGTTGGCCGGCTTGAGATCTCTATGTACGACCCCCCGCTCGTGCGCCTCGGACAGCGCCTCGGCCACTTGCCGCAATAGATTGAGAACACGCGAAAGCGACGGCTCGCGGGCGAGGTAGGCGGCCAGGCTCTCCCCCTCGATGAGCTCGGTCACGATGAACAGCCGGCCGTCCTGCAGTCGCCCTACGTCGTACAGCCGAAGGGTGTTGGGGTGGCGAAGGTTGGCGATGACCTTGGCTTCCGTTTCGAAGCGGTCCAACAACGCCGTGTCCTTGGACAAAACGGAATGGAGCAACTTGACCGCGACATCCCGTCCGGCACTGAGCTGGTGCGCTCGATACACTGCGCCCATGCCTCCTTCACCCAGCTTGGCGTCCAGGCGGTAGCGGCCGTCGAGCACGGCGCCGATAGCGTCGAAGGCGGTCATCGATAAGAAGAGACCCGAATAAACGCCGGGCGGTTCATTCGGGCAAGAGGCGGGTCTTTGCACCGGGCCTCGCGAAGGGCGTCAAAGCATGCCACGCTTCGTAGAGGTTCGTCGGTGCTCACCCTGTCCCTAGCCTTACTCTTGGCCACGGTGAGCGCACCCAGCGCCGCCGAACGCTCGCAGGCCCGAAAGCTCAAGAACCAGGCCTTCGAGCTCATCTCGGAAGGACGCTACGCCGAGGGTATCGAGCGCTTGGAAGCCGCGTACGAGGCGGTGCCTCATCCGACCTTTCTCTTTAACGTGGCCGTGGTCTATGACCAGTGGTCCGGGCATTGCGCGGAGTCTCTGGACGCTTTCGATCGATTCTTCGCGGTGTGTAAACGCTGCAAGGTCAAGCCCACCGCCACCGCTCGGTTCGCGCGTGTCCAAGAACGCTGCCAGGTCCGGCTCTCGATAGAGACGACGCCACCGGGGGCTTTGGTTCGCGTCGATGATGCTGACCGCGGAGCTACGCCGCTCAACGTCGTCCTCACTCCCGGACGCCATCAAGTCGAGCTCCGCCGGGACGGCTACCAGCCTTCACGCGAAGAAGTCCTCCTCGAGCCCGGCCGGGACCAGGCCCTGTCCCTAACTCTCTTGCCCACGCCCAAACCTGAGCCGCCGGCCATCGTCGTGGCGACGTCGCCTCCGGCTCGCGCCCCGGACCGAACCTGGGCATGGGTGAGCTTCGGCGTCGGAGCCGCCGGAGTGGCCATGGGGGCGGTGTTCACCGGGCTTGCCCTCGACACTGAGAATCAGGCGAATGACCTTCAGGCGAGCAACGCTGCGATCTCCGACATCGCCGGCGCCCGTGACGATGCGCGGAGCCGCGGCGCGCTCGCCCTCGTGGGCTACGGGGTGGGTCTGGCCGGGGTTGCCACCGGTATTGCCCTGTGGCTCGTTGAGCCTTCGCCGGCTGCTTCGGGGGATGTGCAGTTGGGGACTGACGGTCGTCAGCTCTTCGTATCCGGCCGGTTTTGATCGGACGGATGAATCGGGGGGGCGAAGCCTCAGGCCGCCGCATGCCCCGCAGGACTTCGAACCGCCGGGTTGGAGCTACCTGGGGCGTCCGCTGACCGCTCCCTCAGCGGCGTCGAGCGCCACCCGAATCGAGAACCAGGTAGGTCTCGGGAACGGCGCGAAATCGGCGGCCGACAGGATCGCAGCCTCGACGCAACGAGAAGCCGCCTCTCCGACCGGCTGGGCCGCGGTCTGCACATCGGAGATCGCTCCAAAGGTGTCTACGGTAAGGTCCAAGGTCACCTCCAGGCGGCTCTGGAGCTGGGCGCGACAGCGCTCGAGGGCCGGAGCCGCGCGCGTCAGTAGTGCATCCCGCTCCGCCCCTCGATTCGAGAGCTCGCCCGCCTCGTCCGCGGACCGGGAGTGGCAGACGAAGATATGCCCGAGACCATCTCGACTCCGGACGGGCACTTCGACATCCAGGTCGTTCCACCCCGAGCGACCGATGCCAACCCCGATATCGGACTTGAGGTCTCTGAGTACTGGCCACATTTGCCGAGTGTCATCCACCGCGAGCTGTACGTCGCAGCAATGAGTCTTGCACTCTACGTCCACCTTGTCCGCATCGAGATCCATGTATTCGACCAGTCGATGCGCGAGCCCGTCTTCCTGCGCCTCCGCCCATGGAGCATCCCTCGTCTCCTGATCAAAGCGGGCCTGCAGATCCTCGTCAGGCCATTTCGACGCGGCTGGTGCCGGGCGCGAAGGCGGCGTCGCTGGTGTTGGAGCGCGACGCGTTTCCGCGAGCTCGGCGCGAAGCCCCTGGATCGTCTCTTCGTGGATTCTGATGCGGGCCTCTAGCGCCTCCCGAGCGGGCGCTTCTCGCTCGAGGGTGCCCTTCTGCAAACTGGGGATCACGGCGCTCTCGCCAGGGCCCAAGACGCGTGTCTTCGACAACGCAACTCGTCCTTCATAAACGGAGACCAGAACTCCGCCGGTCACCAAGGTCGCGGTGGCTGCCGCGACCAAAGAACGTCGACTTTCACTCATATCCCTCACCTCCACGCGAAAACACGTGCCCAGGGCACGTACGGTTCCAGCGGGCGTCGTCACTTCGAAGGCCCCGCCTTTGTCGACTCGATAAAAGACGTTTCCGGCGCGCTGATTCACCCGAATGCGTCCGCCTTCGTCCTGCCACCCCAGCTCCGTCCCTGGCTCTGCGACGGCGACGGCACGATCTGCAATGCGCCACGACGTGCGAACCCGGGCGCGCCAAGGACCGCCCCTCCGCTCCGGCTTGGACATCCCTCCGAACACCCCGATGCCCAGGGTGGCGATCGCCAAGGCCGCCGCCGCGGCGCGGACGCCCCGCCCCCGCCGTCGCACGTAGGCCTTCCAAACGCGGTTTTCTCCGAACTCTGGAGGCTCGGGGAGCCGCCAGGCGGAGAGCAGCTCGGGCGCCAAGCCATCCTTGTCGTCATGCATCGATGATGTCCTTTAGCCCCTCCCGAACCCGGGATCGGGCGCGGGAGAGCCGTGACTTGACCGTGCCCACCTCGAGGTCCAGCACCGCCGCGATCTCCGCGTAGGAAAGATCTTCGTAGTCCCGCAGCACAAAGACCGCCCGATGCTCAGGGGGAAGGTCTGAGACCGCACGGATCAGCGCTTGCTCGAGCTGCCTTCGCCGAAGCTCTTGGTCCGGGTCTCCCTCCTCCGACGCCACGGGAGCCTCCGAAAGGGGAACGCACGGGCGCCCCCTTCGAAGCGCATTGACGGCAAGGCGGTAGGCGATGGTTAGGATCCATGTGGACAGCTGGGCGGGGCCGTCCTCGCGGAAGCGAGGGAGGGCACGAAACACTCTCACGAAAGTCTCCTGCAACAGGTCTTCCGCCTCGTGGCCCCGCTCCCCCAACATGCGGGCCAAGAAGGCGAAGACTTGCCGGTGGTGGTGCCGGTAGATGGTCCGAAAGGCTGTTTCGTCCCCGGCCTGCGCCCGGGACAGCACTGTCCCATCCACGGTTCGCGAGGGCGCCGCCCTTGCGGCCGTCCACCTGAGCAACTTCGCCCCCATCTCGTCCCTTACACAGCGCGGGGGACTCGAAGTTCCCAAATTCCAAGCAGGCCCGAATCTGAGCTCGAGGCCACACTCAGACGATGGGTGGCGCCGCGACGCCCCTTCTCCACGCGGCTGGCGACAGCCCGGTAGTCCGCTTGAAGGCCCGGCTAAACGCTGCCTCCGACGCGTAGCCCACGTCGCGAGCTACCTCGGCGACCGAGCTCGAGGTCTCAGTCAGCTGCATCGAGGCGATCTGCAGTCGCCACCGAGCCAGGTAACGCATCGGAGGAAGACCCACCTTGAGAGTGAAGGCTTCGGCAAGGCGAGAGCGAGAAGTGCCCACTTCGCGGGCGAGCGCCTCGACTGACCAAGCGGCCGACGGACGCCGATGCAGCAGGACCAGGGCGTGCCCCACGACAGGGTCGTGGAGTCCCGCCAACCACCCGGGCTCCGTCGCCGCGATCTCACTCAGACAACGCCGGAGAACCTCGATGAAGAGGAGCTCGCTGACGCGAATCAGCGCGGCTCGACCGCCGGGTCGAGGACAGCGGGCCTCTCTGGTCGCGATCGCCACCAGGTTCTCGAGCTCGCTCGCCTCCGAGGCGGGGAGTCGCACCATCTCCGGCAAGCAGTCCAGCAGGGGATTGAAGGGTCCCGTGTCGCACCCCAGGAAGCCGCAGAGCACGCGGGTTTGGGTGTCGCCGTGGCCGCCTCCCTCGACGACGAAGGATAGATCGCCCCTCGCCATTGCTGCATAGAAGTCCATAATCTCCGGCTGGACCTTGGCCCCTACGCACCCGGACTCCGAACTCGCCATCACGTAGGCGTGACCCCTAGGCACCACCCAGATGTCTCCTTCGCTGAGGCGCTGGGCCGGCCCTCCGAGAGGCCCCGCCCAGCACTCACCCTCGGTCACGAAGTGATACGAGACCGCCTGGCGAGCCCCGGGGAGGATCACGGGGGCGAAAGTCGAGCCGTCCGGGACGGCCATGTCGAAGGGCCAGGAGACATCCCATGCGAAGAACACAGCCCCGCTCAGCCGGACGGTGCGGAGCGTGTCCGACAGCGGATCGCCCTCCTCGAAGGAGAGCCTCTGGGAGTCCGGGGCACCTATTCGAGACGCCCGGTCATGGGAGCTCGGCATGTCTCGGGGTTAAAGTAGCCCGGATGACCTCGACCGCCCAAACCAACCTTCCGCCCTCTCCGGCTGCGATCTACGACGCCCGATTCGTTCCCGCTCTCTTCGCACCTTGGGCCGTACGCCTCGTGGAACGCGCGGGGGTGGAGCAAGGTCATCGCGTCTTGGACGTGGCCTGCGGAACGGGAGCGCTCACCAGGGCCATCGCGCGGCGCGTCGGACCGGAAGGCAGCGTGGTGGGCCTCGACCTCAACCCCGAGATGCTTGCTGTGGCTCGAGCCAAGGGCGCGGAGGACGGTGCGGCCGCCCCGACCTGGGTCGAGGGCGCAGCCGAGGAGCTCGCCTTCGAGGCCAGCTCGTTCGATCGAGTCTTGAGTCAATTCGGGATGATGTTCTTCGACCGTCCCGTCCACGCCCTCCGAGAGATGCAGCGTGTCCTCCGCAAAGGCGGTCGACTCACGGTGTCGGTATGCGCAGCCGTGGACACTTCGCCAGGCTACGCCGTGCTCACGGAGCTCATTCATCGTCTCTTCGGGCCTGAGGTCGCAGAGGCTTTTCGTGCCCCCTTCCGTCTGGGCGATCCCCAGCAGATTCGAGCCTTGGCCCGCGAGGCGGGCCTCCTTTCGACCCATGTCGCCACGGTGCCCGGACGGGGAAACTTCGCCTCGGTAGCGGACCTCGTGTCCATGGAGCGGGCGTGCGCTTGGACCTTGGGCGATCTCCTGGACGAAGATCAGTTCGAGCGTCTGTTGGCTGCCGCCGAGGTGTCCCTTCGTCCGTTCGTGACTCCGGCGGGAGACCTCGTCGTGGATCTGCCGGCGGTGGTACTGGAGGCGTACGCGCGGGACTAGGGGCGGACCGGCTAGACCTGAATCTCGGGGTTGATTACGAGCGACCCGTGCTGCCGTTCCAGTTCGTCGTGGCGGGCGTTCCGGTGTCGCTGCAGACCCGCAATCGTCCGCGCCTCCAGGCTTGGAAAGAGCTCGTGGCGGTAGCGGCAGAGGAGATCTGGCCCTCTGATGCCCCCGACGACGGGGACGTCGAGTTTCAGCTGACGCTCTATTACGACGGCGCTCCCCCGGACGTCGACAACGTGATCAAGCCGATTCAGGACGCCCTGGTGGGCATCGTGTACGTAGACGACGTCCAGGTGGTGAAGACAAGCAGCCGCAAGCGAGACATCAATGGGAGCTACCGCATTCGGCACGCCAACGCCGCCCTGCTCCAAGCGTTCTCGGAAGGCACAGACTTCGTCCATGTCCTCGTCACTCGCTTCGTCGAGTCGGGAGACCTCAACGCATGAGAAAAGACATGCCGGGACTCGAGCGACGCCGTCTTCAGCGGCTCCGAAGGGAATACGCCAAGAAGGGGTATCAGGTGCTCGTAGAGCCCCGCGGCGAGGAGCTTCCCAGCCCCTTCGCCGCGTTCGAACCCGACCTCATTGCCATCTCGGATGCGGATAAGGTCGTGGTCGAGATCCGCTCCAAAGCCTCCATCGAGGGGGCCACAGCCCAGGCCGAACTGGCCGATGCGGTCGATCGCTCCCCCGGCTGGAGGTTCGAGCTCGTTCTCACGAACCCACAGTCAGATCTGCAGGAAGAGGCTTCTCTCGACGAGCTCGAGGCCGCCCTCCGCTCCGTCGACGCGGTCCGAAGGGTCTCGGAGCCCGCCGCTTTCCTCATACTTTGGCCAGCTGTGGAATCGCTCCTTCGCCGGCACCTCTCCGATGCTCCCGAGAACGAGGCCACAGAGCTCTCCACCCTGATCAAGACCGCCTATTCGGTCGGGATCCTGTCGAAGCCGCATCTCGACCTCCTCGAAGAGACCCGCAAAGAACGAGAAGCCCTAGACCATGGCTTCCGCTTTCATCTCGCCAAGCCCCGCCTCATTGAAGACCTCGCATCGATCGCCGCAGACCTGCTCCGTGCTCTACCCTCCGGTGACGAAACTCAGATAAGCGAGCCCTCTGCCGGTCCGTAGACTCCAACCGAAGAGACAGAGGATCATCGGCTGCGGCTCTCGAGCCACGCCTTGGTAAAGATATTTGGATCCAGATCGCGAAGATCGAGCTGAGTAATGGCGATAGTGGTCCGGTTACCGCGCTCAACCTCATCCAGGATTCGCATCTGCTCCGGATAAGCGACCTTTTGACCGGAGGGGGTAGTCGCAACTCTCCACCGTGGGTAATACACGGTACGCATCAGTCGCCCGCTCAACGCGTAGTCTCTGCGTTTTAGGACGTTGCGCGAATCGACATCGACCCAAATCTCCATGGCTGGATAGGGCACCCTCGCTCCCTTTCGGGCCATTAGCTTCATTCGATATACGTCGAATCGCCCCAGCTTCTCCGCGCCCACGAACCGGCCCTCGTAGTTCTCCGCGAGCCGCCACTCGTCCAGATCCGCGCGTCGCGTGTCGGTGCCCATCAGACGCTCCCGCTCCGTACGTCGCTCCCACTTACCTACCGAAGGATCGAACATGAACATGTTTCTCTCGACTCGCAAGTAACCTTTGCCAGCCTCGGCCTTGGGGCGAAGAAAGA
>JBCBRU010000456.1:0-7327 GCA_039819565.1 Myxococcota bacterium | reverse complement strand
GCGAAGAGGGTACGGGCGAAGGCTTGCCCCTCGCCGGCGGCGAGCGCGGGCACCGCGACCTTGTGCGACCACGCACCTTTCGGGCGAGCGCCCGCCAGCTCGTGGTCGTGACCGACGGGTACATTGGCTTCGAGGCTGAGATCGTGGCTGCCGTGCAGGAGAAGTTGCCGGCCTCCTGCTCGGTCCACACCCTCGGGGTGGGTTCGGCGGTCAACCGGAGCCTCACCGAGCCCCTGGCTCGGGTGGGCCGGGGAAGGGAGCTCATCATCGCGCCCGGAGAGGACGCCGAGCCCGCCGCGGAGCAGCTCATGCGGGCCACCTACGCCCCTCTCGTGACGGAGCTGGAGCTGACCGGAACCGCATTTCTCGAGGCGGGGCGTCGCCGCCTCCCGGACCTCATGGCTGGGGTCCCGGCGCTCCTCCCCCTCCGCCTGAGGCCGGAGGGCGGCGACGTCGTGGTGTCGGGCCGCACCGCGGAAGGGGCGTGGTCGCACAAGGTCGCGGTGCCCGCGCTCGCCGCCGGCGAGGGGCAAGCCTTCGCCCGTACCCTCTTCGCTCGGGAGCGGGTGCTCGATCTCGAAGCGGAGAAGGCTCAACCTCAGGCCCAGCGGGCCGCGCTCGACGAGAGGATCGAGCAGCTCGGGCTGCGCTTCCAGATCGCGACCTCGCGCACCTCCTGGGTGGCGGTGTCCGAGGGGGCCACGGTGGATTCGGGCGCGCCCACCCGCTCCGAGACCATGCCCCATCTGCTGCCCCACGAGGTTTCCGCCGAAGGTTTCGGTCTGAGCTTTCCGCCTCCAGCCCAGAACTTCCTCGCCCTCCGCCAGGACGTGGGGACGAGGCGAAGATTCGGTCGCTCGGCTCGGTCCTCCCTTGCGGGAGCCTCTTTCGGGGGGCTCGGACCGAAGGACGAGGCGTCGGGCCAGGGAGCGGAGGTCGAGGATGCGGCGCCGGCTTCGGCGGACGAGGGAGACGCCGGGCGGCCTCCGCGCCCTCGCCCCCGGCGCACGCGGGTCGTGCGTTCCAAGCTCCGCGGGGAGAGGCTCGCTGGCGGGCGGCGCGGCTGGGTGGCGAAGGTGCGGTGGATGGAGCCCGGTCGGGTGGTGCTCGAGGTCGTGCTCCCCGAAGATACGCTCTGGCCGGAGCTCGAGACCGTGACGATGGACGGGCGAGAGGTTCGGCTCATCGACGGGACGACGGCGTCCGGATCGTTGAGGGCGGGGGAGGTGCTCCGCCTGGTGCTCGCATGCGACGTCGTTCCGAAAGAGATCCTGACGGCCGTGGCCCGAATCGTCGTGGAGCGAGACTGACGTGGCGGAGGCTCGCGGCAAGAAGATGCTCCGGGCGCGAATCGCGACGGGAGACCTCGATGCCTTCGTGGAGTGGATGCGTGAAGCCGAGCCTCGGCTCCGCGCCTCCGTCCGTCGCTTCGCCTCCCAGGTGGACGTCGAGGCGGTGGTGCAGGAAATCTTGCTTCGCGTGTGGCAGCTCGCTCCGAACCTCGAGGGGCGGCACGGGGTGTCTGAGCCTCTCCTCGCCGTGAGCCTCCGCATCGCCCGCAACCTCGCCATCGATGAGGCCCGCCGGGCAAAGCTCGGCCCGGTGCCCGTCTCCGAGCTTCCGGAGGCGGGCGTCGAGCCCTCGCTCCCCGACCCTTGGCTCCCCGGCCACGTCGAGGCTTGCCGCGAGAAGCTTCCCCCCAAGCCCCGCCTCGCCTTCGACCTCCGCCTGCGCGCGGCGGGCGTGCAGCACGACGCTGACCTCGCTCAGGAGATTGGAATGCAGGTCCATACCTTCCTCAAGAACCTACGGCGGGCGCGAAAGCTACTTCTGGCCTGTCTCGAGAAGGTTGGAGCGGGAGAGCTGCGATGAGCGACCGCGACCTTCTCATCGAACGCGTGGTCTCGGCGCATCGGAGTCGCACCGCGAGCGGCCGCGTGCTTCCCGCGGCCGCATGGCGAGACCTCGCCCCCGCAGATCGGGAAGCGGCGGCGGAGGAAGCGGAGGTCCAGCGGAGGCTCGAAGCGGCGTTGGATCGAGAGGGACTGTCGTCGACGGTGCGCGCGGTCCTCGACCGCATTCGCGGCCCGGACTAGTCGTCGTCGTCGTAGCGGGAGGAGGAGTTGAGCTGGAGCTGCTCTTCGTAGGCCGAGAAGAGGAAGTGACCTTGCTGACGGAGGTACTCGATGTCGTTCGAGGATGGGTCCTTCATGTGAGAGTTGGCCCAGGGCACGTTATACCAGCAAGAGGGCATGCCCTTGCGGTGATCCATCACGCGGGGATAGTCGAAGGCGAGCACGCCGTCTGGGGTCCAGGCCGCCTCGAAGGTGAAGTTGTTCTGCTCTTTAGTGTGCATGCCCATGGAGTCCCAGAACTCGATGGTCCGGCCGTTCACGGTGTGGGAGGTGCCGTCGCCGCAGTAGTCGGCGCGAATCATCCGCACGCAGGCCTGCAGGTGGTTGGCTCGCGTCACGTTGCCCTCGCCACGGTTCTTGATGTTGCCGCGGCTGGAGTTGGGGTCGGTCCAGGGCTTGTAGCCCGCCTCCATGCACTTGGCGATGCTGCTGCCTCGGCAGGCGAAGCTGAAGTGGTGCTGGTTCCCGTGCCATTTACCGCCTCCGTAGGCCCCGCGCTCGTGGTTCCAGGTGCCGGGGACCGCCAAGGCGGGGATGGCGTCACCGGTGGGGCCGGTGCCGCAGAGCGGGGTCCAGCCCGCGCCGTCCGCGGCGTAGACCGCGAAGTAGAGAAGATCCTGATTGGCACCGGTGCCGACGGCAGCCCCCGCGATGTGGAGAAGCGTGGGCTCGCCGCTGGTGGTGACGCCCTCGAGCTTGGCCCCGATCAGCTTGTCGAGTCGGAGGTTCCCGTTGATTTTGACCCCCTTGAGGTCCTTCTGGGAGATGCCGCTCACGGAGCCCCCGTTGGGCCCGATGCCGCCATAGGGATTGATATTGGGAGCCACGAGGATCTGCGGCGTCCACACCGGGAAGCCCTGGTCGAGGTTGTAGTTGCTCTCCACGAACTGGCTGTCGACCTCCTGAATGGGCTGCGCCGCAAACGAGGTTCCGTTCAGCGAGACCCCATTGTCGATCTCCAGGGCCATGTTGACGGTCTCGACTTCGGGGGCGTCGTCGGGGGCGCAGGCCCAGGCGAGCGCGCACCCCGCCGCGGCCGCGAGTATCTTCTTCGTCTTCATGCCGTGACCTGAGGCACGTCCCGTGCCAGCCCCGCGGGGACGCGGTTGACGAGGATTTGCGCGCGGTCGGGCAGGAACGGCCCGCTGATTCAGCCGCTACGGGTAGGCAAGGTAGGTTGTCGGGGGCGGAGCGCCTACTGCGGGAGCAGGACCCGGTCGATGATGTAGATCCAGCCGTTCAGGGTCCCGAACTGAGCCACGACGTTGGCGGCCGGGCTGTTGGAGGCGTCGACGACGGTGATTTGGCCGCCTCCGTCGACGTTCACGGTGATCGTCCCGTTGAACGAGCCGAAGCGCTGGGTGGCGCTCGTGAGCGCGGCCGGAGACAGCTGGGCGGGGATGACGTGGTGGTTGAGGACGCCATCCAGCATCGCCGCGCTCATGGTGCTGGGGTCGATCATCTGATTGGCGAAGGCGGCGTTCGTGGGAAGGAACACGGTAGCGGGCCGCTCCCGAACGAACACGTTGGGGGCGAAGCGGGCGGCCACGGCCGGGGACACGCGGCTCAGAGCCACCCCCGCAGTAGCGAGGTCCGGTCGAGCTGCGGCCGCCTCCGTAATCGTGGGAGGCACGAGGACTTCGGAGACGACGTGGACCACGCCGTTGCTCGCCATCACGTCGAGGGGGGTCGCGAGGGGGGCGCCACCCACCCGGAGCTGCCCGGCGGTCGAGGTGACGGCCAGCGGGGCGCCGAGCAGGTTCGTCAACGACGCGCCGGGCGTGACCCCGGAGCTGGGGGTGGCTCCGGCTAGGACGTGGTGGTTGAGGACGTTGGTCATGGCCTCGGCGGACAGGGTGAGGGGATCCACGCCGACCGCGTTCCCAAAGGCCGTAAACGCGTCGTTGGTAGGGGCGAACACCGTAAAGGGGCCGCCCTGCACGAAGGTGGGCCCGAGGCCCGCCGCCTCGACGGCGGAGACGAGGGTGGTGAGGCCGTTCGCCCGAGCCTGGTCGATGAGATGCCCCGGAGCCAGCACCGTGTCGATGAGATGCACGACGCCGTTGGCCAGGCGCAGGTCGCTCATGAGAATCTGAACCATCGAGCCCACCCCGTCGACGAGGGTGACGGTGTCCCCCGACCGCCTCACGGTGATGCGCCCGCTCGACGTGAGGAGCTCCTGGCCGTCGGTGAGGTCGGACAGCAAGGCCTGCCCAGGGACCACGTGGTAGTTGAGTAGCTCGTCGAGCCGGGCGACGTCCGCGGTGAGGGCCGCGAGGTCGAGCCCTTCGAAGGCGGCATTGACAGGAGCAAACACCGTGATGGCCGCCGAGCCGGAGAGGGCGTCCCGGACCGACTGCGAAGCTGCCGCCACCGCCATGTTCAGCGTCGAGAGCTCGGGGAGGAGCTGCACCGTCTCCGCCACCGCTGGGGGGAGGAGGACCTGATCGATGCCGTGCACTACGCCCTCCGTGGACACGAGGTCGGTGGCGTTCGTGAATCGGGCCGGGCCCACCGTGGGCGGGTCCGCTCCGAAGTCGAGGAGCTGAGCGAGGCCCGTGCCCACCGGCACGGTGGAGCGCATGCTCAAAGCGGACGACGAGAGGCTGCCGCTCGCCACGTGGTTCAGAATGACGTTGGCGAGGAGGGCGGGATCCGTAGGCAAGCCCCCGGTGAGGGCGTTGAACGCGGCGTCCGTCGGCGCGAACACGGTGGAGCGGGTCGAGGTCAGGACGGGGCCGAGATTGGCGGTGTCGATCGCGGTGGCCAGGGTGTTGAAGTTGCCGCGTCGGAGGGTGTCGACGATGCCCACCGCGTTGCGGCTAGGGAGCAGCACCCGGTCGACCAAGTGGACCACCCCGTTGGCCACGCGAAGGTCGGACTCCACGATGCGTACGGTGCGCGAGGAGGCGTCCGCGAGGACGATCTCGCCGCCGACCCT
The DNA here is from genome assembly GCA_039819565.1 of Myxococcota bacterium. Taxonomy (GTDB): domain Bacteria; phylum Myxococcota; class Kuafuiibacteriia; order Kuafuiibacteriales; family Kuafuiibacteriaceae; genus JAHQVK01. The sequence goes on along the minus strand of JBCBRU010000456.1, from coordinate 2,251 downwards.
CACCTGAACGGTCAGGGTCTGTCCGTTGGCCATGGTCAGGCTCTGACCGGTCTGAAGGTCCGAGAGCAGGACCTGGCCCTGGCTGACGTGAAAGCTGAGGACCTCGTCCAGGAAGGCGGGATCTGCGAGGAGGCTCGCGGAGTCGATGGCGTCGAAGCCTGCGTTGACGGGCGCGAAGACGGTGATGGGGCCCGGGGCCGCGACCGCGTTCTGGACACTGGCGCTGGCCATGCCGAGGACGGCGGCTAAGGTCGAGGTCTCGGTCAAGGCTCCGACCAGCTCGGGCGCGTTGGGAGGCATCAGCACCCGATCGATCACGTGGAGCACGCCGTTTCGGGCGCGTACGTCGAGGGTGGTGACGCCCGCTCCGTCGACCGTGATGGGGCTGGCGGCGCGGTCGACCGGGAGCCGGAGTCCCGCCGAGGTGCGCAGAGCGGTGCCCTGAGCCACCACTGTGGAGTCCGCCTCGAACGGGAGCACGTGGTAGAGGAGCAGGTTCGCGAGCAGGTCGGGGTCGGTCGGGAGCGCGCCCGCGGCTGCGAAGGCGGCTTCGTCCGGCCCGAAGAGCGTGAAGGCATCGGTGCCCTGCAGCGCTGCGGTGAGGCCGGCCGTCTCGAGAGCGCTCACGAGGCTGTTCAGTCCGGTGTCGGTAGCGGCCTGCACGAGAGTTCGATCCGGCACCCCACTGTCCCCGGTGCCCACCACGCCCGTGTCGCGGGGACCGGCGTCGGGGGCGGGCGTGACGTCGTCATCGCCGCAGCCAAGGGCCAAGCTGGCGAGGAGCGTCGCCGTGAAAATTCTCGTGTCCTGCATCGATTCCTCTCTTCGCACCGGGCGGTGGCCGAAGCGATCCCCCTCAAAGGAGAAACCCCCGGGGCCGCGGGAGACTGCCATCTGACGGAGCCAGCGCCAACCGCGATACCCCGTCTCAGCAAGGAGCCCTGCGCCAGCTACCGCCCGAAGTCGGGTCCGGGTGGGTCTTTCTGATCGGGCGCCTCGCCTGCGGCGCCAGCAGCCCGTTGATTTGGAGATGTATGGCGATGTCGCGGGCTGCTAGAGGCCGGAATGAACTTGACGCACGCGTCAGGATCCTAGATCTCAAGACGCGAGTCTGACCTTCACGTAAGGGTCAGGTTCTGAGGGACGACTTGAGCACGCTTCTCCCCATCATCGAGCCGGGTTCCGAGGCCACGCTCCGGATCGGAGACCTCGCCAAGCGCGCGGGCAAGAGCACCCGTGCGGTGCGGTTGTATGAGGAAAAGGGGCTTTTGGGTCCCGCGCTGCGCACCGAGGGGGGCCACCGCCTCTATGCCGACGACGCGCTCCAGCGCCTCTCCTGGATCGACAAGCTCCAGCTCTTGGGGCTCTCCCTCAGCGACATCAAAGCCTTCCTGGACGACCTGGCCGCCGCCCACGCGGCGCCCGAGGCCATGGAGCGCGCTCGCGATTTGTTCGAGACCAAGCTCGCCGAGGTCCGTACCCAGATCGCCACGCTTCGGAGCATCGAGGCGGAGCTCTCCAAGGGCGTCGAGTATCTCGAGGCCTGTGATGGCTGTGCCCCCACCACCGAGGTGACCGCATGTAAGAGCTGCGGTCAGCCGCACCCCGTTGAGCCGCCCCACCTCGTGGTGGCGATGCACGGCGGGGGCGAAGGAAGATCACCGTGAGCCTAAAGACGCCTATTTACATGGACTACAACTCCACCACCCCCATCGACCCGCGGGTGGCGGACGCGATGGACCCCTACCTCCGCGAGAAGTACGGCAACGCGGCTTCTCGAAGTCACCGCTTCGGCTGGGTCGCCGAGGAGGCGGTGGAGTACGCGCGGGAGCAGGTCGCCAAGCTCATCAGCGCCACCCCCGCGGAGATCATCTTCACCTCCGGAGCCACCGAGTCGGACAACCTCGCCCTCAAGGGCGTGGCCAACATGTACGGCATGACCGACGCCGACAAGCTCCTGGTCGACACGCTGGCCAAGGGCCACGTGAGCGGGGCCATCCCCGACGCCGAGAGCAAGCTCCCGGCGCGCTTCGGTCGTCTCGACCTCGCGGGCATCGCGGAGGCGGGCGGAGCCTTCGAATACTTCAAGGACAAGGGCGACCACATCATCACCGTGGTCACCGAGCACAAGGCCATCCTCGACAGCGCCAAGCGCCTCGAGAAGGAAGGCTGGCGGGTGACCACGGTGATGATGTGGTCGCCCTTGTCCTTGAAGTATTCGAAGGCTCCGCCCGCCTCCGCGATGCCCGCG
>JBCBRU010000455.1:0-7336 GCA_039819565.1 Myxococcota bacterium | reverse complement strand
GTCGAGGAGAGGCGAGCCGACGTGGTGACGGATCCCGCGCTGGTATTGAAGATCCGAAGGACGTCTTCCGTGACGGTGACGGCGCGCCCAGGAAGAAAAGACGAGGCGGCCACGGCGGTGGTAGAACTCCACGGCCAAAACTGAGTGTTCTGACCGCTGGAGACGTCGAGCTCGAACACTTGACCCGCCCCGAAGGCCAGGGCCTTTCGTGCGCCGAGAGGTACGAGGGCGGGCCTCGCGCCGACGTCAAAGCTCTGGCTCGAAGGGATCTCTACCGGTTGCGAAAAGCCCACATCGCGAAGAACCCTCCAGCCCCTCTCGTCCCACACCACCCCGTCGCGCCCCACGCGGCTCACCTCGGGTCGTGGCGCCCCGTCGGGCAGCGGCGGCCCATCGACCAGGTTCCCGTAGGGGTCGATGCGAAAGGTGGCGCTCGGGGCCCTTCCGTCGTCGCCTGTCCCGCCGAGAAGCAAGGTCCCGTCTTGGCCCAGGGGCAACGCGCGCCAACCCTCTCGACGCTCGACCTGACCCATTTCGGAGAGCGCCCCGATGCGAGCAAAGTCCAGGGTCATGGCCTCGGGGGGCTCGGCCAGGAGGTCGAGAGGTGGAGACAGAGCCGCCGAGACCGACGCTCCGGCCTGCGTTTTTCCGACAACCCAGATTCTACGCGCGGTGAGAGGTACGCGCTGCTCGAGCCGCTGAGGTCCTTGATCCCAACGGACCTCAGGGAGCTCGACGAGACCATCCCGTCCCAAGGCCACCACCTGGACCGTGGCCACATCCTTGAAGGGGTTCGGCTCCAAGGCGGCCCTCAGCACCAGTCGGGTCTCGACCTCGCCGCATGCGCAGAGGAAGAGGACACCTATCAAAGCGGAGGATACGCCTTTCGCCATCGACCGATTCCTTTCCGAGACATGAAGCTTCCTGTAACCTGCGCGTCTAGTCGAGGCGGCTCTAAGGACGCGCGCAATCGTCCGGTTGCGTGCGCGTAACCGTCTCGGCATCATTCGGTCGGCCTCCCCGTGTTCCACCCCACGACCTTCGGAAAGTACTTCCTCACGCGTCGCATCGCGGTCGGTGGCATGGCCGAGGTGTTCGGGGCCAAGCTGTACGGCGCCGACGGGTTCGAGAAGGACCTCGTTATCAAGCAGATCCTTCCCCAGTACGCGCGGGATCCGGAGTTCGTGCAGAGCTTCGTGGCCGAGGCGAAGATCGCGGTCAGCCTGACCCACGCCAACATTGTCTCTATCTACGAGCTCGGACGCGTCGACGGCACCTACTTCATCGCGATGGAGTTCGTGGACGGGCAGGACGTCTTCGCGCTCCTCGACGCCGCCCGACGACACGAAGACCCCCTGAAGCCGGGGCTGGCTTTGCTGATCGTGGAGGAGGTCTGCCGAGGGCTGGACTACGCCCACCGAAAGTCCGGCCCCGATGGGCTCCCCCTGGGCCTGGTGCATCGCGACCTCAATCCCCGCAACGTCCTGGTCTCCCGAGACGGCGACGTCAAAATCCTCGACTTCGGCATCGCCAAGACCGGCCACAAGTCCGCCGCCATGCCCAAGACGCGGGCTGGGGTCGTGAAGGGGACCACAGGCTACATGTCGCCCGAGCAGGCGACGGGCCAGGCCATCGACCATCGCACCGACCTCTATCAGGCCGGCCTCCTCCTCTGGGAGACGCTGGTCGGTCGACCGCTCTTTTGGCGTCCCGAGGACCAGGAGACGCGCGAGCTCATGCGAAGGCACGAGGTCCCTCTCCCCTCGCGCCAGGACCCGAGGAAGCGCCTCCACCGCGATGTCGACGACCTCGTCCTCAAAGCGCTCCGCATCCAGCCCCGCGAGAGACTGCAGACCGCGGCCGAACTCGCCACCGCCGTGGCCCGCGTGCGCGCGCTCCACTTTCCCAACGCGAGTCACCGCTCCCTCGGCAAATGGGTCCGCCGGCTCCTCGATCGCGACCGGGCCGCCACCCGGGCCCTCGAAGAGGAAATTCCCGAGACCGCCGAGTTTTCCGAGGTCATCGAGCAGGCCATCGAGCAGTCGATCTCGAGTCGGGTGGAGACGATCGCCACCCGGGCCCCGAGCGGGATGTTCCAGAGCCCCAAGCGTCCCACCACCGGCTCTCAGCCCCTCGAACCCCACATCATCACGGGCGATCTGACCCCGACCCCCGCCATCGGACCCTCGGCCGGGGTGTCGACGCCGCTCTCGGGCGGGTTCTCAGACGCGCTCCTCACTCCGCTCGAGCCGGCGCCCCTCGGTTTGGACGAGGGCTTGGGTCTGAGCCCCACCTACGAACCCTCGGAGGACTTTCCGGCTCCGCCTCGACGTCGGCGGCCGGTGCTGCTCGCTTCGGCCATGTCGCTCCTGGGCCTGGCCGTGTTGGCCGGTTTTGCCGTGGTCCCGTTCCTCGGAAGCGAGGTGCCGGAAGCCGCCGAGGCGGCGACCAGCGCTCCTCGTCCGCCCGTCTCCGAAGCCCCCTCGACCCCCTCGGAGCCCGCCCCGACCCCCTCGCGCCCGGACGCCGAGGCGCCCGCGCATCCGGAGGCTCCGGCGCCGCGGCGGGCCGCCGCCGACTTCGGAGCTCGTCGCTGCCGTGGCCGAGTAACGGTCGATGGAAAGCGACTCGCAGGGTCCACCCCCATCTTTGGTCATGTCCTCAGCCCGGGCCTCCATCGGGTGATGGTGGTCGGCGAGAATTGCCCCATGAAGAGCGCTGGAGCCCTCGAACCGCGCCAGCCGCGCGTCAGCCAGGAGATTCAAGTGGCGCCGGGGGCTCGTCTCAAGCTGATAGCGGACTTCGAAGCTGGACGCATCGATGTCGAGCCCAGCCGGCGAAACCGCCAAGATTGACGCCACCGGTGCGCCTGTTAGAGTCGCCGCGTGACGGACCGGGCCCGCCAGGAGGCCGAGCGCCTTCTCCAGACGGGACATCACGAGCGCGCCATCGAGCGTTTTCGTGGGCTCCTGGCCGATTCCCCCAGCCCTGAACTTCGAGGCCGCCTGGCCGAGGCCTATCGCCTCGCGGGGAAGGTCGACCGAGCCTTTCACCACTTCGACCAAGCCGCCCGTAGCTTCTCGACGATGGGTCACCATCTCGAGGCCGTAAAGCTGCTCCGGCGCGCGGACGGCCTGTTTCCTGGACAGCCGGAGGTCTTGTTCCGACTCGCGCGGGGGCTCGAGGAGCTGGGCGATGACCCAGACGCCCTCCGAGAAGCTTGTCACCAGCTCACTCAAGCGGCCCGCGCACCCGGCGACCGGCGTCGGTTGTGGGCGCTCGGGTGTCTGGCCGAGACGGAAACCTCCGACCTCACCGCGCTGCGGAGCTGGATTCTCAGCCTCCTCCAAGCCGGCCGAGAAGAGGAAGCGTCCGCGGCGCTCGTACGTCGACTGCGGCGGGCTCAGCCGGGCGCCGAGCTCCTCGACGCCCTCGTCGACGAGGTCGATCCGTATCCGTGTCTTCGTTGGCCGCTGTCCGAGCGCGCCCTCGCCGCCGGCGACGTCGAAGGCGCCCTGGCCTGGCTCGAGCCTCTCATCGAGACCAAGCCCAACTTCGTTCCCGCGCGGGAGCTGATGGTGCGCATTCGGGAAGCGAACGGCGCACCCCGGCCGCACCGCGCGGCGCTGGCGGAGTTGGCCCGGGCCCTGGTCCGCGCCGAGTTCCCCGAACGCGCGGAACCCCTGGTGGACACTCTGCTCAAGGATCCGAACCTCGACCTCGATCTCGTGGAGACGACGGCGCGGCTCAGTGAGGAGGTCGGCCGGCCCCACGCCACCGGCCCGCTGTGGACCCGTCTCCTCGAAGCGCACCATGCCGCCGAGGCCACCACGAGCGCGGATCGCGCCATCCTCGGTTTGCTCAAAGCCGCTCCGGACCACGCCCCGGGACTCCGGGCCGCAGCCCGATATCTACGGGCCACCCAGCGTCTGACCGAGGCCGAGGGCCTCGAACGACGCCTCGTCCAGCTCGATCACGAGACGCCCACCCCGCACTTTCAGGGCGTCCGCGCCGGCGACCCGGATGAGGACAGCGACGTCATCTCCATCACGCTCGACGAGATTTTGGAGGTTGCCGACGTCGAGCCGGAGGTCTCGGAAGACTCGGACGACCTCATCGTCACGTTTTAGGTCTCAAGCTTCGGAGGAGCCTCCGCGGACCCGGACGTCGACCTCCGCCGCGACCTCCAAGCCCTGCGACAGATCCCAGAGCAGCTCCGACGCTCCCGGATTGGCGTGCCCGGCGTAGAACACGCCCGGCACCGAAGTGCCGAATCGCCGATCCGCGGCAATGTTGCCGTCGACGTCGAGCTCTACGCCCAGCTGGCGCTCGATGAGGCGGGTGTCCGGTCCCACGAACCCAGGGGCGAGGATCACGCGCTCCGCTTCGACCGAAAACGCGGTTCCGGGCTGCGGCACCACCACCGGCCAGCCTCGCTCTTCCTCGAGCCCCACCTTCACGAGGCGGACGGAGCGCACGCTCCCCGCGTCGTCTGCTTCGATGGCCACCACGACGACCGGCTGAGGACTCCCTCCGCCGTCCGAGTGCAGGAGCGGCCACGCTCCCTCGGGCCGGCGATCGAGGGCCGCCTGGATGCCGCGACCGAGCAGAGGAAACACAGACACCGCTCGTGCCCCGCCCTCCTCCGCCCGCCGCCGCACCGTGTCCGCACCTTCGCCGTCGCCGAGGATGAGCACGCGTTGCCCGCGCGCATCCAGGTCATGGTCGCGCCGCCGCAGCAGACGATCGGCCTCAAAGACCCCCTCCGTGTCGACCCCTGGCACGCGGAGTCGCCGAGGGCGTCGCTTGCCCACGGTGAGAATGAGGGCGTCGCTCACTTCCCGGATCTCGTCGAAACCCAAGGTTTCGCCGATCTTGGCTCCGGTCACGATCTCGACCCCTTCCGCCTCGAGCAGTCGGACTCGGCGGTCCACCACCCACTGCTCGACCCGAGCCAGACCCGCGCCCACGCTGAGGAGGCCGCCTAAGCGCGATGAGGACTCGTACACGCGAACGTAGTGTCCGGCCTGGTTCAGGGCCGCGGCGGCCGCCAGCCCGACCATGCCGCCGCCCACCACCACCACGGTGCGACCGCTGCGAGTAGCGGGAGGTCGAGGGATAACCCAGCCCTCCGCGAAGGCGCGCTCCATCAGGGCGAGCGACGATTCAGCGTCACTCCCGCCCGGATCTGGAGCCCCGAGACGCAACCGGGCCGTCCACTCTGGAAAGTGCTCGCGAGCGGCCAGACGAAGGTAGGCCGCGTGGCCTTCGTCGGTCCGGTGGTTGTCGGCGCCCATGTGCTTCGCTCCTCCCCACCCTTTGGGCGAGCGAAGGGTGGCGCCTCCCAGGGGCTGGAGGCAACCGGCGTCCTTCCCCATCCGACTCCGAGTCTCGCTCGCCCGGAGACGGAGGGGCTGGCATGCTGTGTAGGTGCAGCCTCCCTTGCACCCTCTCGAGGGGTCCCGACGCTTGGGCGTCGACGCGGGTCAGCTTCAGGCCCTCGAGAACCTCTCGGACCCAGGTCTCGAGCTGTTTCGCGTGGCCGTGGAGGCCCAGGCACAGATCGCCCTCGTGGATTTCGAGCGGCGTGTCTGGGGCGAGCTCAGCGGTCGTCTTCGAGCCGAGCAGTCTGAAGATCCGCTGGCTCGACCAGCAGTGGGCGACTTCGTAGCCGCGAGGGCGCCGTCGGAGGGAGGCTACTGGCGCATCGAACACGTGCTTCCGAGGCGCACGCAATTCGTACGGCAGTCAGCGAAGCGACGCGGGGATCCCCAGCTGGTGGCGGCCAACCTGGACCTCGTCCTGGTGGTGACGAGTCCCAACGAGGAGTTCAACCCCCGCCGCATCGAACGCTATCTGGCCACGATTCACGCGTCTGGGGCCGAGCCTGGGGTCGTGCTCAACAAGACCGACTTGGTGGCGGATTCAGGTGCCCATCTCGAGCGCCTTCGAGAGGTGGCCCTGGATGCGCCGGTCCTCCCCACCTCCGCGGCCGACGGTCGGGGTATCGAAGCGCTTCGGCGGCAGGTGGGGGACGGACGGACGGTGGCTCTGGTCGGATCCTCGGGCGTCGGAAAATCGAGCCTGACCAACGCGCTCCTCGGGGACGCCCGACAGGCGACGGCGGAAATCCGAGAGGAAGACGCCAAAGGACGACACACCACCACCCACCGCGAGCTCTTCTTCCTTCCCCACCAAAATGGGCTCTTGGTGGACACGCCGGGGATGAGGGCCTTGAGTCTGTGGGTCGACCCCGAAGCGCTCGACGAGGCCTTCGCGGACGTGGCCTCGATCGCCGAGGGCTGCCGCTTCAGAGACTGCTCCCACCGGGTCGAACCGGGGTGTGCGGTCCGAGACGCCATGGACCGAGGCGAACTGTCCAGAAGTCGGGTGGCCTCCTATCTCCGCCTTCGCGCTGAAGTGGCGGCGGCCCCAATTCGGCGTCGGGGACGCCCTCGCCTTCGCTCGCGTTAGTCCTGCCCGGACTGAGGGCACCGATCGGGTCGAGCGACCCCCGAGGATGCGTCAAGCGGGGGCGTAGAGCGGAAGCTCGGCGACGCACAGCGGGGGGACGACGGCGCCTTCAGCCCAGCCGGGGGCGCCGAGATCCGGGAGATTCGCGAACAGGTCGTAGAGAGAGACGTCGAAACGCAAAGGGAGGAGCGGCACCGTGCGCTCGCCTGCTTCGATCGCGAAGAACCCGGGCCCGGTGACCCCGGTGACCCGGAGCGCGGCCGGGTCGACCACCTCTAGGTGGTTAAAATCGCTCACCAGTACTCCTGCGTGGACGCCGCGGACGAGTCGATCCCAGTCACCGCTGCCGCCCCCCGAGACCACCAGATGCTCGGCGCGCTCTGCTCGACGTCCGTCGGCAAGCACGACCCCGTGACCGGTGGGCGCGAGCTGCCCCCGGTTGAACCAGCCGGAGACGGGTCGACCGACCATGCCGCTTTCTACGAGGGGCACGATCTCCCGAGCCAACCCATCGCAGTCGAAAGGCTCGCCCCGATGAAGAGCATGCGTGAAGTCGTCGATGACGTGCAGGCGATCGTCGAAGATCTGCTCCCCAGAGCGCACCAAGAAGCTCTCTCCCCGAGACTTGGCAGCGACCCCCGCGGTGTTCCCGAGGACTTTGAACAGGCGCGCCACCGCCGAACGGTCGAGCACCGCCGGATACCGCCCGGGTGGCAGGACGGCCGGAGGCCCCCCCTCGAGGGCCTGATCGAGCGCCGTGTCCACCGCCCCTTCGACATCTATGCTTTCGAGATTGGGACCGAGGGCGAAACTCCGCCCGTAGCGGTCCCCCGACTCCATGCGGACCTCGAAAGCCACCCGC
>JBCBRU010000454.1:0-7369 GCA_039819565.1 Myxococcota bacterium | reverse complement strand
TGATGATGCAGGGTGCGGTGCGCCGCTTCGACCCTCGAAATCACATCCTGCGCTTGGCTGAGGTCCTGCCGCCGCGGAGTCGGAACTTCCAGCTCGCCTACCAGATCGCGTTCCTCGACCATGCAGATCTGCTGGAGAGACTCACGCGAGATCCAGGTCTTACGTCGGAGGTCTCGCGCCGGCTCGGTCGGATTGCCCTCGGGAACTATTTCGCGGCCGCGGTGATGATGCCGTATGACCGTTTCCGAAGCTCGGCGCAGGCCCTGCGATACGACGTTCAGCTCCTCGGGCATCGATTCCGCACCAGCTTCGAGCAGGTCTGTCATCGTCTCACGACCTTGAAGCGGCCGGGAGCAGAAGGGATTCCCTTTCACCTCGTGCGCATCGACGTAGCTGGCAACATCTCGAAGCGCTTCTCAGCTTCAGGATTTCGGTTCGCTCGATTCTCAGGGGCTTGCCCCCGGTGGAACGAGCACACAGCGTTTCTCACTCCCGGGCTCATCCGCCGACAGATTGCCGAGATGCCCGACGGCGCGCGGTACTTTTGCGTGGCGCGCACGGTTCGGGACGAGCTCGGGGGGTATCACGCCCCGCATGCGCTTCATGCGGTCGGATTAGGTTGCGAGGTTCGTTTCGCGCCCGAACTCATTTACGCGGACGGTGTCGATCTCACCGACGCGGAGAGCATCGTCCCCATCGGCGTCACGTGTCGGGTGTGCGACCGCATGGACTGCGAGCAGCGCGCCTTTCCAAGCATGATGCAGCCGCTCAACCTCGACGAACAGGTCCGGGGTCGCTCGCTCTATGTCACCGTTCCGGAAAGAGAGTGATCCATCCAAGCTCCATGCTTGCGACCTCGGTTTCGCTGTGAGCCCATGCCGTCGTGGCTACCCCCCTTTCTCCGGAAGCTGTGAAGACCACCACGGGCGCGATCCGTGCTCTGGCCATCGATGCCGTCAATGCGGCCAAGAGCGGCCATCCGGGGGCCCCGATGGGCCTCGCGGACATCGCAACGATCCTCTTTGGGGAGGTCCTGCGCTACGACCCCAAAGATCCGCATTGGCCCGATCGCGACCGCTTCGTGCTCTCGAACGGTCATGCGTCGATGCTGCAGTACGCCTGCCTTCATCTCGCCGGCTACGAGCTGAGCCTCGATGACCTCAAGGCCTTCCGGCAAATGGGCTCCAAGACGCCCGGTCACCCGGAGTCCCACCTGACCCCGGGGATCGAGACGACCACCGGACCTCTCGGTCAGGGCGTGGCCAATGCGGTAGGTCTGGCCCTGGCCAAAAAGCTCGCCGCCGCCCGTTTTCCGGAGAGTGATGGATTCGCTCCGCTGACCCACAAGGTGTACTGCATCGTCGGCGACGGCTGTCTCATGGAAGGCATCTCCTACGAGGCAGCTTCCCTGGCCGGACATTTGGGCCTTGGGGACCTCGTGGTCATCTATGACGACAACGGCATCTCCATCGACGGGAGCACCGACCTGGCCTTCGGTGAGGACGTCGAGATGCGTTTTCGCAGCCAGGGATGGCACTGCGTGCGCGTCGATGGTCACGACGCCGACCAGATCCGCTCGGGCATCGCAGCGGCCCAGGCGGAGACGGACCGTCCCAGCCTCGTCCTGGCGCGGACCCGTATCGGATTTGGCAGCCCGAATCGCGAGGGCACGGCCAAGGCGCACGGCGAACCGCTCGGTGACGAGGAAGCTCGCCTCACGAAGGAGAAGTTGGGCTGGACGCACCCGCCCTTCGAGGTACCCGACGCCGCTTACGCTCCCTTCCGGGCCCGAGCCGGGGAGGGGCTCGAAGCTCGTGAGACTTGGTCGAAGCAGTTGGAGTCCTGGCTGTCGAAGGACCCAGAACGGGCCACCACGTGGAAGCGTTACTTCGATGGAGTCCCGCTGGACATCGACACCCTCCTCGAGGCCATGCCGAGCGGTCGTCAGGCTACGCGTGGACTGTCGGGTAAGGCCATCAACGCGATCGCTTCCCAGACGCCTCGCCTTCTCGGGGGCTCTGCGGACCTGACCGGCAGCAACAAGTCGAATATCGTGGATGCCGAGTGGGTAGCGCCGGGGGCTTTCGGAGGCCGCAACATACATTTCGGGGTTCGAGAGCATGCGATGGCGGCCATCACAAACGGCGTTGCGCTGTACGGAACCTTCGTCCCCTACGGAGCCACGTTCCTCACGTTCAGCGACTACATGAAGAACGCGGTGCGGCTTTCGGCTCTCATGAGGATCCGGGCCCTCCAGATCTACACCCACGACTCGATCGGTTTGGGTGAAGACGGCCCCACGCATCAACCGGTCGAGCATCTTTGGTCGCTTCGCCTCATCCCCGGTCTGTCCGTGTGGCGGCCCGCCGACGGCGTCGAGACGGCGATGGCTTGGGCCTATGCGGTTCAAGAGGGAGCAGACGCTCCACATGCTCTTATCTTCAGTCGGCAGGCGTGCTCGGTGCCGGAGCGTCCGTCCAGCTTCCAGCCGCAGGACGTATGGAAAGGGGGATACGTGGTGCGATCCGCGGCCACCCCCCAGGTCGTGCTGGTAGGGACGGGAACCGAGGTCGAGCTCGCGGCGAGTGCGGCGGACGCCCTCGAGGCTTCCGGAGTGTCAACGCGGGTGGTCTCGATGCCCTGTGTCGAGCGCTTCCTCGAACAGGACGGAAGCTACCAAGAGAGCGTACTTCCGAAGGAAGCCCTCTTGGCCACCGTCGAAGCCGGATCCACGCTCGGCTGGAAGGCCCTGTTTACGAATCGGACCCTCGCCTTCGGGGTGGACCGGTTCGGCGAGAGCGCCCCCGCGCCTGAGGTCTACGCCCACTTTGGACTCACCCCTGAATCGATCGCCGAAGCGATTCGCGCCGCGATGTAGGGCGCTCAGGCGCGCGGACGCCGCGCGGCCTTCTTGGCCGTCGCGGGGCGTTTGGTGGGTGTCCGGCCTTTCTTCACGGCGCGGGCGGGCGAAGCCGGGCGCCGCTGGTAGCGGGCGAGGAAGCTCTTCTCGTCGCTCGAGAGCATTCGAGTGTCGATGAGGCGCGCGTCGAGAGGGGAGAAGGTCAGGGGCTCGACGCGAATGAAGCCCTTGGGGCCGGGCACCACGGTACAGAGGTTTTCGATGCGGACCCCGCCGAAACTAGGTTTGTAGTACCCCGGTTCGATCGAGAACACGTGACCGATCTCTAGCGGGGTTTGGCTCGACGGTCCTACCCGAGGCGGAAACTCGTGCACGTTTATGCCCACCCCGTGACCGGTGCCGTGGTTGTAATCGAGGCCCTCCGCCCACATCGGAGCGCGTACCAGGGCATCGAGCTGGACCCCTTTGGCCCCCTCGGGAAGGACCGCCCTCATCCCGGCGATGGCGGCCTTCAAAACCAGGGTGTAGATGCGCTTCTGTTCGTCCGTAGCCGATCTCTTGGGCCCACCGACCAAGAAAGTGCGGGTAAGGTCCGTTGCGTAGCCCTCTTCGAAGTACGCCCCCGTATCGAGGAGCACGAGATCGCCCACTTTTAGGACCCGTCGAGGGTTGGGCTCTCCGTAGTGGATCTGAGCGGCGTTCTTCCCCGCCGCGCTGATCACGCGGAAGGATAGATCGAGGGCCCCGGACTCTCGGAAACGGGCTTCCACCGCCTCCGCGAGGCTGGCCTCAGTCAGCCGCTCCCCCTTCTCGACCTCTGCACAAACCCAAGCGATGACACCCTCTACGACGGCGTCGGCGCGGGCAAACGCCGCTTTCATCACCCTGAGCTCGCTGACGCTTTTCTTCGCCCGCACCGGCTGAAGGGGGGCGTCGACTTCAATGAGCTGGGCTCCGACCTTTTCGAGTTGCCCGCGAGCCTGAACGGTATTGTTCGCGGGATCGAAGGCCACCCTGCGACGCTTGGCCTTGCGCCCCACCATGGTCCACAGCTCCGCTTCGGGCATGAACAGCACCCCCTCGCGGGCCCGGCGCACGGAGCCCGGCACCTTCGAGGGATCGATGCCCACCAGGATGCGCTCAGGAGTGGCTAAGGCGATGCACTTGAAGGTGGCCTGATGAGGCAACTCCCGACCCCGGAGATTGGTCAGCCACATAATCTCGTCGAGCCTCTGCACGAGGAGCGCCTCGGCTCCGCATGCGTTCAGAAGCCCCTCGAGGACGACGAGCTTCTCCGGCACCGTCGGCCCCACTTTGCTCTCGTCGAGGGCGCGGATCTCGGGATCCTTTGGGGCTGGGCGTTCGCTGCCCCGGGCCGCCTCGACGGGTGAGGGAAAGAGCGGCTTCCACGTCGCGGAGGCGGAGGCGGCCGTCGTGGCCTCCTTCAACCGATCCAATACTCGAGGGGTAAGTCGATCCGGCTCGAAGCCCACCCGGAGTTTCTTGGTCCGCTCCTGGCCGAAAGCCACGAGCTGGTCGATGAGTGCCTGATCGAGCCCGGTTCCGAGACGAACCTTCACCACAGTCCAAAGATCGAGGTCCACTTGGGCATCGGCTTGAATCCAGTACCGGCCATCCACGAACAGGAAGGCTTCCTCCGCCGTGACCAGGGCATCCCCCATAGAGCCCGTGAAGCCGGTCAGCCAAACCCGAGCGGACTCGTCCTCGGGGACATACTCGTTCAGGAAGCGGTCCGTCGAACGCACGATGGCCGCATCGACGCCCATCTTCTCCATTCGGGCGCGGGTGCGGGCGAGCCGGTCGGCCAGCAGGGCGCGTTGCTCGTCTCGGGCCGAGGCAGGTGCGTTCGTGCTCATCCCTTTGTTGTTCCTTCGTGTCCGTCGGAAAATCAACGGCCGGACCCGACTGGACGCCATCGAGAGTCGAGGGGACTGTGGCATTTGAGGCATGCACGCGCGTTCTGGCGGGCGGCGGGGGAGCTTCTGAGGCGCTCGGCATTCGATCCGTGCGGGTTCGCAGCCGGGTTGGGCCCATTGCGTCCCTGAAAGCCAGAGCCATGACAGAGAATGCAGAACTGCTCCTGGTGGCAGGACGCACAGCTTTGAATTCGACGACGGGCCGCTGGGCCATGAGACCGCGGCGAGCCCGGGTCCAGCCACCCATCGGCGGCCATCGGGTGCGGACCGATGGGACGACTCGAACGATCGTTCGGGCGTTCCCGATGTGTGCTCGGTCGGGCCAGAGGGTCTTCGAAGGACCCAAACACGGCCACGCCGCTGCGCTGGTGGCAGCTCAGGCAGAACGTCTGGACGCGATGACAGGCTTGGCAGCGACCTTGATCCGCCGCACCCCGCAGCCCGTGTTGCAGAATCCAGGGATCCGGGTGGTAGCGGACGTCGCGCCCCATCCCGTCGTGGCAAAACAAACACTCAGCATCGTCGTGGCACGCACGACAAAGAACCCGCTCCTGACGGGCGGCAGGGCCATGGCGCATGGCAAAGTCACCCACGTGGGCTGCGATTCGTGAAAAACGGCGCGGCACGAGGAGACCCGTCGAAAAACGCTGCACCAGCTTGCCGCGGAGGTCCTCCGGGTGACAGCTGCCGCACTCGGCGGGCGCTCTCCGCTCGTGATGACAGTCCAGACAGCGATCCATGGTGGGAGGACTTGAGGGGGTGGCCCCAGATTGGCCTTCCATCCGGGGATGACAGCGCTCGCAGGCGTCTCCGAAGCGCACATGTTGTGCGTGGGAGAACCTAAGATTAGGGGCCGAACGCGCCGAGGTAGCGACGACCGTGGTGGTGCTGGTGCGGCGGACCTCGCGCAAGTGACACTGGCTGCAGGCTTGAGCTTCGGCATCCAGCCACGGCGCGTGGCATCCGCGACAAGCGTCGTGATTGGCTCGCGGCGGGCCTTCCCCGTCCGAGCTGCGGTGGCACTCCTGGCAACCGTTCTTTCGCTCTGAGAGGTGAAGACGATGACTGAAGCGGATCGAGGGTGATGTCGGGGGATAGACCGCTTCGCTGGGGCCGAGCTCGAAGGACATCGGCTGAGCGCCGGCCCAAGACTGCCCGCCCATGAAGACGAGAGCCACACCGAGAGTCATCCAGCGTCCCCTCATCGATACCTCGCGGCGAGCTCGACGAAGAGTCGATGTTGGCCATCGACGAGTCCCTGAAAGGTGTGGGCGTAATACGTCTGAGCCCGAAGCCAGTGCGTCAACTCTCCCTGCGCACCGACGGCCAGGGTGGTAGTCGCTCCTTCGCTTGGATCCAGTCCTCGGTCCTCTGTCCCAACCGCCGCCCACGAGACCCGCCCATCTAAACGCAGCCGCCCTCCCAGAAGCGTAACGTCCGCTCCGGCCCCCGCGGAGAGCCAGTCTCCGCCGATAGCGGTGGCTTCGCCGAAATGAAAACCGCCCTCGGAGAAAACATGCAGTCCAACGGTGCGCTCCCGCCACTCGAGGCGCAGGGAAGGGCCATGGAGGCCATCGTCTTGGTCCCCGTCCGTGAAGCGTTGGGCAAACCAGTGGCCCCGGAGCCTAAGCCTTGGGCCGAAATCCTCGACCGTCACCCCGAACTGCGCCCGGTCGTAGGGAAAAGCTGCGAACCAGTTGAAGATCGAGTCCCCCACAAAGCGCGGTCTCAGTCGAAAGCCCTCGAGCTCGAGGCGCAGGTTCGGCTGCGGAGACCAGGTCAGCCCCAGGCGAGCCTGATCGAGTCTGACTGCAAGGAGGTCGACGACTCCGCCCGCGGATAATGCGACACCGATGGACGGGAGCTCAAACCCGATCGACGCCCCGAGAAGAGAGACTTGCAGACCGACGGTCTCGGCCGAAGCCAAGGCCGCCTCCCGTCGAAGATCCGGGCCGAGGACGAATGGCGTGCCCGCCTGCGGCCCAGATGCCACCACCGTCGGCCCGAAGCCCACAATCTCATCCTCCCTAAAGACAACCTCGTTGCGCCAGCTCGCGGAGAGCGTCAAATGAGACGCTACGCGGAGGAAGGCGGAAGCGCCCAGAGCCATGCCCCCGAAGGGGGTCTCCCCGTCATAGACTTCGGTACCGTCCCCGAGCAGGGCCTCGGTGCTTCCGAAGACGGCATCGAATCGCACCGGGGATCCTGCGAACAGATCGAGGTCGAAGTGATTCCGTCCCTCTCGCCACAGATGGCCGATCAACTTGAGACCATCGAAGATGAAGAAGTCGAGATCATCGACGTGGACCTGACGGCCAACGCGGAGGTCGAACTCTCGACCGATCATGTTCCGCCAGTCGAGGTGCAAGAAGAGAATGTCGACATCGTGCCGACCGTCGACGGCAGGTATCGGGGCCCCGAAAGGGGTGTCGGCCCGAAAGCCGGTGCCGAAGTCGGTGTCATAGCGGACCGAGGCGATGACATCGAACTGCCCATCCGGTCCCAGCTGGTAGGCCCCCCCCGCGACCTCGGGTCCCGAACGCTCTCGCGCTTCTACGCCGCGGTCGCGGGG
>JBCBRU010000453.1:0-7377 GCA_039819565.1 Myxococcota bacterium | reverse complement strand
GGGCACCGGGCTTGGCCTCGCCCTGACTCAGCAGATCGTGCAGGAGCACGGTGCACGTCAGTTTGGTGGAGTAGAAGGGGTCAAAGATTCGGTCCACGTCAGCCGGCGGGATGCCGTGTCCCTGATCCCGGACGAAGAGTTCAACGGTGTCACCGCTCGCCCGAGCCCCCAGTGTCAGGGTGCCGCCCTGAGGCATGGACTCCTTGGCGTTCCTCAACAGGTTGAGGAGCGCCTGACGGAGCTGATCCGGGTCGATGGCGATCGGGGGGAGCATCTCCGGCAAGCTGAGTTCGAGGCGAACCGAGGCCGCGCGACAATCTCGCTCCACGAAGGCGGCGAGGGGGCGGAGCAGCCTCTCGGGCGCGGTCGACACGAGCTCCGGCTGGGGGAGGCGGGCGAACCTGAGGTACTCCTCGGCCAGGGCATTGAGCCGATCCGCTTCTCGCCCAATGGCTCGACAGAGCTGTCTCGTCTCGTCCGCCGATCGGCCTGTCGCCCGAGTGGCCGCTCCCGAGGACAGCTCCTCAAGGAGTTCGGCGTTGAGGCTGATGCTGGCCAGAGGGTTTCGAAGCTCGTGGGTCACGTGAGCGCTCATGCGTCCGATGGCGGCCAGGCGCTCCGAGCGGAGCAGGGCCTCCTTGGTACGCACGGCCTCGGTGACGTCTTCGAGTGCCACCACGAGCCCTAGGATTTCGCCGCGTTCGCTCTCGAGGGGAGCAGCTGTCACATCGGCCAGTCGCGTTCCCAGCTCGATCGCAGCGGCTGTCTTTGGGACCGAGGCTGCGAGGAGGTTCTCGAAAGCTCCGAGCTGTCGCTCGAGGGCGACCCCCAGAGGCTGATGAGACAGCGGCTGACCGATGAGCGCGTCGAGGTTCCAGTGGGTTCGGGCGGCTCGATTGGTGCTCGTGATAACGCCCACCCGGTCCGTTACGACGACGCCCGTGCGGAGGCTCCGCACGATGCTCTCATGGTAGCGCTTGAGCTCTTCGACGCGCAGGTAGGCCTTCTCAAGCTCCTTCGCCTGTCGATCCAGCTTGTCCTCACGGTCGTCCCTGGCTCGGGCCATGCGCCGCAACTCGTCAGCGAGGTCGGCAAGCTCACCGCGGGGGCCCACATCGAGGGGCTGATGGTAATCGCCTCGGGCCACCGCCCGGGCGTACCGGACGAGGGGGCGGATAGGCGCCAGGGCGCGCGCGGCCATGATGGTCACCGCCAGGCCGAGAAGGAGTGCGCCCAAGGTCGAGGCCAAGACCCGAAACAAGGCGCTCCGTTCGTGACCTTCGGCCCGGGTCACGGCCGCGTCCGTGGCCCCCTGAAGATAGCGATCGAGCTCGAACATGGCGGTGCGAAGGTCCTCACCCCCGTCGGCTACGGAGGTTGCGAGAGGCTCGAGCGATGAGGTGCCGTCGGTGGCGGCCATGTCCCGGGCCAGGGTCTCGAGGGCCGCTGAAGCGGCGACGACGGCGCTCGTCCGATCGCCGAGACCCTCGCAGAACTCCCGGGCGTGGCGAGCCCGGGGACTGGCCGCCTCCTCAACTTGCTCGAGGCGACGGCAAGCGCGGCCCAGCGAGTCTAGCCCGGCCCGGATCACGCTTGGGTAGTAGGTCACGGCCACCCTGAGAATAAGCTCGCGACTCGCCGGGTCTTGCTCTTCGAGGGCGCGCCGCAGATCGCGAAGCCGGTTCTGCTGATGAGTCTCCAGCTGGGCGGCGATGCGGGCGAGGGCGAGGTGGCCGTCCCGGAGCACGCGAAGGTCGTCCGCGGCGCTTCGGATCTCCCGCACCGAGAGCATAGCCAAAAGGACTACCCCGACCAGGAGCCCCGAGAAGCCCACGAAGATCTTCGTTGCGATGCCGATGCGCCGCACGTCCGGTCCAATGCACCACTCCTGACGGAGCGGTGTAAACATCTCGGCCGTGACAGCCGTGGCTCCACTCGTCCTCATCCTCATTAGCAGTGCCTCGGATCCGGCGGATGCGGGTCCCGAGGCGGGGCCCCCGATGCCTTCGCTCTCCCCGGATCTGGTTCGCTCATTGGCCGAGATCGAGGAGTACCGAAGGGACGTCGATCGAGTCGCCATGGTGACGCTAGGGATCTGGAGCGCAGGAAATCTCGCGGTCGGACTCGTGGGGGACCTCGGCGGGGATGAAGACGACGCAGCTCGTTACTTTCACCAGATGAATTGGATGTGGGGGGCCGTGAACGGAGTGATTTCCGGTTTTGGGCTGGCCTCGGCCTTCGGCGGCGAGCTCGAGACGGACTGGGCCAAGGCGGTCTCGAAAGCGAGGACTACCGAGCTCGTTTTCTTGGTCAACGGGGTTCTGGACCTCTCCTACATGGCCGTGGGGGCGTGGCTGTGGGAGCGAGGGCTACGGACCGACGAAGTGATCCTGGAGGGATACGGGCAGTCGCTCGTGATGCAGGGCGCCTTTCTCTTCGTCTTTGACTGGGTGCTATTCGGCGTAAGGCGTGGAGTTACGGGCTCGCTGGAGGGACTACCGATTCGGCTGGTGCCGACGCCGACGGGGGCGAGTCTGGTGGGGCGGTTTTGACTGCATCTGGAGCCCCCCAGATTGCAAAGCGAAGAACCTTGTCGATCACCGGCGTCCAGCTGACCCATTTGTGCCGCCCCGGAAACTCGAAGTAGACATGTTGGATGGCATGGTCGTCCAGGTGGGCGTGAAACTTCCGGTTCAGCTTGATCAGGCCGTCGCGGTCCTCTTCGGCCACCGCGAGCAGGAGGCGAATACCCTTGAGGTCCGCGGGGGTCGTCCATTGCCGATAGAGATCCTCCGAGCGAATGCGTTCCAGGTCATCCGTAGGGCCCCAAATGCTCTCGACGGGGATGAACAGGCGAATGAGAAAGTTGCCGGTAAAGTCCGCGATGGCTTCGCTGTCGAAGACCGGAGCGCTGAGCGCGCTCGCAGAAGCAAAGACCGCGGGATGATACCATGCGAAGCGTAGGGTTCCGTGCCCGCCCATGGATACGCCGCCCACGTGGCAGTTCTGTGGGCAGGGGAGGGTTCGATACTCGTTTTGAACCGCAGGAATGACCTCTTCGATCACCCAGTCGCGATAGTTTTTCGAGCCATCATGCCAGTTCTCCCAGAAGCCGTTCTCGCCCCGAGGCACCACAATGACCACGCGAGGTATGCGGCCGGCCGCAAGCTCGGCGTCAAGGTGTTGTCCGATCCCCGCCTCGTCGAATGAGTTTTCGCTGTCTCCTCCTCCGTGGAGGAACACCATCAGGGGCAAACGCTCCTTCTTGACGTCAAAATCGAGCGGAGTCCAAACCTCATAGGCCATCTTCGTCTTGGCCTTGATGCTCTGAACGTCGACGTGGACCAATCGATTCGGAGCGCTCGCGCACGCCCCAAAAAGGAGGGCGAGTACGAGGGCGGTAAGCGCCTTGCGCATGCCCGGAGCATGACGAGGAGGCGTCGAGGAGACCAGCTCGGTCCGGCATAGACGTCCCGCATCGCGCCATGGCAGGTCCTTTTGCGATGTCGGAGGCCGGACCTCGAGGACCCTCCGCGGGGCCCGTCGTCTCTCAGAGCTTCCGGGGGGCCTTGCTCGGGCTATTCGTCCTCCTGCTGGGGCTTGGGGCTCTCCGCACGACGGGTCTGTTGGACGCGGTGGATGCCGACGCGGTGCGCGAGCGGGTGTCGACGGCGGGGAGTCTCGGGCCTGCTCTCTACGTACTCATCTACGTCTTCGGGCTCTTTGCAGGCGCTCCGGGCTCGATTTTAGTGGGGGGCGGGGTCTTGGCCTTCGGTCCTCTGCCGGCGGGTCTTCTCGCCTATGCGGCCGCGTTGATCGCGAACAGCCTCGCGTTTGGCCTCGCCCGGACCGCCGCGGGACGCGACGGGTGGTGGGCGCGCGGACCGGACGAGAAAACCGGTCCGGTCTATCGCATGGCCCAGGAGGCCGCGCGACGACCCTTCGTCGGGGTGTTGATCGTTCGCCTTCTCCTCCCCACTGCGGTTCTCGCGAGCTTCGCGCTCGCCATGACCGGGGTCGGGGTTCGACCCTACCTCCTCGGCTCGGCGCTCGGAGTCATTCCGCAGCTCACGGCCACCGTCGCCGTCTTCGCCTGGGCCCTCAGTAGTGGATGAGAATGGGGACGGTGCTGGTTGCGGTCACCGGGAAATGGGCGTCCGACCACTTCGGGGGTCCGAAGTGTGGTCGAGCATCATTGGACGCGCCCGTTCCCTCCGTAGGAATACCCAGAAAGCCCGTGTCGAGTCGCTGATTCTCGTTTTCGTCGTGAAAGCAGGCAATAGCGTAGCCCGCGCCGGGTTCCGCAGCGAGGCGTATGATCGCGCTCCCGTCGCGAACACGGCCGCGTCCCTCCGCTACGGAGAGATCCCGACGGGTCGGGAAGCCCTCTCGTCCCCGCCACATGGCGCAGTAGACATGACCCCGATCCCCACGCGCCCGAATTGAGAGGTTTAGGGTGAGGGGGGAGGCCGCGGCGATTGCGAGGGCTATGAAGAACATCATCCGACCTCGAGGCGCACGCCGTAGCCCTGGGCACATCTCGCCTCGACGAGGCCGCAGCCGGACTCAAGGGCAGCGTCGAGAGCTTCAAGCCCGAGGGGCACGGCGGACGTCTCGGTTTCTTGCTCGACCGAGCGAGCTCGGGAGAGGAGCTCGCCGCGAAGCCGCAAACCGGTGGCGCCACGATCTCGCGCGAAGCGCTCCGCTTCGACGACCCAACCACGCGCGGGGAGAGGAGGGGCCTCTTCGATCTCGAGAAGCTCCGCGGCCTCGGTGCTGAGCTCCTCCGCGGCGAAGACGAGCGCGACATCAATGAAGCCCCCTTCGATCCAGCGCGTTGCACGATGAAGCGCCGCGAGTGCGGAGAGCCGTCCAGCGCATACGACGACGTGTTCTCCGGGAAGCTCCAGCCGTATAGCCAACTCGCCAAGGGCAACGTTGGGTAGTGTGTAGGCGAAAAGGCGAGGACTGGACGTGGCCTCGTCGGGGGCGAGCTCCCGGCTGTAGTAGGCGACGTCGGTCGTCAGCGAACCGAGGGCGGTTCCGAGGAAGAGCGCGTGCCGGGCCTCGCGGAGAGGCTGAGGCGCGAGCTCCGCCGCCGCTACGAGCGCGTCCGCGGCGGCGATGGTCTTCAAACAGAGGCCATCGAGGCGGCGAGCGGCGCGGGCTCCTACGCGCTCGATGAGTGCGGACCGATCCGAGGGGGCAGTGATGCTCGCCGTCACCAGGGCGCGAGGTCCAGGCTCCGTGCGTGCGTCGGCGCGCGGGTGCGGCGCCCGCCGCAAGGTGATGGCAGCGTTGACGCCTCCAAAACCCGAAGCGCTGGTGACGGCAGCCGAAGCGGCCACGCTGCGACTCCGGCCCTGGACGACATCCAGTGAGATGTCCGGGTCGGAGCGGCGCAAGCCTGCTGTCGGAGGGCACTGACGGTCCTTGAGCGCCGCTGCCGTCACGACCAAGTTTAGCAGCCCGGCTGCTCCCATAAGGTGTCCGACGGCGCCCTTCACGCTCGTGACGGGAAGGTTCTGAGGACCGAAGACCCGGGAATAGGCCACGCCCTCCATCGCGTCGTTGAAGCGAGTGGCGGTGCCATGGACGACCGCGAATCCGACCGCGCCCGGACCCAGTTCAGCCTCGGCCAGCGAAGCGCTGAGAGCCTGGACCAAGCCTCGTCCATCTCGTGCCGGGCCGGTGATGTGATTGGCGTCGTTGCTCGCGCCAAACCCTACGACTTCGAGATCTCCGCCGCCCGCCTCAAGCGCCACCGCGGCCGCGCCCTCGCCGACCGTCAAACCTGCACGGTCGGTGTCGAAGGGTCGAGCTCCGGAAGGGTCGAGGGCCCCCAAGTTAGCGAAGCCTCGATAGATGAATCGCGATACAGCATCGGCCCCCACTACGAGCGCTCGATCTGCTTCGCCGGTGCGCAGAGCTCGAACCGCGAGACCTGCTGCGACCAGGCCGGATGCGCAGGCTAGGCTGACAGATTCGACGCGAGGGAACCCGAGATCGTAAGCGAGCTCGCTCGAGAGCGAGAAGATGAGCGAGGCGCGGGCCGAGGGAGCATCACCTCGTCCTGCCATCCGATCCGTGAGTCGTTCGATCTCGGCCTTGGTGGTCGCCACCACGAGCATCGTTTTGGGATGAGCACGCTCGGACTCCGACCAGTTGGCCTCCGTCAGGGCTTCGAGGGCCGCATGAAGCCCCAGCGCTCGGGCTCTCCCGGGTCCGGCTGCGTAGGCCGCCTCAGCGACGGGGAGGGGGACCGGGCTCACCGGGGAGGCTCCCGAGGGCACCGACACGGGCTCGAAGCGACGTGGTGGTCGAAAGCCCCTTCGGCCATCGGCAAGAGCCGTCATGAGAGGCTCCATTCCGGTGCCCAACGAAGTCACGGCTCCGAGTCCGGCGATCCGCACCGGCCGATAGGAAGATGACCTACTCACGACGGCGGCTCGCTTGCGTGATAGAGGGTCAGACGCGCGCGGGCGACGAGCTCCTCGCCGGCGTGGACTTCGCAAGCGTAGTTGCTTACCTCGTCTACCTCTCGCTCACGGTGAGCGGCCACATCCAACACGGTGCCGAGGGCTACGCTGGAGCGATACAGGTCGAAGACTCGGCAGGCGATGACCATACCGACGCGCACGCTCTCTCCGGAAAGCAGAGCCCCGTAGCCCAGACAGACAGCAACGGCCTGAGCCATGTGCTCGAGCAGCACCACGGCGGGGAGGCCCTCGTGGTCGACGAACGGGGATGCGGCGTCCACCCTCGCGGTGCACCGGGCCCGGCCTGGTGCCCAGTCCTCTAAGGCATCGAGCCAAACCATCGGAGGCTCGTGGGGAATGAGGTTCTCAACCGGGGGATAGGACGAAGCGCTCACAGCGGAACAACCTCGGCGCTCCATCCCGAGCCGCGGCCTCGGTCGAGGCGAACTCTTCCGGGGCGGCGGTGGGCGATCCTATCCACCAGGTCCAGAAGGCCAGCCTGCGGATTTCTCGTGAGCGCAGGCGGCACGTTCTCCGCCCAACCGCCGGTACCGTCCAGCGCAAAGCCGCTCAAGCGAGCGATGGAGGGGACCTCCTCGAGGTGAGCAGCGCTCACCGCCACGGCCACGGCCAGGTGATCGAAGCGCTCGTGGTCTCCTACCAGCCCGTCCGGGACGGCTTCGTCCCCGCACACGAGAACCACCGGAGCGTTGAAGCGCCGACTGACCCCCCAAGCCTCGACCAGACCCATAGCCGGAGTGTCGTGGTCTGCCGCGAGGCTCGTGGTGAAGGCTCGGTTCTTCGTACTGATGGAGACGAGCCCGCTCGCGGCGTTGTGAACGCTCACGGCGAAGGCCATCGGAGAGAAGTCGTCGTCGCCCTGAATCATCTGCTCTAG
>JBCBRU010000452.1:0-7386 GCA_039819565.1 Myxococcota bacterium | reverse complement strand
CTCGCTTCGGAGACCCCCTCTGGGCTCTCCGTAACGTCGAAGTGGAAACGCTCCACAACGAAATACCCCGTCCTCGCGCTGGGGCTCGGAGAGGACCCGGGAGGGGCGAGCTTCCGGGACTTCCTGTTCTTTCTCGCCGAGCGAGAGGGCTTTGGGGTCCAGTATGACCCTGACACGGGTAAGTATCTGCTCGACGCGGCCAAGCCCAAGGGCACCGCGGAGCCACTCGTGAAGGCTGACATCGAGGCTCTCGAGATCGTCTTCGACTCCCCGCCCCGACACTCTGTTCACGTCAAGAACGGCGCCGCCGAGGCGAAGACCAAGGTTAAGAAGGTCCAAAACGACCTCGCCTTCTCGGGCGTACGACGGGACCAACTGATTCGCAGTCCCGTGGCCGCCGACCTCGACGCCGCCGCGACCTCCGCCAAGCCCCCCCTGGCGGCGCCCCCAGCCCGGCTTCGAGCGCACTTTGGCCGATACCCGAGCATCACCATGCGCGCCCTGAGACAGTACGATTTCTCGGACGACTTCAGCGGAAACATCTTCCCCGCCAAAAAGACCTATCGACTGAACCAACTGACCATCGTCGCGGTCGCCGAGCGCCAAGCCGCAACCGACGACTCGGATGATCCCACCAACTCATACTGCCTGGAGGTTCTGGCCGACTTCGAGCAGAGCACGGATCCGAGGTGGGCGTTTCCCAGCGATCGGATCGTACCCAGCTGGCCGTTTCACGTCGAGGGCAAGGTCGTCAGCGATCAGGGAGCCAAGGACGAGGGGACCTATCAGGCTTACGAGGACGCAAAGAGCAAGGTCGAGCACCACCTCGTGGCCATCCCCTTGTTCGACGGCAAGAAAGTCCGGGTGCCCTTCCACCCAAACCTCGCGTCCGGGCACTTTTACTTTCCCCCGTACCGGGACGAGCGGGTCCTCGTCGGGCTGTACTTCGACGAAGCACGGATCGACCGCTACCTCGACTGGCGCCCGGGGGCTCGCCTCCCCAAGACCTCCCAAGGCAATCACATCTTGCTCGGAAAGAAGGCCGAGAGCCAGACCTCCGTGCGCCATGTCTACGAAGGAGCGCAGCCCGTGCTCACTGTCCATCGCACCTCGGGAAAAGACACCCAGACGGTCGTTATCTCCGAGGGGACCATCAAGCTCGAGACAAGGGAGAAGAAGTAGATGCCCGAAGGCTCACCTACGGCGCTCGGGTTCGACTGCGACTGGCAGCTCGGGCTCAACCTGAGTGCGCGCACCACCGGCTGCATCGGATACCTCCTGGGCTTCAACGGGCTCGGCGGGCTCAAGCTCGACAAGGACATCGAGGTCTGGAACCCCATCGGCGACGACGCGGCCCGAACCATCATCACGAAGGACAAGGTCGAGTGCATCGGCCTTATTCAGAGCTTTCGCTACGAAGGTGGGGACGAGGACCCGATTCAGATCCGCTCCTACGTCTCCAAAGGCTCAGCAGCTAACGTTCGGGCGAAGCTCGCCCGCCCTCTGGCCAATACTTCGCTCAAGGTCGCGTGGTACATCATCGACTTCGATTCGGACGAGAAGAAGTGGTTCGAGGCTTCGTATCTAAAAAGCCCCAAAGAGGCATCGAGCAACGTCGACAGCGCCGGAGGTGAGCTCCAGCTGTTCGTGAGCAACGACAGCACGCCCGTGAGTGAGTCCCTCAACATCGGCCTCTTCAAGCTAGAGTTTCAGATCGTTCCCTCGGATGGAAAGTCCGCAACGCTCGAGTTCGCCACCGGCCCCCGACGCCGCCTGGTGAAGAAGTGGGGTTCTTAGTGGGCCGCAGCCCCCGCGCCGCCCCGACTCCGTAGCCGCCATGAAGTATCTGAAGCAGCTACTCGTCGCGCTCAAGAAGCTGGGCTTCAAGATCAACCCAGGCGTCATCGCGCTCATCCTGCTCGCGGTGGGCTTATTGGTTCTGTACCTACGCTATCGAGCGAAGAAGAAGGCGGCGGCCGCCGAGGGCGGGGGAGCGCCGGCGCCGGCGCCGGTCCCGAAGGCGCCTCCGCCCATGCCTCGGAACCGCTTCTCACGGGTTTGGGACAGATTTCTCAAGCAGCTTCCCGCCGTGGTGCGGCGGTCCATCCACCAGTTCCAGCCGATGGTGGTGTTGGGAGGCATGGCCAGCGGCAAGACGGCCCTCATCGGCCGCCACACGGACTGGCGACGCCAGTCCCGCTACCTCTTTGGGAGCCAGCTCGACCACCCGGATCTCCAGCTCTATCTCGGCTCTAGGGTGGTCGTGCTGGAGGTTCCCGCGCCGGTCCTCACGGGGACGTCCAGCGGTCTTCGTGAGGCCCTTCTATCGCTTTTTAGAAGACTCTTCCGGCGCCGGACCCCGGTGGCGGTGGTGGCCATCAACCCCGCAGAGCTGGACGAGATGAGCACCGATGAGGTGCGGGCGCACGCCGACTCCATTCGAGGGAAGATCAACCTGCTCTCCCAAGCGCGGCGAAGCCCGGTGGAGGTGCGGGTGGCCGTCACCCATCTCGATAGGCAGAGAGGATTCGAGGACCTCGCCCAGGTCGTGCACCAGGGGGACGGCGTGCTCGAGCTCCCCATCCGCTCCGACCGAGCCGCCACGGGGCTGATCGAGGAGATCGAGACGCAGCTTCACCATCTCGCTCGAGTCCGGGCCAGCGCTCTGGTGGAGCTGAGCGCCGAACGCTACCTCGGCGTCGTCTCCTTCCTGCGAGAGGCCCCGACGCTCCTGGGCCCGGTGGCAAGATTCGGAGCTGCCCTCATGGCCGCCGAGCCCCTATCTCAGCCGCCCCTCCTCAGCTCCGTCCACCTCACCTCCGCGGAGCTCCCCAATCCGGCCTCCAATCCCTTCCATGCCCCGAAGGTCTCCGGAGACCGCCTGAGAGATCCCCTCCTTCATCATCGAGTGGCGGCGAGCGCCGTGGCGGGGCTCATCACCTTCGTTCTCATAGCGGAGTTCGTGCGGGAGCATTCGGCGTGGCGTCCGGCCAAGGCCGCCCTCGAGCGCTACGTGGGTGAGAAGCGACTCCGGCAGCGGCCCGAGTTCGAGAGCGCCCTGCGCGGCGAAGTGGTGGGCTTCATCGATCGCACCTCGTTGCTCCCCTTCTTTAGCGGAGCCGAGGCCAAGGCCGCTCGCTCGGTGGCGCGACACCTCCACCAGGACTTCATCCTCCACGAACTCGACGATGCGCTCACGGAGCCGGACGGATTGCGCCGCTCGATCTATCTTGCGGCCCTGGCGGATCTGGAGACCGGAGACGCCCTGGCCTCGATGCTGAAGAGCAAAGAGGTGCGAGAGCGTTGGGCCCGTGCCACCGGACTCGAGGCGTCGATGATTGCGGACTATCTCCGGGTGGTGGGGGCCCTGGGGAGCGAACGGCCGCGAGCCCCGTCAATATCTCCTCCTCGACGCAGGCCGTCCGACGATGAGGTCCTCGCCCTCGACAAGTTCGCGCTCTACTTCCGACAAGCGGTCGAGGCCGGAGACACCAGCCAGGCGGCCCTCGGCGACCTGCGCCGGCAAGCCTCTCAGCTCGGACGCGGTATCGAAGCCATCGAAGCGCGTC
The DNA here is from genome assembly GCA_039819565.1 of Myxococcota bacterium. Taxonomy (GTDB): domain Bacteria; phylum Myxococcota; class Kuafuiibacteriia; order Kuafuiibacteriales; family Kuafuiibacteriaceae; genus JAHQVK01. Next base: position 3,817 of record JBCBRU010000452.1, on the reverse strand, counting down.
CCGATGTGCCGGAACTCCTTCGCGGACGGGCCGAGGCCGAACCCGAACGGGCCGACCTCGTACGCGAGCTCGAGCCCTACCTCCCGGAGCTGCGCAATCCTGCCGTGCTGGGCCGCGCCGATCGGCGCGCCGAGCTTCTGGCTCTGCTGGAGCTCGTCGAGCGATCCGCGATCAAACCCCCTCCGGATGTACGTCGGTACTTGGATCTCTGCGATTGGGTTCAGCGATCTCTTTCGAGCGACCCGGTGCGACTTCTCACCGATGGTCGGCGGGTCGATCCCCGCGAGGTCGACGTGAGCATCGACGACCATCGGCTCCAGGGCGCAGATTGGCTTGCCCTCACCCGCGACCAGACCATCGAGGCACAGCTGGAGGCTTTCCTGAGCCAGCCCCGACGCCAGGTCTTCTTCATACCTGGTCGTGACCATCCGCCCATCGTCATGAATCCGAAGACTCGGGGCGAGTTCCTGTTCCGCGGGCGGTCTCAGATCTCGGGCCGCTTCACCCGGGAGGCTCTCCTGAGGGATGTCGTCCCCACCCTCGCCTGCCACGACCGAGTGATGCGGAAGCTCCCGGCCATCGCCCCCGCCACCGCCACCCGGCTCGACGAGCTCATCCGGCAAGAGCGAGAGAGCTACGCGGAGAGTTACCTCCGCTCCATGACCGAGTTCTACTCGGCCTTTGGCATCGACACCGCCCAAGCCGCGGACAACCTCCACGTGGTGCTAGACCGACTCCTACGCGGGAGCTCGCCGCTCACCCGGCATCTCACCGCGGTCTCCGAAAACGCCGACTTTGGCACCGTCGACGGCGACGCCCGCGCCCTCCTGGGCCCGCTGAGAGAACGCCTCGTCCCCTTTCTCGCCCTGGGGGAGGTGGTGACGAGCACCGCCTCGGGCGATCCCCCCTACCTCAGCTACCTTCTCATCCTGCGCCAGGTGCGAGAGGCCCTCCAACCTGCCGACCCCAGCCTGGGAGGAGGCGATGCTCCGGCGGAGGGTGATGCTCAGACCCTGCGCGACCGGCTCGACCCCGCGGGAGAGATGGCGCTGGACATCTCCACCTGCGCGCCCGAGTCCAAGCTTCAGGCGGTGGAGCAGTGGATGGACGACGTCAACCTTCCCAGGGAGCTGCGGGCGCCGTTTCGCGCCCCCATCCTCGAGCTCTATCGGGTGGGTCAGGTGGAGATCGCCCGGGTGATGGAAGACGTGTGGAGGTATGACTTCCTGGAGGTCCTCGACCCGCTCTTGATGAAGTTTCCATTCAGCTTGACCTCGGCGAACGACGCCTCTCCCGAGGAAGTCACGGCCCTCCTCCACCCCCTCACGGGCCAACTCATTCGAACGAAGAAGCGGCTCGTCGAGCCCCTCGAGCTTCGGCCTCCGGAATGCCATGCGCGGGTGGGGCGCCTTCGACCCCCCTCTGGCTTGAGACATTTGAGTCGCGGAATCGACCGCTTGGCGTCCCGACTATGGGACGAGACCGGTCAGCCCATGTCTCTCACGCTCTCTGTGGCCCCGGTGCCTTTCGAGTCCGTGATCGGTGGGCAGCCGGACAAACAGCTCACCCTGACCTTCGTGGGATCGGGTGGAACAACCCTCGTGAACTTCAATCAGCGACCCTTCGCTCATGACCTGGAGGAGCCGTGGACCACCGTGCATACCGCTCAGGTCGGCGTCAAACTCACCAACCTCTCCACTCGCGACGTCATCTATCCTGAGCCGCTCGTGGAGAGCTCCTACTGGGCGCTTCATCGCCTGCTCGTGCGGGCCAAGAGGTCCGGGAGTCGTTTCGACTGGAAGATCCGCTTTCGCACCCGAGGGGCCGACGGCCAGTCGACGCGTCTCGTGCTACCGGTAAAGTTCGACATCAAGGACGATCCCTTCCAAGCCTTTCGCCTTCGAAGCTACTCCGACGGGACGAGCAGCGCCGGACGTCTCGGAGGGCTCCCATGAAGCCATGGCAACCGCTGTGCCTTCTCCTGAGCTTGCTCGGCAGCACGTCCTGCGCGAGCGCCACCCGCATCAAGGTCGAGGCGGCGGAGACGACCAATGCCGGGCGCTCCTTTTACATGCTCATTCGCCAGGTCGAGCAGGAGGAGGTTCTAGCCGCGTCCTATGAGGAGGCCGCCCAACGCGTCTTCACCCGAGAAGCTGCCCCCGAGGGTGAGCTTCGAAAGGTCATCATCCCCGGCACGCCTCTGACCGTCGATGTGGACGCCCAGTCCAAGCGAGACATCGTGCTCTACTTCTTCTTCACGGAGCCGGGCGACCGTTGGTGGCTGAGCATCGCGCGGGACCGCCTGCCCGCGGAGATCGTCATCGACCTCGGCATCAACGAGGTCGAGCGGGTGGGCGTCCGTGGACGATGAGCGTCTGCACCTGACCGAGCTCGGAAGCGCTTGGGCTCGATCCGACCTGCCCGCGACCCGCGAGCTCCTGCGCTCCACCTACGCAGCTCCCGAGGTCTACGACCGGGCCCTGATGGAACATCTGAACGCCACCGGCCTTCAGCTTCGCAGCCAAGTCCGCCGCATCGATCTCTTCGGAGACCTCGTGGGGCGTCACCTCGCGCAGCCACGCGCTTTCGTCTTTGCCCATCCGTCGGAGGAGACCTGGAGGGAGCTCAGCTATCGCGAGCTCGACGAGGAGACCGCACGCCTCGCAACCTCTTGGCTTCGAAAGGGCCTTCAGGCCGGAGCGCGACTTGCCCTCCTGACCCCGCCCGGACCGAAGACCTGGCTTGCACTCCTCACCGCGCTTCGACTGGGCGTAACTCCCGTGGTCTTTCCCTTCGGAGCGGGGCGTGGATACATCCGGCGCCGACTCCTCGCTCACCGTCCGGCCGCGGTGGCCACAGGCGAGGAGGTGGCGGCCGCGCTGGACATCGACCTGCTCGAAGTCCCCGTGAGGGCGCCGCCCGGTCTTCCCCCTACTGGGGGACTTTCCCATCGATTCGAAGCCCTCGCCCCGGCCCTCGAGGTCCACTCTGGCTTCCAACCCGCCGTGGACGGAGGCGTGTCGATCTCCGCCGGACAGCTTGCGTCCCGCCTGGGCACCGACGCCTTCCTCACCTTTCAGCTCCGGGCGGGCATGAGGATGGCAGCTCCGGGACTCGAGCCTTCGCGCCACCAGACACTTCCGCTCGCCTGTCTCTTCGCCGGAGCCACCTGGGTCGAGGCCAGCGGGACGCTTCTCGAGGAGAGACCCACGCCGGTGGAGCTCATGGGGGTCTCGACCGACCTACGAGACCGAGTGCTGGAGCATCGAGTCAAGCCCAAGGGTTGGAGGCGTTGGTTCAAAGACCCCTCGGAGCCCCACGACTGGTCGGCGTGGCGGGCCTTCGAAAATGCCCTACCGAAAGAGACGAGGGGTCAGAACGTCGTGTATGCCTCAGCGCTCGGAGGCGCCCTCCTGAGCTCACCGCCGACCGAGGGACTCAACCTGGAGGTTCTTCCGAGTCCTGGCCTCCCGTGGGTTCTCGAAGAGCCGGGCGTCCCGGGCCAGCCCACCGAGAGCCCTTCCGGGGTTCTGGCTCTCTCGGAGGGACAACTGGGCGTCTCGACGTTGGGTCGCTTCCTTCTTTCCGACGCCGGAGATAGTTATATGTACTCCGGAAGCCTCCTGGCTGGACCGCGCGGCACAGACCTTCCCGCGGTCGAGATCGAGAGCGTGGCCGAAGGCCATCCCATCGTCGACGCGGCGGTCCTCCTGGTGAATCCTGACCCAGGCCGCTTCAACGCCGTCACCTCGACCCTCCTAGATCGAAGGCGTCGTGTAGGGAAAGAGTGTATGACGTCGTGGGGGGGGGGGGGGGG
>JBCBRU010000451.1:0-7397 GCA_039819565.1 Myxococcota bacterium | reverse complement strand
CGAGACCCTCGCGAAGGAGAAGGGGAGCCTTCACATCCTCGTGAACAACGCAGGGGTAGCCATCGACAACCTCCTCCTTCGCTTCAAGGATGAGGATCTCGACGGCGGCCTTGCAAGCGCCGGGATCCTTGACGTCGAAGCCCACTGCGCCCGCGGAGCCTCCACCGCTTCGGATCTCTTCCACCACGGTCTCGGCCGCGCTCGCGTTCGAGCCATAGGTGAGGGTGACGTCCGCCCCTTCTGCGGCGAGCCCTTTGGCGATCGCCTTTCCGATGCCTCGGGATCCTCCCGTGACCAGGGCAACTCGCCCCTGCAGCGCCATATCCATGGCTCAGCCCCTACTGCGCGAGAGGCGCGGGGGCAACCGAGAGGGGGTCAGAGGAGGGCGATGGCTTTTTCGAGTCCCGCCGGATCCTCGATAGGCGTGACTTTGAGCTTTCGGTCGATGCGCCGGGCCAGACCCATCAGGACTTTGCCCGGGCCAATCTCGAAGGCGGAGGTCTCGCCGGTCGCGACGAGGGCCTGGACCGACTCCACCCACCGTACCGGCGCCGTGACCTGATCCACGAGGAGGGCCTTGACCCTCGCGGCGTCCGAGTTAGGGGCGGCCTCGACGTTGGTGATCACCGGCACCGCGGGCTCCGAGACCGCGACGTCGGCGAGCGCCTCCCGAAGTCCTTCGGCCGCAGGGGCCATGAGGGGCGAGTGGAACGGGGCGCTGACGGGTAGGGGGACGATGCGTTTGGCCCCTGCCTCCGTCAACTTTGTCTGCGCAAGCTCGGCAGCAGCAGCGCTGCCCGAGACCACGATCTGCTCCGGTGAGTTGAAGTTCGCGGGCGCGAAGACCACGCCGGAGGTTTGGCTGACTTCGGCGCAGACGGCGGTGACGACCTCGGCGGTCAGTCCCAGCACCGCCAGCATCGCACCCTCGCCCAGCGGCACGGCCGCCTGCATCAGACGACCCCGCTCCCGCACCAGCCTCACCGCATCAGGGAAGGTGAGAGCGCCTGCGGCGACCAGAGCGCTCCACTCCCCTAGGGAATGTCCGGCCACATAGCGAGGGCGGAGGTCCGGACGGGCGGAGGCGAGGGCGCGCAGCGTGGCCACGCTGGTCGTCAAAATCGCGGGTTGCGTGATCTCTGTCCGTTTCAGCTCGTCTTCCGGCCCCTCGAAGCAGAGCTTCGATAGCTCGAAGCCGAGGGCCTCATCGGCCTCTTCGAAGGTCTCGCGGGCCACGGGGAAGGTTTCCGCGAGAGCCCGCCCCATCCCCGGGGCCTGGCTCCCCTGGCCGGGGAACAGGAAAGACGTCATGGGTGCGGGGTCATAGGCATCGACCCATCGACTTGTAAACGCCCTCGATCCGTCCTTTTCCGGGGCAGACAAGCGCTGCGAAACCCGCTAACGCCGCAAGAATGACGCTACGCGCTCGTATTGTGGGGACCGGGGGCTATGCTCCGGAGGAGGTCGTGACCAACTCCGAGCTGGCCGACCGCTTGGCCCGTCTCGGAGTCGAGACGAGCGACGAGTGGATCCGGAGCCGCACCGGCATCGAGCGTCGGCACTTCGCGCGCCCCGACGAGCAGACTTCGGACATGGCCCGTGAAGCGTCACTGAGGGCGCTGGACATGGCCGGGCTCAAGCCCAAGGACCTCGACCTGATCGTGGTGGGGACCATCAGCGGGGACATGCCCATGCCGGCGTGCGCTGCGTTTCTGCAGGCCAAGCTCGGAGCATCGTGCGCTGCTTTCGATGTCTCGGCCGCCTGTGCGGGCTCCATCTATGGTTTGAGCATCGCGGACAGCTTCATTCGGAGCGGCGCGGCCCGGACCGTGCTCGTGGTGGGGGTCGAGCTGCTCTCCCGCATCCTCAATTGGGAGGACCGGAACACCTGCGTGCTGTTCGGAGACGCGGCGGGGGCCATGGTCCTGCGGGCGGAGAGCAGTGCGGAGGGACGTGGCGTGCTCACCGCCCGCATCGAGACCGACGGGGCTCTGACCGATATCCTGAAGATCCCCGGCGGCGGCTCCATCTATCCGATGAACGAGCAGAGCGTGGCCGACAAGCTGGGTTACGTCGCCATGAACGGCCGCGAAGTCTTCAAGACGGCGGTGCGAAGCCTGAGCGAGGTCCTCAAGTCTACCCTCGCGAGCGTCGACATGACGGCCGAGGACCTGGATTGGCTCGTGCCTCATCAAGCGAACATTCGCATCGTGGATACCGTCATCGAGCGTCTGGGCATGCCCCGGGAGAAGGCCATTCTCAACATAGCCGAGTATGGCAACACCTCGAGCGCGTCGGTTCCGATCACGCTCGATGAGGGGGTACGCAGCGGCCAGATTCAGCCCGGCCACGTAGTGGGGATGATGGCCATCGGCTCCGGGATGAGCTGGGGCGCTTCCGTCGTGCGTTGGTAGACCGGCACGCGCCCTTCACGGGCGCGGCCGAGTTACTCCGCGTCGATCTCGACGACGGTGCGATCGCCGTACCAGCCGCAGGCTGGGCACATACGATGCGGGAGCTTCGGGGCGGCGCAGTTGGGGCAGCTCACGATGGTGGGGCCGCGGAGGGCATCGTGAGAACGCTGATTGCCGCGCCGCGAGCGGGACTTGCGCTTCCGTGGAACAGCCATGGGACGCGCGTTGTGGAGTCTCGGACTTCGGCTGTCAATCCTTTCCCTCGGGTTCGTCGTCGTTCGTGTTCGCCCCCTGCCGGAGGGCACGGAGAGCCGCCCATCGAGGGTCTCCGGCGGCGTCCGAGGCGCGCGCATCTGCGTTGGCCGATGCGATGAGCTCCGCAGTGCGGGCGTCGCACGCGACTGTGTCGGCGCAGGCCGGATCCGCGGGGAGCTCGATGAGCAGCGCCTGCTGCAGAATCTGAGGAAGAGGCAACCGGATGCCGTCGTAGGCGTCCTCGGCAAGACGGTCCGGGTCAGGGAAGGTCTCGGCCCAGGGTTCGAGGGGATCACCGCCTACGACCTTGATGGGCTTACCGGGCCCTCGCTTGCCGCTCTGGCCCACCCCCGCGAGAGGATCCGTCTCGGGGAACAGGGTGGCCTCGATAGGGGCCTCGACCGAGAGCAACACCGCCTCCAGGCAGCGAACGCAGGTTGTGCTGAGCTCGGCCTTCACCTTTCCGCAGAAGCGGACCGGGGGGATGTCCTCCGGGCCGAGGGGCTGCGCGCTCAGCACGGCATGGCCCGGACCGCGAGCCGAAAAGCGGACCGCGCCCCGCGCCGCGGCCTCGCCCAGCAGGACGTCGACGAACTCCGAAGGGAGCGACTCGTCGAAGCGAGCGCCGGTCTCCGGCAGATCCTTCACGTCCATGGGCCTTTGCAGGCTCAGGCCGAGTGCGCGCGCGTCCTCCATGGCTCGGCCCGTCGCCCGGACGGCCCGCGGCTGTCAAACGGCGCGGCCGATGATATTTCGCCACGATGGAGGATGACGTCTATGCCCCGCCTGCGGCCCCGAAAGGCGAACGTGACGAAGGGCTCGAGCTCTCCGCGGCCTGGCAGTTCGGAATTCCCAAGGTGCGGCAGGTCTTTCTCGCCATGGCGGCGCTGTGGGGGGTCGCGCTTCTGATTTCCCTGCTCGCGGCTCTCAATCAGCCGATAGCGGGCATGATCCTCGGCACCCTGCAGCTGATCATGGTGCTTTTGTTCTTAGGGCTGGCCGCGCTCTCCCATCGGAGACCTCTCTTGGCCGTCTACGGAGGGGTCGGGCTTTACCTGCTCGTCTTCGTCGTCCCCGCCTTTCTCTTGCCGGCGACGATCGCCCAATGGGCTTTCATGAAGGTGCTGGCCGCGGTGCTGCTCTTCTACGCCTGGAAGACGGCCCGCGAAGTCGAAGCCCACCCTCGCCTGGTACGGGCGGACTAAACCCCACCATCCCCTTCGGAGTGGGGTGAGAGTTCGCCACCCGGAGCTCCTTTCGGGGGTTCCGATCCCCTAATTTCAAGGGTTTACGAGACGGCCTCCAGGTTGGCACGGCTCGTGATTCACCTCACCTCACGAGGCGCCCGGGGCGTCTCCCCGGGGCCGAGCGCCCAGGACCGAAAGGGGTCGGAATGAGACAAGATTCACGAGAACCACGGCGCAGACACGGCCTTCTGGGGGTGGTGACTGCGCTCTCCATGTCAGGCATGGCCTGCGGCGGCGCAGCCATCATCTGCGGCGAAGGGACCGAGCTGAGCCCGGACCAGTCGTCGTGTGTCCCGATCGGGGGCGGAGCCGGCTGTGAGCCGGGGACCGCCTTCGACGCAGACACGGGGCAATGTGTTGCCCTCCAGAACGCCTGTGAGGGCGTCAATCCGTGTGCGGCTTCGCCCAACGGAGCCAGCGCCTTCGAGAAGATTCAGCAGGGGAACGCCTGCGTCTGCGTCGCCACCGAGTGTGTGGCGAACTACACTCTACAAACCGGGGTCTGTATCCCCGAAGCCAACTGTCCGGATGGATTCCGGCAAGAGGGGAACGTCTGCGTTCCTCAGGAAGACGTGACCTGCGTCCAGGCGCCCACGTCGCCGCTGTGTATCCCCGTCCTGTGCGACGAGATCGCGGACTTCACGGCGCTGGGCAACGACGAGCAGGGCAATCCTTGGACCTTCGAGACCTTCGAGGGCGCTGGCAAGTGCGTCAACCGACCGCCGCCGCCCGCCGAGTCGTGCGTCAACAACTGTCACAACGGCATCGAAGATCCGCATCCTTGGTTCACGGGACCAGATCTCAGCTGCACCGGCTGCCACGGGGGTGACCCCGCGGCTACGACGCGCGAGACCGCTCATGTGGCCATCCCGTCGGAGTGGCAGGCCGGCAGCACCCAGTGGGGTCGTCCCAACCTTCGCTACTATTGGAACTACTACACCCTCGCCGGAGCCGAGCGCTTCTCGGGCGGCCTCGAGTGGCTGCGCTTCCGCAATCCCTCTGACCTCCGCGTTGCGGACATGTCTTGCGGAAAGAACTCTGGGTGCCACCAGGACCGCGTGGACAACGTACGTCGTTCGGTCATGGCTACGGAGAGCGGTCTTCTCGGTATCTCTCAGGCGCGCGACGGCATTGCTCGGAGCGTCATTCGCGGAGAAGAGGGGATCTACAAGTTCGATGTCACCGAGGGCGTGAGCTACAACGGCGGGCCGATGACCGCGATGGCCTATGACTCGAACTATGTGGGCTCGGTGGAGCGCATCAACGACTTCACCATCGCCAACCGCGAGTTCAACGGGGCCTACGACCAGATCGATCTCCTCAAGGAGATCTACGACAAGCAATGCGGCGACTGCCATCTCGGCGACGCCGGCGCCAACAACCGCTACGCGGACTTCCGTACCAGCGGCTGTGGCTCTTGCCACATGAACTATGCCCTGGATGGCCGCTCGCGTTCTACGGATCCCATGATCTCCAAGACGGAGCCCACTTATCCTGCGGCCTACGCTCAGATTGCGAACTTCGACGCCAACGATCTTCAGAACCTGAACGGGGCTTGGCTCGGACCGGAGAGAGCTCATCCCTCGTCGCACCGCATCACCCGGCAGATGTCCTCGCAGAAGTGCGGTACCTGCCACGTGGGCTCGAACCGTACCGACTGGCAGTATCGCGGGTACCAGATCGACCCGAACCGCACTGCGGTGGCCGCTCTCGATGGGGGCTTCCTGAACGCCGACCAAGTACAGTTCACGGACGAGATCGACAACGACGCGAACCCGTTCGCGCGCTACCATGGTCAAGCTCAGGATCAGGTTCTGAAGTTCGTCGACTGGAACAACGACGGCCTCGACGACATCCCGGCCGACGTCCACTTCGTGGCCGGACTCCAGTGTATGGACTGCCATACCTCGGCTGAGATGCACAACGAGCTGAAGTTCGTGAAGGTGGCCCAAGTGAGTGACTGGGATGACCCCACGCAGGTCGACGACATGTCAGGGGCCTTGTGGTCGCACATGGATCAGTCGACGGAGATCGAGTGCGTGCACTGCCACGGTAACCTCGAGTACCGTGCTGCCCCCTACGCCGCGGACAACCGCAACCCGATCAAGAACATGATCGCGTGTCCGGAGCCCAACGAGAGCATCCCGAACTATACGCCTCCCGATGAGTGCGCACGGCTCGGAGCTGGACGGTGGCTGCGAAGCAAGTTCACCGGTCGCTACCACTACGTGGCGCAGACCTACGATACGGTGAACAACGTCGGAAATGGAGTGGGTGGAGGCGTGACCTATCCCAACGGGACCCCTGTGTACTCGGCGAACGCTTCGATTTTCCACGGCCGCTTCGACAACGATCTCAGCAACGGAGCTGGGCCGTGTCCGAACGGAGACATCAACAACTGCTACCGAGATCAGGCCAACCAGCAGCTGCCGGTGACGCAGGGCTTCAGCCATCTCGGTGAAGAGGCTAAGAGCGCTGTGGATCAACACGCGGGCGGCCTCGAGTGCTACGCCTGCCACGCGACCTGGTCGAACAACTGTTTCGGTTGTCACCTTAGGTTGGTGGATACGGATGGAAACAACATCCTCAGGGACTTCTCGAGGAGCACCGGAGAGCTGACCTACGGGTTCGTGGCGGAGGCGGACTTCACGTACATCGCACCTCTAGAGATGCAGTTCGGCATCAACTCCGAGGGTAAGATTGCGCAGTTCCTCCCCGAGACGAAGCAAATGGTTGCGCACACCAACGCGAATAACCAGGAGTACTTCGGTACCCAGGTGATCGTGAACAACGATGCCAACATTCAGTACAACGTGTATCGAGACCGTCCGGGTTACGGACTTCGACAATACGCCACGGAGCAGGTGGGCTTGCCGCCAAACGCGGACGGGCCGCGGTTCGAGCAGTTTGCTCAGATGGATGAAAACGCAGGCCAGGGGTCGCAGCAGATGATGCCGCACTCCGTCCAGCGTTCGCACCCCCTGATGGACTGCACCAACTGCCACCTCGATCTGAACGCGGACAATGAGGCTCAGATTCAGGCCCGGTTCATGTCGAACCCAACCGGCTTCGGAAACCTCTCCGACTACCTGGCGGTGCTCGAGAACACGGGCATCACCCGGAACAACTCCAACGAGACGGTGATCGTGGATGCAGCGGCTGGGTTCCGCTTCGACGCGGACATCGATCCGGCCGGGTTCTCGGTGGATCAGCAGTCGGATTGGTGTGTGCTGTACGACGGGCAGAGCAACGGATTCCCGCTCTGCTACAACAACCACCCGCTCAAGCAGGGGACCTTTGGCTTCTCGTTCAGCCCGCAGTACGCGCGGCCGTACCCGAGGCTCGCCCCCACCGCAGGACCGCTTAACAGCTTCCTGCTGACCAAGATGCTGAATGAGGTGCGCGTCGACAACGAAGGCGTTCAGCTGAACGCGGGCCGACGCTAAGCGGCTGCCCGTAGGGCCCCGACAGACCGGAGTGG
>JBCBRU010000450.1:0-7439 GCA_039819565.1 Myxococcota bacterium | reverse complement strand
CTTCGGGCGCCGCGCTTCCGGGAAGATCCCAATCCGAGCGGTGGGCGAAGGGGCGCTGCCGGTGCCGGTCACGGGTCCGGGGCCCTACTGGGTCTCGGGATTGATCTCGCCGGGCATGGCGTCCTTTGGGATCCACGAGACCCAGTAGGGCCCCGGACCCGTGACCGGCACCGGCAGCGCCCCTTCGCCCACCGCTCGGATTGGGATCTTCCCGGAAGCGCGGCGCCCGAAGTTCCCATCGACGTCCGCGAAGACGAAGTTGAACATATGAATGTCGATTTGCTGAATGGCGGCGTCGACCTCCTCGGCGGAGCGGGCAAAGAACAACTTGTCCAGTCCGATCTCTGGTCCGAAGGCACGGGCGGCCCCCCAGCTCAGCGACACTACCCGTTTCCCGAGCTTGACCAGGTCATGGTCCGAGATCACCGGGCCCCGATGGGTCGATCGCACCACGACCTTCTTTTCGCGAAAGCCTCCCTCGGCCTCGTCATCCTTGATGCGGATGATCTCTTCGCGGCGCTCGTAGGCCACCCGCTCGTCGCCCTCGAGGTAGTGATCGGGCGAGCTCGGGTCTTGGACCTCGAGAAAGAGGTCCATCACGTCTCCGTAGGCATTGGTGACTCCGTAGGCCACGCGGTGGGTCCTCCCTACGAGGACCCCGGGGATGATCGGCAGGGCCACCCCGGCGGCGTGGAAATCAGGGGTGCTCATACTCACCGGGTACCAAGCCCCCGGCAGGAGCCGGACGTCGACGTGGGGATCGTTGACGACCATGGGCTTGCCGCTGGCCGAGCGCTCCGGTCCGACGACCCAGTTGTTGGACCCGAAATGCAGGGGAGCCCAGCGATCGCTCCCCCATGGTGGGACCACGGGGTGCGATGCGAAGGCTTCTTGGTCCTTGGTGTCCGCCTTCTCGAGTGATGCAAGGTGGACGGGGGGCGACACCGGGAGGGCCTCCGGCACGCGGTCGGGATTGACGTTGATCGGCAGGAGTCCGCCCACGCGCTCGGAGCCGACGGTGTCGAGAAGGACCTGAGCCAGCGCCTCCGTGGTCATGTTCACCGAGTGCTGCAGCGATACGAACTGAAGGATGGCCACCGAGTCCTCAACCGTCCACGGCTTCGGAGAGAGGCCCATCACCCCGAGCTCGACCGGATGCTCGTCGGTGCGCGTCTGTATGTAGGCGTTGACGCCATCGAGGTAGTCGGAAAGGAAGCGGCGCGCCTCGGGGGACAGCTGGGCGGCCATGCGCTTGGCGTTCAGGGGAATGCCGAGGACACGCATCTGGGTGTCGGAGGCCACGCCGGCTTCGCCCACCAGCTGAGCCAGTCGACCCGACGTGATCTCCCGGTATAGCTCCATCTGGAACAGGCGGTCCTGGGCGGTAACGAAGCCCTGGGCCCGCAGCATGTCGCGGCGGTTCTCCGCGGCAATGTGCGCCACGCCGTAGGCGTCACGCGTGACCGTCACGGGCTTGTCTAGCGCCGGGAACCGAATGGTTCCGTCGACTTGGTAGTCGTTGATCTGGTTGATCCAGGTGGCGAGCACGCCCAGCCCTATCAGTAGAGCCGCGCCCAACGCCGCGAGCCATCGCATCATGTTAATTTTCCTTCGCTCCTAGGCCGACTGGCGAGTGCAGTCATAGTCGGGGCGATGGTCGCGAGCAAGCGCGGCCGCTTCGGGGGAGGCGGCGAGGTCTGAGGCTATCTATCTATCCGATCGTGCTAGGGGGTATAGGTCACGGTGAGGTCGTATCGGTTGTCGCCGCGCCGGTTCCGTCCGCGAATGCCCACGTAGGCTTCGGTGACGCCCCCCGGAACCGTGAGGTTGCAGGTTTCGTCGCCGGGACCGCCGGACTGGTAGGGGCGGCAGTCGTAGCTGCTCGTCGTGGGCGGCGCTCCCCAACGGACGTAGAGGTCCGGGTTCCGCCTTAGTCTGTCCATGAAGGCAGTAAAGGCGGTGCCCGAAGAAACGCTAAAGGGTCCATAGTTGTCCCAGTCGCCCCGAGCCAGGGCGCCGCTTGCCAGGAAGGTGGTCGGGGTCGGCGCTGCGCAGGCTGGGTCGGAGCTACAGTCCGTGTCCGCGCAATCCACGTCGCCGTCGCTGTCATTGTCGATCCCGTCGTTGCAGATCTCGGCCGGGGCGGGTGGGCCCAGCGAGTTGATGGTGGCGAGGGCGTCGACCCGAGGCGTCACTCGACCATTCCGGGGGTCCGTGACGTTCACGCCGTTCGTACGTAGGGCACTCCGCATGTTCGCCCGACTGAGCGCGCCGGTGCCCCCCGCCGCCTCGAGTACGAGCGCCCCCACCCCCGCCGCAAAGGGGGTCGCGGCCGAGGTGCCGCCGAAGCAGGTGTTGGTGCCGCTGCCCGTATCCGCGGTGTTGGCGCAGTGTGACGGGGCGAGGATGTCGAGGAAGGAAGCGCTGTTTGAGTACAGCGTGACCTTGTCGGCGAAAGTCGTGCCTTCGAAGGCCGCGTAGAAGGTGGGGCAGCCAAAGTTGAGCTGCACGTTGGCGGCGCAGGCGTTGGATGACACACAGAAACCGGCGTTTCCAATGTCGGCGTCGTAGACCGCGCCCACGCTGATCGCGCTGCCCATACAAGCCGGCCGACTCATGGAGCTACAGAGACTGTCGTTGCCGGAGGCGGCGAAGGTAATGATGCCGGCCGCCTCGGCCGCGTTCAGCGCGTTTCGCATGGCCGGGTCGCTGCTCTCGCAGCTGCCCACGCTGGAAAAGGCACCAGCCCCCAAGCTCATGGAGAGGGCTCCGATATCGTAGGCGCTCTGGTTCGTGACCACCCAGTCGATGGCCCCGACGAGGTCGCCGTCGAGGGACGCCGAGCCGCAGATGCTGGAGCTCTGAATCTTCAGGAAGACCAGCCGGGCATCCTTCGCGACGCCGGTGACCCCCCCGCCGTCGCCGGCGAGCATCCCCGCCACCGCGGTCCCGTGACTCTGCCCCAGGCAGTCGTTCCGCGGATCGCTATCATTGTCCCCGAAATCGAAGCCGCCGACCACCTTGGTGGTGGGAAAGCCGGTTTGGCCCCCGAAAGCGGGATGGTCAGACTGGATCCCGTCATCAATCACGGCCACCGTGATTCCGGTGCCCGTGTACCCGGCTGCCTGGGATAGATCTACACCCGCGAGAGGGTGAGACTCGGCGTCGAGCTTCTCATAGACCTCCATGCGCCCGATGCTCTCCACCATGGGATGAGCAGCAATGACCTCAATCTCTTCTGGAGTCAGATACATGGCTATGGAGGGGATGTTTTGATAGGCGCGGATGATCTGCGTGGCTGCGGTGTCGGGAATCGATGACCGGAAGGAGCGCTGGGTGTCCTGGACGAAGCCCCGATAGCGAAATCGCTCACCCTTGGTGCTGTGAAGGGCTTTGGTGAGTTGCCCAAGGGTTGCGTATTCACCTCGATTGAGGTTCACGATAACGCGCTGGCGGTCGGCCTTGAGCTGTCCCGCGGCGCTCATATCCTTTTGCAGGTTGGCCGTCAACTTAGCGAAACCTGGGCTAGAGGCCCCCGGAGATGCAGCGATTGCGCTACCGCTCGTGACCAAGAGTAGAGAATATGCCGCCCCAGCGGCCCGTCCCGTCCAATGCATAAGCTCCCTCCAAAGTGAAAGCTCGAGGGCGCGCGGCCCTCTGTCTCTTTAGTTCGTTGCGCTCCGACCCCTGACGGAGGTCCTGATCGCAAGGGGGGATCTAGCACCGGTTGGGATCCTGCCGAAAGGCCAGCTGGGGAGATTGTAGGATCTTTGTTGGGAGACCCGGGATGGGAAGGTCAAATTGCGGTGCGCACGAGTGCGACAAGCATCCGACTTCAACCTCCCGCATCTCGCGATAGACATCCTGAGGCTGGGCGTCGCCGAGACATGCTCCTTTCAAACTTGCGTGACTGCCCTTCCCTGCGGGGATTCATTTGACTACACCGAGACGAGGGGCAAGGACGACCCATGATCCCGCTGTTGCTTCTCACCTTGGCGGCCGAGGGGCCCGACGACTTCATGCCCTCTCGGAGTTTCGATCTGACTCACCTGCACCTCGAGCTCCGGGTCGATCCTGTGGCGGCCACCCTCGAAGGGACGGCGACGCACTCCGTGAAGCCTCTTGGCGCCTCCTCCGCATGGCTGACCCTCCATCAAAAGGGACTGGAGATTCGATCGATCCAGGTGGACGGGAAGGTCGTGGAGGGGTGGCGATTGGGCCACGAACGCGTGCACATCCCCATGCCGAGAGACAGGCGCCCCCATGAGGTGGGGCTAGACTACCGGGCCGAGCCGGAGCTCGGGCTGCACTTTCGGAGGCCGGGACGAGGTCGCCCGGATCGAGTGGTCGAGGTTTGGTCCCAGGGGCAGCCCTTCGATAGCCCGCACTGGATCCCGAGCTGGGACTATCCGAACGACCGCTTCACCTACTCGGCCGCATTCACGGTGCCAGAGGGGCTGACCGTGGCCAGCAACGGAGTTCGGACGGGCTCCAAGCCTGCCGACCGTGGGTTCAAGACCGTCTCCTTTTCCCTCGAGCAGGAGGTGCCGACCTATCTTTTGGGACTCGTGGTCGGGGACTACGAGGTCTTCGAGGACAAGGTGGGTGATCTCCCCCTCGAATATCTCGTGGCCAGAGGGGTACCGGAGTCAGAGATTCGGACCGCGGGAGGATTTGCCGCGCCCCAGATCGCCTACTTCAACGAGCTCCTGGGGACCCCCTATCCCTGGCCGATCTATCGACAGGCTTTTGTTCAACGATTCATGTACGGCGGCATGGAGAACACGAGCCTCACCATCAATACCGATGCGGTGCTGGGGCTGAACCCCGTCCAGAAGGAGCGCGCCGAGGGATTGGTGGCCCACGAGCTGGCCCATCAATGGTTCGGCGACCTCGTTACGTGCTACGGGTGGCGAGACCTCTGGCTGAACGAGGGCTTTGCTACGATGTACGCCTCCCGCTGGACGGAGAAGGCGCACGGGCGGGCCTACTACGATGCCCAAGTGCACGACCGCATGGTCTCCGCGGCGGCCTACACCACGCCCATGGCGCGGCGCTCTTGGTCCCCGCCCGGGCCCGACAGCACTGGGGTCTACGACCGGGGGATGATGGTGCTGCATATGCTTCGCACCTATCTTGGCGACGAGGTCTATGACGCGGGCGTTCGAACCTATCTCGACCGCCACAAGCATGGCTTCGTCGAGACCGCCCACCTTCGACGTGCCTTGGAAGACGTCAGCGGGGAGCACCTGGGCTGGCTCTTCGACGCCTGGGTGCACCAAAAGGGCGTGCCCGAGATCGAAGCCAAGTGGTCCTGGTCCAAGGGACAGCTCGTGGTGGAGCTCTCCCAAGGCAAACCCGCTTGGTCCGCTCCCGTGGAGATCGAAGTGGGTATGGGCGACGGCACCCGGACGCGGCAAGTTTGGCTGTCCGAGGGCGCTTCGAAGCTCGCGATGGATCTCGAGACGGCCCCAGACTATGTCGCCGTCGATCCCCGGGGTGGGGTCCTCGCCCGTTGGACCCGTAGCCAGCCTCCTGCCGCCTGGGTGGCCCAAGCCCGAAGCGCCTCCACCCCCTACGCTCGGCTCGTGGCCTTCGAGCACCTGGGGAAGGGTCAGGCGAGCTCCGAAGCCATTTCCGTTCTGACGTTGGCGCTGAGCGAAGAGCAGCCCCCGCGTTTCCGGGGCAAGGTGTCCGCGGCGCTCGGGGCGCTGGGGACGCCCGAGGCTCTGGCGGCTCTGAAGCCTGCGCTTTCCGACCCCGATGAGCGTGTGCGCGCCGATGCCTTGACCGCCCTTGGAAAGTTTCCCGCCTCGGCCGACGCGGCGAGGCCGCTTCGGGCCGGGCTGGACGACCCCTCTGCTCATGTACGCGGGGCAGCGATCTCGGCCCTCGCCGAGTACGACCCGAGGCTGGGCGCCGAGGCCGCCCGAAAGAGTCTGGGCCGACCGGACCGGAGTCGAAGGCGCTGGGAACACAACGCGGCGGTGGCGGTGCTCGGGTCCCACGGGGAGGCCGAGGACGCGACCCGCATCGCGAAGCTCTTTAGCGAGAGGACCCCCTCCCGCCTTCTCGCGCCGGCGGTGAGGGCGGTCGGGGCTCGGGTGGCCGACCTGGAGCCTCAGGAGGGAGAGAAGCTTCGCAGAAAGCTGGCCCGGCGCCTCGAGCCGCTTCTGACCAGCGACGACTTCCGTGTGCGGATGGCGGCGATCGAAGGCTTGGGCGAGGTGGGAGACGACCCCGCTCGTGCGCGGCTGCTCGCCCTGGCCTCCGCCACCTCGGTGGATCGACTCGCGCAAGCGGCCCGGGCCGCGGCGGGGCGCATCTATCACCGGGGTGACGTAAAGCCCGAGGAGAGCTCCAAGGCGGATCCGGACGCCCTCCAGGAGCGTCTCGAGGAGCTCGAGCGTCGCCTCGAGAAGCTGGAGGCGTGGCGGTCGCGCTGATCTCGACGCGCGCCGCAGAAAGTTTGGCGTGTTTCTCCCGTAGGTTTCGGCTGTCCCCCTGTGAGCGAGAGAGCCGAAAGCTACGTGCAGTTGAGCCGGGTCATGTGGCTCGGTCTCGGGACCTGGCGGGCGGCCGCCGTGGAGGGTCTCGAGCTGAAGCCCGGGCACAGCATCCTCGATCTCGCGACCGCCTTCGCCGAGCTCCCGCTGGAGATGGTTCGTCGGGAACCGCAGATCCAGGTGGTGGGGCTCGACCCCTCCCGGCAGAAGCTCGCGATCGCCGAGAACGAGATCGAGCGCGCGGGCGCGGAGGGCCTGATCCAGCTCGTCCCCGGCAACGCCGAGCGCTTGCCCTTCGCTAGCGAGAGCTTCGATGGGGTGAGCATGGCCTTTGGGATGCACGGCGTTTCGGATCAAGGCCAAGCGCTGCGGGAGATGCACCGGGTGCTTCGCCCCGGGGGCCGACTGGTCCTCGTGGAGATGTCCGGGCTCGGCCGCTGCCGCCCTTTCGAGGGACTCGTGACCCTGATGAAGAGCGCCGGGCTGGAGGTGGTTCAAACCCGACCCTTGAGTTTTGGCGTGGGCGGGCTCTCGGTGGCCCAGAAGCGGTGGGGCGAATTTTGAGGCGAGTTCAGCGCTCGACGGCGAAAGCCAGGAACTGCGTGAACTGGAAGCCGTTGAAGTTGTTGTCCGAGACGAGGATGAGGCTGAGCTCCCCCGAGGGGAGGCGCGGCCCGAAGGTGATGCCTTCGATGTTGTCGAGCGTGATGCCGAGCTGGGCGAGGTCGAGGAGGAGCTCCTTGGCCACGGGCTGAGGATGCGCGGGGACGCCGCCTCGGATGTTCGTCGCCCCCGCCGTGTTCACGCGGAAGATCTTGATCGCGTTCCCCACGCCCACCGAGAACGAGCGCTCCACGGCCAGGTACTCGTCCTCGGCCACGGCGAGCAGCTCGACGAGGCCGTTGGTGGCGAAGCTGCCCGAGGGGATGGGGG
>JBCBRU010000449.1:0-7456 GCA_039819565.1 Myxococcota bacterium | reverse complement strand
GGAGAGTCTCTGCGATGATCGTCAGAGGGTCCCCCACCTTGATCCCGAGACGGCGAGCCTGGGCGGCAAAGATGAGCGCCCCGCGATCCTCATCCAGAGCGTCCGAGCGGCCCACGACCTCCTCGCGACCGCCTTCGACGTACTCGGATTCCTGGGCGAGCCGGAGGGTCCGAAGCAGTCCCACCTCCTCGCCGACGTCGATCCCGGTCAACCCTACTTGCATAGACGTCTCGGGACTGACGACGCGGGCGAAGCCCCGGGCCCGATCCACGACGTGCTCGACACCCTCGAGCTTCTCTTCCACGAGGGCTCGAAGAGCGGGGACATCGCCGATGACGGGGGCGGCCGAGCTGCTCCGGGACTTGAAGAAGCCTCCGATGTTCACGTGGCCGGAGGCGAGCGTGGTCGCGGACCGAATCATCGTCTCGCCAATCCCGGCGGACAGGGCGAGGAGAAGGACGAACATCGCCGTGACCGCGGCGAGAGCTAGTCCTAGGAGAAGCGTGCGGCGACGCGCCTGCACGAGGTTTCTGAAGGCGATGAGCACGAACATGGCTATTCCTCGGCGCGCATGGCCTCGACCGGAGGGACCCGGGCCCCGAGCCAGGCGGGATAGGCGGTCGACAGGAGCCCGATCACCAATATCGCCCCGCCCGCGGTGAGGATGTGGCGAAGAGACAGGGCGGGGAAGAGCTCCGGCCCCCCGAATACGAACTGCAGGGCACGATTGGGCGCAGGAAGACCTGCGCTCCCCCACCACAACACCAGCGCCCCTCCGGCGGCCGCTCCGAGGGCGGCGGCGGCGAGACCGAGGAGCAAGGTCTCGATGAAGAACATCAGCAGGATCTGACCCCGTTGCGCCCCGATGGCCCGGAGGGTACCGATCTCGGTTGTTCGCTCCATCGTCGCGGTCACGAGGGCGTTGTTGATGATGACCAGGGCCACCAGGAAGATGATCGTGATGGCCACGTAGAGCACCACGCGAATGACCACGATGAACTGACCGATGAGGCCCGCGGCGGCCTGCCAATCCGTAATATTCAGCTCTAGGCCGGCCGCCTCGAGGGCTCGGGCCACCGCCTTGCGCCCTGTGGATCGCTCCACGCCGGAGGCGAGGAGCACCGCCACGTCGAGGACCATCCCCCGCTGCAGCTCACCCTGCGGAATGCGGAAGCCGAGTCCTCGGTCTTCAGCCCCAGCAAAGGTCTCGGCCTCGATCGCAGCCAGGGTGTCGGCCTCGAAGGTCTCGACCACCTCCCCCGCCCCTTCTCCGAACAGCGCCTCCTCGACCTCATCCGCCCCCAGATCCTCGAGCCCCGCCTCGGCCCGGAGCGCGTCCAGCTCCGCCTGTTCGGTCGCGCCCATGACGCCGTAGAGGTAGCGAAAGGTGACGAGGTCGGTGAGGTTATAGACCCCGGCAAGATCGCTGCTCTCCAGGCCTCGGAACGCGTAGGTGCCGTAGAGCTTCACGTTGACGGAGCGCAGAAAACCCCGGCGGGTGAAGGACCGAAGCGTGACGGTGTCCCCGGGCCGGAGAGCATAGAGCTCGATGAAGGGCGCGATCTGAGCGTAGAAAAGGTCGCGTCGCACCCTCAGATTTTGGTCGTCCACGGTGAGGAAAGCCTCGAGGAGCTGCGGGAGCTCCTCGGTCATTCCTAGGTGTTCTTGCAGAACAACCTTCACTTTCTCGGACTCCTCGGAGTCGAGCTCGCGCGTCACGCGTCGCCACTGGCGGGCCAGGCGACGTACTCGAGCTTGCTGGCCCGGGTCTTCCGCGATGGTCTCCCCGTCCTCGAGCCGCTCGAGAATGAAATCGAGACCACGGGCAATGCGGTGTTTGACGCGCTGCTCGAAGAGCCGGTCCGAGAACAAGAAGCCTCGCTCGCCTGGAGGCACGAAGGTTCCCTTGACGAGCTTGAAGCCCGAAAACTGCTCCCGAAATCGCTCGAGGTCGGTGCCGAGATACCGAAAGAGAACCTGCCCGCCACTCTCACCCAGAGGCGCCACTTCGACATCGAGACGCTCGAGGCCAGCCAAAGGATCCCGGCGAAAGCTCTCCCAGAAAGAGGCTTGCGTGAACTCCTGGAGCTGGGCCTCCTGGGCCTGCAGCTCCACGTCGTCGGAGGCGATGACCCGCCGCGTGCCAACCTCCGCGGCCAGCTCCTCGACCAGCTCTCTGACCACCGCGGCGCTTCGGGTGATCTCGGCCTCGGGCGCTTCGCTTCGCACCAGAGCCCGCAGGTCCGAGAGGGCTCGGTCGAGCTGGCCGGGGGTGGCCATGCTTCCGATGTCAAAGCCCATGGGAACGACCGCCTGCACCTCCGGCACCGAGGCGAGGGCCTCCTCGACCGCCTCGTAGCGATCGATGCGCCCCACGTCGGGGACGGAGATGAAAGTCGAGCCCAGGAGTACGAGAGGATCTGAAGCCCGAGCGTCATAGAGCTGCAGGTCGCCGGCCACGCTCCCCGTGATGCTCCGCTCCATGGCGCTCTCGACCCCGTCCAGCAGCGCCAGCGCTACCACCACCAAGAAGGCGCCCCCCACCATGATCGTTCCCACGAGGGTGCTCTTGACCCGGTGGGCAAGGAGGCTCCGCAGCGCGAGACCAAAGACGAGGCTCACGCGGCCCCCGCCTCACTGCGAACGATGCGCCCATCCTCCATGCGCACGATCCGAGTGGCCCGATCGATGACGCGCTGATCGTGGGTGCTGAAGATGAACGTGGTGCGCCGCTCCTCGTTCAGCCGTTTCATCAGGTCGATGATGGTTCCCCCCGTCACCGAGTCGAGGTTCGCGGTGGGCTCGTCGGCGAGGACGATGCGCGGCTCGGTGACCAGGGCCCGGGCGATGGCCACCCGCTGCCGCTGGCCTCCGGAGAGTTCGCTCGGACGCTGGCGCAGCTGCTTCGAGAGACCCACTTGCTCGACGATGTCGAGAACCCGACGTCGTCGCTCTGCCTTCCCGTGGCCCTTTTGAAGGAGCAGGGGCAACTCCACGTTCTGGTACAGGTCCAGCACCGGTACGAGATTGAAGCTCTGGAAGATGAAGCCGAGAGACCGAAGCCGAAGCTCGGTCAAGCGGCGGTCGTCCAGTTGACCGGTGTCCTGGCCCGCCACCGTCACGGTGCCTCGGGTGGCCACGTCGACGCAGCCTACGAGGTTCAGGAGCGTGGTTTTCCCGCTCCCCGAGGGGCCCGCGATGGTTGTGAATTCCCCTTCTCCGACGCTCAGATCGACCTCGATCAGGGCGTGCACGGTTTGGGTACCGAGGGGGTAGTCTTTGCAGACCTGCCGAAGCTCGACGATGGGCGTCATGGCGCTCGACCGGCTTCGACCGCACCTGCCGCACCCGAGGCAACCGAATCAGCCCCCTAGATCGGCCTTTGGGTCGATGCCCGAGCGTGAGAAAACGCACATTCTATAGGCCCGGCGACGCCCTCCAAGCGCCCCAATCACGGGAAGCAGGGGGCCAAAACCGCCTCGAAATGGCCTGGAGAGGTAAAAAACGATCGTTGGCAAGGCCCCAGGGGCCCTCTATGGGATTTGATGAAGGTTCTCGCCAGAGGGCCGAGGGAGTGGAGTAGGTATGACGACGGGACGCACAAAAACCTGGATGCTGGGTGTCCTCGCCGCGCTGATGGCGTCGGCCGAGGGTCGCGCTTGGGCCGGCGACCCTGGTGACGCACCCGCCGCGAAGACCAGCACCGCCGCCGAAGCGATGGCGGCGCCCCCGCCCTCTACCTCTACCGATGTCTCGTCCGCGTCTTCGGGCGCGCCCGCCGGTGAGGCCAGCGACAGCTCGAATGACGAGGATCTGGGCGGCGACGACGCGGCGGCAGCCCTCGGCGCCGCCAACCCGGTCGTCGCCTCGAACACCGGCAAACCATGGACCCTCATGCTCAACGGGTCCTACGGCGTGGGCTCCTCGGCCTTCGTCGCTCTCGAAGAGGCGAACGGCGGACGCGCTGGCGACTTCAGCGTGGACAACGCCGCGGATGGCCGGTTCTTCAGCTTCTACAGCGTCGCTCTGACCGGGCTGTACCGCATCGCCCCTCTCGGCGAAGGGCGACTCGACGTCTTCGCTCGCACCTCTTTCGATCAGGTGGTCACCGACGGCTACCGAGACGGCATCGGCGTTACCACCGCCCAGGCTTTCTTCTGGCGCGACACCCGCCTCGGCCTTCTCGGCCGGGGGCTCTACAAGTGGAAGGACCTAGGGGTGGTGTTCGGCGCCAACACGAGCATCGACATCCCCACTTCGGACCAGGCCCGATTCATCGGCCGCATCTTCCGCTGGAATGCGAGCGTCAACGCGAGCGACATGATTCCCAACGTCGGCCCGGGCAGCCTCCTCGTCAGCCTGTTCGCGTCGTTCCGCAAGGACGTCGGGGAGATCAACCCGACCGTGGATCCCAACACGGACAGCTCTGCCTCCCGCGGCGTGTGCCGAAGCTCCAACCAGGACGACCTCGGCAACTGCCTGAGCGACATCGCCACTCTCAACTTCGGGTTCACCTACGGGCTCAGCGCTCGCTACTTCCTGGGGCCGTTCAGCATCGGGCTCGGCGTGACCATCTTCGACCTCTTCTTCCACGATCTCGGGGACTCCGAATGTGAGGGGGCGCTGGCCGGCGGCATCAACTGCTCCGAAATCGGCACGAGTAGCTTCGCCCTCGACGCCCCGCCCCACTCCGTCCTCATGGCCTCCAACATCGGCGCCACCTACGTGTTCAACCCGATGTTCAACATGAGCCTGAGCCTCAGCTCCTTCCAGGCCCCGTTCCGCTATCAAGACGGCAATCCGCGCGGCCTGGTGTTCCCCTTCTTCGACTCCCCGGAAAACAACAACACCACCGTCAACCTCGGCCTCGCTGTCATGTACTGAACCGCGGCTTTCGGGCGCCGTCTCTGTAGGGTGCCCTCATGTCGACGCTCAAAGCCTTCCTGGGCTTCATAGGGAGTCTCGTGCTGGGACTCCTCGGCGCGGTGCTGGAGCTGTTGGCTCCGCTCCTGGTCGCCGCGCTGGGAGGCCTCATCGTCTGGGCCGGGATCTCTTTCGAACTTCAGTGGCTCGTCAGCGGCGGGGTGGCCGTGATCCTCATGGGCCTCGCCTGGTTCACCCGTTCTTGGTGGGAGAACGTGGGCTAGGGCCGGGCTCAGAGCTGGCCGAGAGCCAGCACCGCGCAGGTGAGCAAGACGCCCCCCAGGAGCCCCATCAAAAGGACCAAACGCAGCTGCTTTCGAAGGCGCGCGGACGCGACCGCTTCCGCCGCCACCCGCTGCTCGGCGGCCTCCTCCAGGATGCCGGCTTCCAGGAGCTTGTACTCCCCCGACGGCCGAACGCTGGCGATGGGTCGCATCGTGGCCTCAAAGGCGCCCATCGGAGTGGGAATCCGAGTGCCGGATGGGACCTCCATCCGGAGGATGTCGAGCGGCGCCTGAGCTGCGGAGACGGCGGGCACGTCCGGCGTCGGCTCCGGCGCGAAGGTCGTCAGCGGCACATCGAGGCTCTTCTGCGTCGGCAAGGCCTCGAGGGAGTCCGTGGTGGGAGGGGCCGGCGGCTCCGAAGGCTCCCCCTCGAACTCGAGCTCCTCGGGTCCCAGGTCGAGCTCATCGAGATCGATCTCGAGGTCGTCGGAGCTGGTGCCTCCCCCTGACGACGGTGTCGCCCCGCCCGGCACCGGCGGCGGTTGCTTTCCGAAGGGCACGGGAGACTCAATCACCACGTCCTCTTCGAGCATGGCCCGGGCCCGCTCCTCGGCCCTCAGGTACTCCACCGGGGCGTGGTCGAAAGCTGCCGCGTCCAAGGGCTGAGCTCCCTGGCGGGACGAAACGGGGGCCGGAGTGGGCGGCCCGTCGGCCGGGAGCAGGTAGGTGACGTCCTCTCCGGAGCGGATCTTCTCGTCGGCCGTCGTCTCTGCCGTACCCTGAAAGAGGTTACGCAGGAGCGAACCCAGGTCGTCGTCGCTGACCGGTTTTCCCAGGGTCCGGGCCGCCTGGCCCAGAGCCGAGGCGAACTCCACGGCGGAGGCGAAACGTCTCTCGGGGTCTTTGTCGAGGGCCTTCTCCAGGACTTCGCACAGCCCGGGAGCACGAAAAGGCAGGAGATCCGAGAGCGGCGCCCGATCGTCGTTGAGGATGGCCATCAAGGTGGCCGCAACCTGACCGCGGTCGTAGAGAGGCTGATCGGTCAGGATCTCTACCAGGACCGAGGCGCACGAGAAGAGATCGGAGCTCGGAGTCACGGGCTCACTGCGAATCTGCTCGGGGGAGAGGTAGCGCACCGTGCCCTTCACCACCCCCGCGGTGGTGGAGCGCTGCTGAAGCGCGGACTTGGCGATGCCAAAGTCCGTGATCTTCACGTCTCCGGCAAAGGAGATGAGAATGTTGCCCGGTTTCACGTCACGGTGAACGAGCTGCAGAGAGCGACCGTCTGGGAAGCGAGCCTGGTGAGCCTCCGACAAGCCGAGCAGCACCTTGCGCATCACGTGCAAGGCGATCGGCGGGGGAAGCCTTCGCCCCATACCGCGGAGCTTCTTCAGCACCTGCTGGAGGTTCCGTCCCCGGACGAACTCCATCACCAGACACTGCCGACCTTCGAGCACCGGGACGCCCAACACCTTTACGATGTTGGGGTGCTCCAGCTCCGACATGACGGCCGCCTCGTTGCGGAACATCTCGACGTAGCGCTCGTCGGAGTCGTGGGTGTCCTGGAGACGCTTGATGACGATCTTGATCTTTTGGGGCTCCAGCTCGGCGAGGTAGATCTCGCCCATCCCTCCCCGCTGGATCATCGACAGCACGTGGTACTGGCCGAAGCGGCGTCCGACCAAGCTCGTGCCCAGAGGGCTGTGGACCATTGGGGGCTCCACGCAGAAGTCTCCCGAGAAGATGATCGGGACGTTACCGCCGTTGATGAATGACAGCCTGTGATTCACGCCCGCACGACCGCGTAGACGTCACGCGCCGATACGTACGCGCGGAACACCACGCCGCGCACTGAGTCTGCAGCCTTGCGTCCGTTCTTCGCCGGGCCAAGATTCAGCTCTCAACCCGAGACGCAACCCGCGCAGCTCCTCCGCTTGCTCGGAAAAAGGGCGCAACGCAGTCATCGAAGAAGTGCGCTGAGCGCGCGATTCCATCCGCCGTCGTGCTCGCCGATGGGTTGGGCGTTGTACCAGTCCCATCCCAGGATAAACACCTGACCACGGCCGTAGGGGAGCACCGCAAGAGCGGCGTTTCCCGCGCCGTCCGCGTAGAGGGCTTGGCTCCCTCTCGGGAGGCTTCGAGCGACGATGGTGTCCGTGTCGTTGTTGGCGGTCAGTGACGAGGGCAAGCCCCGCAAGCCGAGTTTAGCTCCCAATGGTCCACAGCCCTCTGGGCACGAGCTTGGTCGGACGCCGCTTCGGCCAGTACCACGTGCTGTCGATGATCCAGCGGGGAGGGATGGGCGAGAT
>JBCBRU010000448.1:0-7480 GCA_039819565.1 Myxococcota bacterium | reverse complement strand
TCCAGAGAAGGCGGTGGTCTCTGCGCCAGCGGAGGCTGAGCCGACTTCTCTGGAGCAGGAGCCGGTTCCTTCTTCTTCTCGGAGCAGGACGAGAGGACGAAAGAAAGGGCCAAGGCGGCCGTGAGCGGGGCATATCCTGCGATTCGAGCCTGATTCGGGGCGCGCATTTCGCGCGGACGATACGGCGGGGCCCTACCTGTCGCAAGGTGTGGTCCGGTCCGCGACCTTCCGCTTCAGTTCCGAGGGCAAACGGTCCACCCTCCGGCCATGGACGACGCCGACGGTCGCTCCTCTTTGGAGTCGAGCCGGGCCTTCCGTGGCCTCATCGGCCTCGCCGCCCTCGCCCTTACCGTGATCGTCCTCGCCGGGGCCAAAGCCGCGTCGGACCTCGTGGCCCACACGCTGCTCGGCCTGGTCCTCGCCGCCGCCGTGACGCCGGTTCTCACCGTGACCGTGCGCGTGGGGTGGGGAGCCCGTGCAGGCGCAATCCTGGCCAGTCTCACCCTTTTCGTGGTGGCTTCCGCCTTCGCCATCGTGGTTGGCCTCGCGGGGTCTCAGATGGCTCAGGAGCTGCGGACCTTTCGCAGCTCCTTTGGAGAGGCCAAAGCGCGTCTCGAGGCGGGGCTCGACGTCTACGACCTCGAGTTCCTCATGCCCCTCATCGACGGCGGCATCGATCTCTCCCGCATGGACGTTCTTCCGCGGTTGGTGGACGCGGCCCTCTCCGTGGGGAGCGCCGGCTACGTGACTTTCATAGCCTTGTTCACGCTCTTCGAGGCCCCAACCCTGCAAGAGAAGTGGCGTCGGGTAGCTCAGGACGAGCGAATGCGCCGAAACGCCGGGCGCGTCCTCCGGGACGTTCAACGCTACCTCCTCGTCAAGACCGGGACATGCTTGGCGAGCGGTCTGATGGTGGGACTTTGGACGGCGGCGTTGGGTCTCGACGGGTTCGTCCTGTGGGGACTCCTCGCCTTCGCCTTCAACTATATCCCCTTCATCGGCGCCCTTCTGGCCTTCATCCCTCCCACTTTGGTCGCCTTGGTGGGTATCGACCTTTGGACAGGCATGGCCGTCGGGGCTGGTATCCTTGTGGTTAACTTCCTCATTGGCAACGTTATCGAGCCCCGCGTCATGGGCCGAGCGATGGGATTGTCTCCCCTCGTCGTGCTCTTGTCGGTGGCCGTGTGGGGGTGGGTTCTCGGCCCCATCGGGGCCTTGCTCTCGGTTCCTCTCACCGTCATCGCCAAGCTCGCTCTCGAGCGCTCGGACCGCTACGCATGGCTTGCCGTCCTCATGGAGTCGCCGGCCGCGCTCGAGGAGGAGGTCCGCGCGGAGGATTCCCCTCGGCGTCGAGAAGAGCGGGAGGCGGCCCGCGAGGCCGCGCCAAGTTGAAGCCCGAGCCTCGAGCTAGAGCTCGGGAAACGGGCTCGCGAACCGAGGATCCACCAACAGGGCACGACCACTGAGGGTCCTGAGGAATGCGATCATGTCGGCGCGTTCTCCAGGGTCGAAGCGGAATCGAAGAACCCCGGCTCCCGGCGTTCGCAGGATGGGGTCGAGGTTCGGCTGAGCTTCAATGCCCCGGTCATAGAAGCGGAGCACATCCTCGAGCGTCGCGAAGCGACCATCGTGCATGTAGGGGGCGGTCTCCGCCACGTTGCGGAGTGATGAACTCTTGAAGGCATTGTCGTCCGCCGGGTCGCCCGTGACTTCGGCGAAGCCATCATCATCGGCACGCTCTGAGAGGCCGTTGTTCCTCGGTCGGCTCATAAAGAAGTAGGCCTGATTGGCATCGATGTTTCTCGGGGTGCCCGGAGCGGGCGGCGCGACGCTGCGGAGATGGCAGGCCGCGCAGGAGCCGCCCAAGTCCGGACGACCTTGCCCAAGGAAGAGTGCTTTGCCGCGATTCTCGGAGGCTGAATAGTTCGGGAAGTCGTCCGTGAGAGATTGCACCTGGGCCACGCCCTCGTCCCAGCGACTGTCGAAAGAAGAGAGGCTTCGCACGAACTGAGCGAGAGCGAGGGAGATCCGTTCCGTGGTGACGCCGGAGCTCCCGAAGGCGGCCGTGAAGAGGCGTGGGTAGTAGGGGGCGCGAGTCACCCGTTCGACCAGCTCCTCGAGCGTGACCCCCATCTCCACAGCGTCCTGAATGGGCTCGAGGACCTGATCCTCCAGGGTCTCGGCCCGTTCGTCCCAGAACATGCGCCCCGGGGCGTAGAAACGAAGGTTGACCAGACTCATGGAGTGCCGCCGGGTCGATTCGCCCTCGAAGCCGATGGAGAGCCGGGCGGGGTCCGTGAAGGCCCGGTCTTGCCGATGACAGGAGGCACAGGCGACCTCCCCGTTCGCACTCAAGAGCCGGTCGTAAAACAGCACCCGCCCCAGGAACGCTCCTTCGTCCGTAATAGGATTGGTCGGTGGCGTGTTGTCGAAGCCATCCAGCGCGGGCGATCTCGCGTGGGGGGGGCGGGGGTCTGGGGCATAGGAAGGAAGGGGATCCGGCACGATGGGAACGGGCAGCCGGGCCAATAGAGCATCTATCGCGTCCGAGGCCGAATCGTCCTCGCCCGGGGCCGGCGACCCGGGATCGGAAGGTGTTGAGCCCGGATTCGGCATCGCGCCGGGGTCGGTCGGTGTCGAGCCCGAATCCGGCGTCGAGCCGGGGTCCGTCGGTGTCGAGCCCAAATCCGGCGTCGAGCCGGGGTCTGACCCGGGTGCGCCCGGAGGGATTCCTTCGCTCGCTCCCGGCGTACCGGAGGGCGGAGGCGCCGAAGCCTCCTCCAGCCCCCCGCACCCCACCACAAGGGAGAAAAGAACGCCGTATAGGGGACTCGAGTATTTCATAAATGAATACATCAGCAACAAACGGCACTCCATCTGTGGGGGGAAGCGTGAGTCTTCGAAAACCACTTCCTGTGCTCCGAACCGAGGCGGCGCCCCCTGGGACCCACCCACGATGGAGAGTCAGCGCGGCGCGGCGAGGGTGACGATGAATCGAGCGCCCCCTTCGGCGCGAAGCTCGGCTCGAACGTCGCCTCCGTGCGCTTGAGCCACCTCCCGAACGAAGAGGAGCCCGAGCCCGGTGCCCTTGGCCTTGCTGGTACGGAGCGGATCAAAGAGCGCCTCGGCCGGCCCCTCGAAGCCCGGTCCTCGATCTTCCACGACGATCTCCATGGCTCGTCCACGACCGAGGACGCTCAGGCGGACGTCAGCGCCCGGCTCGGCCTGCTCTGCATTGTCCAGGAGATTGACGAGGAGCTGCTCGACGCGGTCTCCGTCCATCGAGAATCGCTCCACCTCGACGGGACCCCATACGAGGCTCTGGGCCACGCTGCGTCGCCCCGCCGCCTTCAGCATGGGACGGACTTCGGTGTCCCGGCGCTCGAGGCGCCCCACCCGGAGAAAATCGAGAACTCCCGAGATCAGGCGCTCGAGGCGAACCACTTCGCTGACCACGACGGAGGCCTTCGCGCGGGCCCGGCCCTCGGTGGAAAGCGCCTCCTCCAAGAGCTGGGCGTGTCCTTTGACCGCCGCGAGAGGATTTCTGAGCTCGTGGGCCAGGAGCGCCGAAGTTCGACCGAGGACGGCCATGCGATGCTCCGCCGCCCGCGCTTCCATGACCCGCGCTTCCCGGGCCATGAGGCGCGAAGTCACCGCGCCCCCGACCAGGAGAGCCGCGATGGCGATCAACCCAAACCCCAGCACCCGTCGCGACTCTGAATGAAGAGCACGCATGCTCTTCGGCTCCAGCTCCATCACCAGCTGGGGAGGGCCCGGGAGCCCCGCTCGCCGGTGGCGCTGAGGAGGCCCGAGCCGGAATGGGCGCCGAGGGCCGCTCCCTAGCTGGGGCGGACCGCCCTCCCTTCTCGGAGGAGGCTCTCGAAGATGGGGAGGAGGGGGAGACCCGTAGCCCCCAGGAGGCAGGGCTCCCGGCGGAGGCGGCGGCGGCCGCCGTGGTCCGTCCGGGCGTGAGGGGTCGCCGTCGCGCCGCCAAGGGGGAAAGCCCGTAGGACCTAGGGTGGGCCCAGCGAAGGGCCCGTCCTTTTTCGGGGGTCGCTTCGTACGGGGCGGTCCGCGGCCTGGCGGGGGCGGGGGCATGACGACCCGCAGTCGCGAGCCCACCCAGCGAGGTCCGGGGACATCCCCACTGCGATCGCCCTGCGGGCTCCCGGCCTCGAGCGAGGGCTCACCGGGGGGACCGGGCACCGACAGATAGCGCAGGCCTTCCGGCCAAAAACGCTCGAGCGCCAACTCGAGCTCAGCTTGCGTAGGAGGGCCCGTCCCCCGCCCGAGGCGACGCTCGAGCAGCCAGAGCAGACGCTGTCCCTCCCCCGCTTCAAGGGCCGCCTCAGCCCGGCCAATCGCTCCCTGAATCCCCACCAAGCCAAAGCCCAGGGCCGTCGAGACGAGACCGGCAATGACGACGGGAAGGAGGGCGGGGCGGGCCAGCTTCATGACTCGAGCTCGTAGCGCTTCAACTTGTCGTAAAGGGTGCGAACCCCGATGCCGAGAGCGGCGGCGGCCAGTTTCCGGTTGTTGCCGTGCCGAGCCATGGCTCGGGCGACCGCCTGTCGCTCCAGCGTAGCCAGATCCAAATCCGATTCAGAGGTGATCTCGTGGGCCATCGTGCCCCCGAGGGTGAGGCCGCCGGAGAGGTCCGACACATCTATCGACGCCCCCTCGGCGAGAATCACCGCGCGCTCGAGACGGTTGCGGAGGGCGCGCACGTTCCCCGGCCAGGTTTGGGTGGGCAACCAGGCCAGCGCCTCCGCGGAGAGCCGTAGCCGCGGACGCCCCATCTCTGCCCCCACCCGGTCCAGCAAAGCCTCGGCCAAAGGCGCGATCTCGGGCCCTCGCTCGCGCAAGGGAGGAAGGGTCACGGGAAACACGGCGATGCGATGAAAGAGGTCCTCGCGAAAGCTCCCCTCCCGCACCATGTTCGGAAGGTCTCGATGGGTCGCCGCCACCCATCGCACGTCCGCAACGATGGTCTGATGGCCCCCCACTCTTTCGAAACGCTTCTCCTGGAGGACTCGAAGCAGCTTCGCCTGCAGCTCCCGGGGCAGCTCTCCGATCTCATCGAGAAAAAAGGTGCCTCCTTCCGCGAGCTCGAGTCGCCCTCGGCGCCGCTCGTCGGCGCCCGTGAACGCGCCCTTCTCGTGGCCGAAGAGCTCAGACTCAAGCAGGGCCGGGGAGAGCGCCGCGCAATTGACCGCAGAAAAGGGCCCTTCTTGACGAGGACTACGCTCATGCAGCGTGCGGGCGGCGACTTCTTTGCCGGTCCCCGACTCGCCGAGAAGCAGCACCGTGGCGTCGGTGGCCGCCACCTTGTCGATGAGTTTGACCACGGTGTCCATCGGAGGGCCAAAGGCCAGCTGAGGAGCCCGCGCTTGGGGCTGCTCCTTCGCGCTTCGTAGGCGTCGGCGCTCGAGCGCTCGCTCGACGACCAGCCGGAGCTCACCTGGGCTCCCCAACGGCTTCTGGAGAAAATCGAAGGCGCCCTGCCGCATGGCGTCGACGGCGGCCTCGATGCTGCCGTGGGCCGTGAGGACCACCACCTCGACGTCCGGCTGCTCTCTGCGCAGCACCGAAAGGAGCCCCATGCCGTCCAGATGCGGCATCGCGAGGTCGGTCAAGACGAGATGGAAGCGCTCCTCCCGAGCCCGCTCGAGGGCCATCCGTCCGTCTTCTGCGGCGGCTACGTCGTGGCCCGCGAGCTCGAGCGCCTCGACCAGAAAGCTCCGGAGGCTCGCCTCGTCCTCGACGACCAGAATCTTCGCCATCATGGGCATGCTAGCGCGTCGTTCAGGAAGCGTGCCGACGATCACGCTTGGCCTTGCCGCCCCGATCGGCAGCCTCCGCCGATGGGTGCGAGCAAACCTCGCCACTTTCCGCCGCCTCGCTTCCCCTCCAAAGGGAGGAGCCCGCCCCCAGAACCCCGTTCCCGGTCGCGTGGGCGCGCCCGCTGAGCTAGTCCCGGCGCCATGTGGCGCTTCGCCCGTCGCCTTCTCTCTTGGTTCGAGGCTCGGATCGACCCCTTCCCGAGCGCCCCGGCGCGGCAAGCCCCTTCTGGGCTGTTCGCATTCTGCTGGCACTACACCCGCCCGATCCTTCCCAGCATTTTGGCCATGTCGGCGCTCTCCGCCATCTACGCGGTCATCGAAGTGAGCCTCTTTGCGTTCATCGGCGACCTCGTCGACCGGCTCGCCAGTGCAGACCGAGCGACATTCTGGTCGGACCACGGACCGTCCCTAACCGGCTGGTCGCTTTTGATGCTCGTGGGGGTTCCCGGCATCGGTCTGGCGTCTTCGCTGGTCCTCTTTCAGTCCGTGATGGGCAACTTCCCGATGCGCATACGGTGGCTCAGCCACCGGTGGATCCTCGGCCAGTCGCAGGCTTTCTTCGCCGATGAGATGGCGGGTCGGGTCTCCACCAAGGTGATGCAGACGGCCCTCGCCGTGCGCGAAGCCGTGACCAAGCTGCTCGACGTCCTGTTGTATGTGGTCCTCTACTTCCTAGGCGGACTCTATCTCATGGCCAGCGCAGACCTGCGGCTCGTACTCCCGATGTTGGTTTGGCTCGGGCTGTACATCGCGGCTATGACTTTCTTCCTTCCCCGCCTCTCGAAGGTCACCGAGGAACAGGCAGACGCCCGCTCCGTCATGACCGGTCGTATCGTCGACAGCTACACCAACATCGCCACCGTAAAGCTCTTCGCTCATTCCGCGCGGGAAGAGCAGCACGCCAAGGACGGTATGGGCAGCTTTCTCGAGACGGTTCATGCCCAGATGCGGCTCGTGACCGGGGTTCAGTTCACCCTCTACACCCTCAACGGTTTCGTGCTGTTCGCGGTCGCCGCCACCTCCGTGGGGCTGTGGCTGGGAGAGAGCATCAGCCTCGGCGCCATCACCGTCGCGGTGGGTCTCGCTCTACGCCTCGAAGGGATGTCCCAGTGGATTCTGTGGGAGATGAGTGCCCTCTTCGAAAATATCGGAACCATCTCGGACGGCATGTCGACGCTCACGAAGGCACGCAGCGTCGTCGATGCTCCGGCCGCCCCAAGTCTCTCAGTCGACCGGGGTGAGGTCCGTTTCGAGACCGTTCGCTTTCACTACGGAAAAGGCAAGGGCGTCATCGAGAACCTCGACCTGCACATCGAAGCGGGTGAGAAGGTCGGGCTCGTGGGCCGAAGCGGGGCGGGAAAATCCACCCTCGTCAATCTCCTCCTTCGCTTCTATGACCTGGAGGGTGGACGCATCACCGTCGACGCGCAAGATATCTCGAAGGTCACGCAGGACAGCCTGCGCAGTCAAATCGGGATGGTCACTCAGGACACGGCCCTGCTCCATCGCTCCGTTCGAGACAACGTGCTCTACGGGCGCCCCGACGCGACCGAGGTCGAGCTTCGAGAGGCCCTCGCCCGCGCCCACGCGGATAGCTTCATCCCCGACCTCGTCGATCCCAAGGGACGCACGGGACT
>JBCBRU010000447.1:0-7429 GCA_039819565.1 Myxococcota bacterium | reverse complement strand
CGATCTCCTCGCCGTGCTCCCGGGCGCGACCATCGACGCGAACGGCACCGCGATGAACCCCATCGTGTTCACCTCCAAGGAGGCTGCGCCGGACCGCCAGGACTGGGGCGGCGTGATCATCTCCGGTAACGCCACCGTCAACTGCGGCGGCATGGGCACCACTTGCGTCGGCGAGGGTGACACCGGCAGCTACGGCGGCATGGCCGACGACGACAACAGCGGCACCATGCGCTACGTCCGCATCGAGTTCGGCGGCAAGAAGATCAACGCCACCGACGAGCTCAACGGCCTCGCCCTCCAGGGCGTCGGCTCGGGCACCACCCTCGACTACATCCACGTTCACAAGTCGGGCGACGACGGCTTCGAGTTCTTCGGCGGCACCGTCGACGCGAAGCACATCATCGCCACCGGTATTGGTGACGACAGCTTCGACTGGACCTTCGGCTGGCGCGGACGCGTCCAGTACGCCATCGCGCAGCAGCACGCCGACGCGGGCGACCAGGGCATCGAGGCGGACAACAACGAGGACGACGACCCCGCGCAGCCCCGCTCGAACCCCATCTGGTCGAACATGACCCTCATCGGCTCACCCGACTCCACCTCGTCTGACATCGGTATCCTCCTCCGCGAGGGCACCGGGGGCCAGATCTGGAACACCGTCGTGTTCGCCTTCAACGAGTTCGGCCTCGACATCGACGACGCCGAGACCTTCAACAACGCCAACGCCACCGCCGGAAACCTGGCTATCGCCAACTCCGTCATGTGCAACGCGACGAACTTCAAGGACGACATGGACGACGTGTTCGCCGCCAGCGCGTTCTTCACCGACTCCACCGCGTTTCCCGGGAACGTGGGCAACATGGCCATCGACACCTTCCCGACCTGCAACCTCGGGATTGGCACCGACGCCACCAACGAGACGGCACCGAACTTCACCCCCGACATGAGCTCCATGCTCGGATCGGGTGGCCAGGTTCCGACCTCGGCGGACAACTTCTTCGACACCGTGACCTTCCGCGGTGCGGTCGAGCCGGGCATGCAGGGCGCGGCCGGCGGCGCTTGGTGGACCTGGACCAGCTTCCCCTGAGTCCAAGCCCCTCTCGGTGGTCCTCGCTTCGGCGGGGGCCGCCGGGCCTTCCTCTCCCTACCTCTCCGTAACCTTCTTACAACCTACACATATAGAACGCCCCTAGAGCCCTGGAGCTGGTCATGCGCGTACCCCAGATTACTACTCTCGCTCTTCTCTGCGTCTCCTTCTCGACGCCGGCCTTGGCCAGCGATCTGGAGAAGATGGCCGCCGAGCTGGCCCGGCTCCGCTCGGAGGTCGAGACGCTCACCACCGACCTGGACGAAATGAAAGCGGACGAGAAGCAGAAGCTGCAGGCCTACGCTCAGCAGAAGGCTTCCCTCGAGTCCGAGGCCCAGCGCGAAGAGCTGCGTCTCAAGCAGGCCCAGCAGGAGCTGGAGCGCATTCGGGAAAAGATCCGCGAAGCGGGAGCGCTGGAGCAGGCCCTCAAGCCCGCCGTGCTCGCCGCCATGAACGACGTCAAAGGCCCCGTGCGCAGCGGCCTCCCCTTCCGCGTCGACGAGCGTATCAAGGACCTCGAGAAGCTCGAGAAGCAGCTCGAGGCCGACGAGCTCCTCCCCTCGGAGGCCGCCTCTCGCCTCTGGTCCAGGGTCGAGGACGAGCTCCGTCTCGCTCGTGAAAACGGGATGTACCAGCAGGTCATCGACGTGGACGGCCGCGAGGTGCTCGCCGACGTCGCCCGCGTGGGCATGACGATGCTCTTTTTCCGCACCGAAGACCAAAGCTTCGGCCGCGCCGTGCGAAGCGGCAGCGGCTGGGCCTTCGAGACGTACACCGACGAAGCTCAGATGGAGCGCGCCAAGGCCCTCTTCGAGGCCCTCGAAAAGCGCATCCGCGTCGGTTTCTTCGAGATTCCCAACGCCCTCACGGAGGCCCGCTGATGCGTTCTCTGATCGCCGCCGCCGCTCTCGTCATCTTCGCCCAAACCCCGGCTTTCGCTCAGGCTCCCGAGGAGGAGACGGTCAAGGCCGACGCCGCCACCCTCGAGCGCGCCTACCTCAAAGAGCTCGCCTTCCTGAAGGCGGAGAAGAAGTCCCTCGAGCAGCGCAAGGCCGAGCTTCAGCGCCGCAGCGCCCAGCGCATCCGTTCCGCGGGCGGCGAGGTGGACCGCCTCGAGACGCGCGTCCTCGGTCTGCGCCAGCGGGCCACCGACGTCGACAACGCCCTCCGCGAGGCCGACCGCTCCGAGGCGGCCGCCAACAAGCTCGACGTGCTCCTGGAGACCCTCTCCCGGGCCCGCGAGCCGGTCGAGGCGGCCGGATTCTCGGTGCCCGAAGTCCCTGAGGATGCGGCTTCGGACCCCGCCAAACTGGTCCCCACCCTCGAGAAGCTCTTTGAAGGGGTCAGCAAGCTCCAGGCGGCGGGCTCTCAGCGCACCACCGAGGACGGCGAGTTCTTCCTCGAAGACGGCACCTTGGTGAAGGGCAAGATTCACCGCCTCGGCCAGGTGGCGGCGGTGGGCGTGAGCGAGCGCGGGGCGGGCGCCCTGGCTCCGGCCGGAAGCGGGAAGTTCCGCCTCTGGCCGGACCCCGCCAAGGAGACGGCGGAGGCCCTCGTCAACCGCACCCCGAAGGACTACCTGCGTCTTTTCCTCTTCGAGAGCACCGACAAGGCGGTGGCCAAGAAGCAGGAGAAGACCTTCTCGTCGGTCATGAAGGCCGGCGGGGCCGTGGGTTGGGTCATCGTCTCTCTCGGCTTCCTCGCCCTCATCATGGCCGCCATCCGGGCCGTGACCCTCTTCCTCCAGGGCTCCGCGACCCGCTCCTTGGTGAAGGCGGTCCTGCCCGACGTGGCCAACAAGGACCTCGCCTCCGCCAAGGGCAAAGTCGAGGGCAAGCGGGGCGCCACCGCGCGCGTCCTCCAGGTCACCATCGCGAATCTGGACTCGCCCCGCGAAGAGCTCGAGGACGCGGTGCAGGAGGCCCTCCTCGACGAGGCCCCCAGCATCGAGCGCTTCGGCACCGCCATCACCGTCATCGCTGCCGTGGCTCCCCTCCTCGGGCTCCTCGGTACGGTGACGGGCATGATCGCCACCTTCGACATCATCACCGAGTTCGGCACGGGCGATCCCCGGATGCTCTCCGGCGGTATCTCGGAGGCCCTCATCACCACCCAGCTCGGGCTCATCGTGGCCATCCCCTCGCTCCTCCTCGGCAACCTCCTGGGCGCCTGGGCGGACGGGATCCTCTCCGACCTCGAGCAGGCGGCCTTGCGCGTCATCAACGCCTACCGAGGTCTCGGCCAGCCCGCCAAGGGCCGGGTCGGTCAGCCGGACAGCTGAGGGGGCTCCCATGCGCTTTTTCGAGGAGCTCAGCGTCCTCCTCGCCAAGGGAGGCTTCGTTGCTCCGCCGCTCGTGCTGAGCGCGATCGTGGTGCTGTACTGCCTGGGCTACCGGGCCTACATGCTCCTGGTCGGTACCCGGCACGACGTCCGGACCCTGGTGGACCAGGTCAAAGCCGGCAACCTCAAGAACCCTCGCGGGGTCTTGGAGGAGGCCGCGGTGGCCGGGGTGGGGCTTCTCGGGAGCCCCGCAGCCGAGCTGCGTCCCTTCCTCGATGAGATCTTCGGGGACATCGGGTCTCAGCTCGGACGCTTTTCCAAGCTCGCCACCGTCCTCGTGCAGGCGGCGCCCCTTCTGGGGCTCCTCGGCACGGTGACCGGCATGATCGAGACCTTCGACTCTCTCGGCAGCTCCACCCTGGTCAGTCAGACCGGCGGAGGCGTGGCCGGGGGCATCTCGGAGGCGCTCTTTTCCACCCAGATGGGGCTGGTGGTGGCCGTGCCCGGTCTCCTCATCGGGCGCATGCTCGATCGCCGGCAGCACGTGGTGGAAGACAAACTCACCGTCCTCAAGGACGTACTTACCCAGGAGGCTCACGGATGAAGGGTTTTAAAAAGAAGGAGCGGAACGCCGACATCGATCTCTCTCCCCTGATCGACATGGTGTTCATCCTCCTCATCTTCTTCATGGTCTCCACGACCTTCGTGAAGGACGCGCAGGTCGAGCTGAAGCGCCCCTCGGCCGCCAGCGCCACCCCCTCGTCGACCAAGTCCCTCCGCGTCAACATCGACGCGCAGGGGGCCATGTATCTCGACGGAGCCCCCGTGAAGCCGTGGATGCTTCAGTCCAAGGTGCGCGACGCCTTCCGAGGCGGCGCCGACAAGACGGTGCTCGTAGTCACCGACAAACGGGTGCCGGTGGAGCGCCTGGTGGAGGCGGTCGACCAGCTTCGCCTCGCCGGGGCCGCTGACGTCGCGGTAGCCACCGACAAGGAATACGGAGCAGGGGGATGAGCAACTCGTCTCGCCACGTCACCGCCGCCCTCTTCGCCCTCGGGGGCAGCGCCATCCTGGGGACGGCGCTGGTGGTGATGAACAGCAAGACGCACCGGGCGCGGGAGACGAAGCAGTCTCTCGATGCGGACATTCAGGTTCGGGAAAAGAAGAAGGA
Organism: Myxococcota bacterium; assembly: GCA_039819565.1. Lineage (GTDB taxonomy): Bacteria > Myxococcota > Kuafuiibacteriia > Kuafuiibacteriales > Kuafuiibacteriaceae > JAHQVK01. The sequence continues at coordinate 2,890 of JBCBRU010000447.1, read as the reverse complement.
GCCCCCGAAGAAGAGCGTCCCCAAGCCCAAGCCCAAGCCTCGGCGGGCGCGCCCCAACCCCGCCCCGCGGCCGTCCTTCGGAAGTCAGCTCTCGGGTCTCGGGGGAGGCATCCCGGTGTTCTCCTCCGGAGACCTGGCCGGTCTGACCGGCGACGTGATGTCCGGCGTGGACGCCACGAAGGATCTCATCCACGACGCGGGTTCGGTGGACAGTCAGCCCGACTGCAAAGGCCAGCAGCTGCCCACCCCGCCGAGCCGCGCCATCAAGCGCGGCATTACGGGTTACGTGAAGGCACGAGCCCTCATGGGCCCGGACGGCCGCTTGAGCAGTGTTCGAATCGTGGAGTCGGAGCCGGAAGGCGTCTTCGACGACGCGGTCATTATCGCGATGTCTAGCTGGGTGTGTAACCCAGCAACCTATGGTGGTCAGTCGGTCTCGATGCAGTACGAGGCCAACTTTCCTTTCCGGTGAGGGATCTCATGAGCGCGCGACGCATCATCGCCGCCGTCTCCGTGTGCTTCTTCGTCCTCGCCCTGGGTGGCGACGCCTGGGCGAAGAAGAAGCGCAAGGATGACGAGCCGGCCAATATCGACCGCATCAACCTGGGCAAGGTCATGCTCCAAGACCGGCACTACGATCGGGCGCTCGCTCAGTTCGAGGGGGTCAAGCTCGACGACGAAAAGGACCCGGTGGACCTCGCCGAGTACTGGTTCCTGGTGGGTATCTCCCTCAACGGGCTCTCCAACTGGAAGAACGCCGCCGAGGCTTTCGAAAAGGCGAAGGCCAACGGAAACCTCGACCCCCGCTCGACCTTGCTCCAGGCCAACGCCTACCTTCAGCTCAAGGACCCCGCGAAGGCCCTCCAGGCTTTGGGTACAGCTCCGCCCGAAGCCAAGCAGCTCGCGGAGTTTTACCTGCTCGAGTCCCGCGCTCACTACGACGCCGGGGACAAGTTCGAGGCTTTTGGGGCCCTCGACCGCGGCTACCAGGCGGTGCCTGAGAGCGACAACATCGCCCGCAAGAGGGTCCTCCTCCTCGTCGATCTGGGCCTCTACCAGTCCGCCGTCGACGAGGCTCAGATCTTCTTCGAGCGGGACTCGGCTCGGCCCGAGGACTACGCCGCCCTCGCCACCGCCCTCATCGAGGCCAACCAGAAGGAGCGCGCCTCTCTTCTCCTCGAGCAAGCTGCCTTGCTGTATCCGGAGAACGTGGACATCCGTAAGCGCCTCGGCTTCGCCTACTACGAGCAGGGTCGGCCCCTCCCCGCCGGAGATATCCTCTACCCCCTCGCGCTGATCGACGGGGAACACGCCCGGAGTGCCGCCGAGCTCTACGTCAAGGCCAAGCGCTACCCCCGGGCCGTGCGCATGAACGCCAAGGTCGATGAACAAGCGGCCAAGGTAAAGCAGCGCCTCATCATACTCCTCGACCAAAACCACTTCGAGGCCGCCACCGGCCTGGATCGCCGCATCGAGCGCCTCGGGCTCCTCGAGGACGAGAACGTGGTCTACGCCCTCGCCTACGCCCACTACCGCTCGGGCAACTTCGACCGGATGGAGAACCTTCTGTCCCTCATCACCGACGCCGCGCTCTTTCGAAAGGCCATCGAGCTTCGCCGCTCGGCCGAAGAGTGCAAGCAGTCGATCTGGAAGTGTGACTGATGAAAAAGCTGGCGCGGCTATCGGTGACGCTGCTTGCCCTGCTCCTCGTCCTATTGGGCGCGGGGGCGGCCACCGCTCAAGACGACACCAACTACGGTGAGCTCGTCATCATCGTCTTCGACCCCAACGGTCTCCCGGTCGACGGGGTGCGCATCCGCCAGGAGGGCGCCACCGTCGGAACCACGGACGATGAAGGCACGGTGATCCTCCGGCTTCGCGCCGGCGACACTTCGCTCTCCTTCCAGAAGGACGGCTATCCTTCCGAGCCCACCCCGCTCATCCCCATCGTGGCCGGGCGCTCCGTCGAGGTCCTCGTGACCTATTCGAAGCGCGGGGGCACCAACCTCCTCGACATCGAACGACCCGAGGGTGAAGGCCTCAGCACCACCACGGCCACCGCCACCGGCCGCATCGAGGGCACCATCATCAACGACAAGGGGCGGCCCGTCGAAGACGCTCGGATCTTCGTCCGAGGCGCTCCCGTGGACGCCCGCTCCGACGAGCAGGGACGCTTCGTCCTGGATGGCGTCCCTGCAACCAACCTTGACTTGACCATCATCCACCCCAACTACGGCACCACCAACAAGAACGACGTGGAGGTGAAGGCGGACGAGACGGTCATCGTCGGGGTCGAGGTCGAGCCCTCGGCTGGGTTCAGCCAGGAGTTCGTGGTCACCATTCCCAAGCTCGAAGGCGGAGCCGTGTTCGTCCTCGCCGAGCGCCGGGAGTCGAGCAGCGTGGCCGACCTCCTCGGCGCCGACCAGATTCAGAAGTCGGGCGACTCGGACGCCGCCGCGGCGCTGCAGCGCGTCACCGGCATCACCCTGGTGGGCGGCCGCTACGTCTACGTGCGCGGCCTCGGTGAGCGCTACTCCACGACCCTTCTCGACGGCTCCATCCTCCCCTCCCCGGACCCCGAGCAGCGGGTGGTCCCTCTCGACCTCTTCCCCGCATCTATCCTCGGATCCATCGTGGTCCAGAAGACCTACTCGCCGGACCTTCCGGGTGAGTTCGGCGGCGGCACCGTCAACCTCCGTACCCGCGCCGTGCCCGAAGAGTTCGAGCTGAAGCTCGGCGCCAGCCTCGGCTACCGCACCGGCACCACTTTCGACACCGCCTCGGGATACGACGGGACCTCGCTCGACTTTCTCGGCTTCGGTCTCGACGGACGCAATCCTAGCCCCGCTCTTCGCGAGGCCCTGGACGGCGGTCGGGTGGGCCGACTCTC
>JBCBRU010000446.1:0-7502 GCA_039819565.1 Myxococcota bacterium | reverse complement strand
CCTCGAACGCTGACCTCTTGCTTCGCTCGACTCGAACAGCTCGTGAGGAGCCGGGGGCCCCAAGCATGCTCCTTTGATCGAGCCGCCGACACATTGGCCAATTGCAACCGACGAGAGGCGAAGCCGGTGGGGGCGCCAGGGGCAAAAAGCGCCCGCGAATTATGTAAGGAATCATCCTGTCGCGGCCGAGGGGTATCAGAATTGCGTTGGATGCATCTATAGGTCCTGAATGTTGATGCGACGCAAGTTACCTTCTCGAGGCATCCGCACCCAGAGGTGCCCGTGAGCGTCTCTCCCGAGGTCCAGGGCGGGCCCCCGCCCCACCACTCGTCCCTGCGAGCGGAACCGCGCGGCCTCGGGCACAAAGCGGACGAGCTCCGCTTCGAGGCTGGTTTCGTCGACGGCGAAGCCAGCCGCCAAACCACGGGCCTCTGAGTCCGTCGGATTAGGAACCTCGAGCGCCGAAGTGATGATCAGCTTCCGCCCGAAGGCCAAACCGGCCGAAGTGGCCTGAATTCCATCGAGGAAGTGGATCCCGGAGTCGCCGTTGCTGGATACGCCAACGGAGGTCATGCCCCCGAAAGGCACGAGAACGTGGAAGTCGTTATCCAGACCGTCGCCCGTTCCGGGCATGAAGTCGAAGCTGAAAACTCCATCTGAGGCGGCGTAGACGAGAATCGACCCGTTGCGGGCCGCGAGCAGGTTACCGTCTCGGGTGAAAAGCAACCCGCCTTTCACTTCGTCGATATCGCCGTGCTCCGCGACCAGGCTGAGATTCGACATCCGAAGGAGAAACAGCCGGGAGAGCTTGGGTGCATCGAGGCGAGCTACCACCACCGCCACGCGATCAAGCTCAGCATCGGCGGTGATAGACAGCACCGGCCCCAAACCCTCTCCCAAGAAGAGATAGGCGGGACTTGCCCCAAACCTGCGAACCGCGGCCCCGCTTGAGGTTTGAGTGGCGAGAATCGGGGCGTCGTCGGGGGCGGCGGTGACGACGGCGCTCTCGCAGCCGGGGACGGTCCGCTCGGTCACGCCGAGCCCTACCGGATCCACCGTGACCACCTCGAGGGTAGCTCCGGAAGCCCCACATCCTCGGTTGCCGAGGACCACCGCGTGAACCGCGTCCGGGGTCACCGTCATCGCCGCGAGACGACCATGATACGGCGGACTGGTTCGCTGATCGGCGGTCGGCTCGGGGGCCAGAGACACCACCTCCGAAGGCACGGGTTCGAGCGGGTTCCTGGAGCGGATGTGAACGTCGATCGTGCAGTCCTCACACCGCACCGACGCGAGCACCTTCGGCGGAGGATCCAGCTGCGAGCACTGCCCCGGGAACTCGCCGGCCACGCTCACGTTCCCGACCCCGTCGATGCTGGCGAGGAGGTCCGGGAGCCGGCAGCCGGCCAATCCCACCGGGATGCCACAGCCGAGCTGTCGATACGAGCTCGAGCACACGAAGGATGCGCAGCGCACATCGAGCACGACCTCCTGGTCCTCAGCCACGAGGGTCGGGCATTCGGGCAGCCAGGCTGCGGTGGCGAGCTCGGCAGCGTCCGGGACGACGGTCTCGCCGAGGGGTTGGGATCGCCCCTGCCATCCGGACGGCAAAGGCGCGCGTCCATCGCGGCGAAGACTGATCGGCAACGCCCTCAGTTCGGCGTCCGAAGGCAAGACCCCCGAGAGTTGTGCGTCGGACCACGCGTACACGATGGCCTCGGAGGCGTCCGGGGCGTTGTCGAGGGTGACGCGGCTCGCCTCGGCCCCGAACGCGGCGATCCCGGTCGAGGCGACCTCCCGTCCCGCGTCGTCGAGAAGCACCGCGGCTACCCACGCCGTGTCGGCCGGATACGGACCTACGAGCGGGATTTCGGGCTCTCCGCCGCAGCCGGCGACCAACCCTATGCCCAGCACGAGCGCAGCAGCCCTCACGGCGCGTTCATACCGGGCTAGGGCCTCGGTCTCCAGCCCCAGGGAAGCTCGGATGATTGCCCGGAGGTCAGAGGTCGAGGATCTCCACATCGATCCCTACCGCCCGCATCATGCGCAGAGCATTGGTGGTCTCGATGGGCCCGGGGCGCATTCGGTAGTCGAAACTGAGACCGTCGCCGCGAATGTCGTCGGAGAAGTGGGCATTCTCGACGGCACCGCTGGGCAGGTGGTCGGCGACTCGGCCCAGCGAAAGATCGTGAGTGGTGACGATCCCGAACGCGCCGTGCTCCGCAAGCCACTTCAGCACCGACACGGCCCCCAGGAAGCGCTCGCGGCTGTTCGTTCCGTGTAGGACCTCATCGAGGAGGTACAGGACCGGCGGGCCCGGCGTGCGCGCCATGTCGACGACGTGCTTGAGTCGACGAAGCTCTGCGTAGAAGTGCGAAGCTCCCGCTGCGAGCGAGTCGACCACTCGCACCGAGGTGGCCAGTCGAACGTCCGCCAAACGAAGGCGGCGGGCTGCCACCGGAGCCCCCATCCGCGCCAGCACCACCGCCAGTCCCACCGAACGCAGCCACGTCGACTTGCCGCTCATGTTGCTGCCGCTCAGGAGTAGCACGGTCCCGGAACCCCCGAGCACGCGGTCGTTGCCCACGGCGCGTGACGGATGGAGGAGGGGATGGGTCAACCCTTCTGCCTCGAACACCCCGGGCTCATCCACGAGCTCGGGAAAGGCATAGCCCGGACGCTCGTGGGCGAGAGCTCCGAGCGAGGCCAGGGCCTCGAAGGTCCCGAGCGCTTCGAGCCACGCGGGCAGATGCTTACCGGCGCGGTCTCGCCACTCGTCAGCCCTCAGCACGATGTTGAGCTCGCACATCAACGCCGGCCAAAGGGTGGCGGCGACAAACATGTTCAGGCGCGAGTCGAGGAGGTCCACCAACCGCTCGAGGCCGCGGAGCTCCGAGGAGGCTGGACGGCCGCTCCTTTGCAAGACTTCCTTCACCTCACGAAGAGGACCGACCGCATCCTCGTCGGACATGGACTCTACGACGTCGATCAGTCGGGCATAGCGCCCGAGGGTGCGCTCGGGCCCGGACAACATTGCCGCGCGAGGCCCGGTGAAACGCCGCGTGTAGAACAGCAAGCCTATCTGCGCGAGGGCCACTAGGTAGAAGGGCTCTCGAGCCCCCCCAAAGCCAAACGCGAGCACCGCGGTGATGATCAGGGCAGTTGGGAACAATAGGCCCGCAAGACGCAACACGTCCTTTGCGGGCAGCAGCTCTCGCCCCTTCGCCCATGACAGCAGCGGGCCGTCATCGAGGGGCTCACTCTCGTCGGCGGCCACCGCCTCGAACGCGCGACGACGGAGATCGAGATGGGCGGCGAGGGCGCGGACCGCCTCCTGCCGCTCCCGAGCCTCCGAGAGAGGGGCCGGTTCCGCCATCCAAGCGGCGAGCAGCTGACGTCCCGCCCGCGTCTGGGCTCGACTCAGAAGCTGATACAGCGACGCTTCTCCGAAGAGATCGAGATCATCTGCATAGTGGAGGTCGTGACCCCGCCAGGGTTTGCCGACGTCCTCGCCGGTCTCGTCGAGTCCTCTCCAGCTATCGTCCAGACGCGACTTCGCGCCCTCGAGATAAGCAATGGAAGCTTCCGCGTCCCGGCGGCGGCGGATCCAGGCATCCTGGAATCGAGCCAGACCCAGAAAAACGGCCATCACCGGTAGCAACCACCACCAAGGTGTCCCCGAGCGCGTCACCAGGGGGGTGAGGAGGAGCACCACTGCTACCAGGGCCAGCCCGAGGCGTACGTTTCCGATCTGGTCCGCCCGGCGGTCCGAAGCCGTGAACGCCTCCTGGGCTTCATCGAGAGCCCCCTCGAGCTGGGGGCGCGGGCTCTTTGCTTCCTCGGGCTTCGTCACGGGGCCGGCGGGCGGACCGCGCTCGTGGTGAAGAAATCGTACCGGACACTCAGCCGCTTAGCCGGCTCCACAGTGATGTCCGGGCGTTGGAAAACGACGATTTCGAGAGCGTTGGTTCGGCCCTCGCGAACCTTCAGCACATAGCGAGAGGTCACGCGGAAGCGATAATTCTCGACGTAGGAGAAGACCCCGAACCCGCCTCCCCGGCACACCACCTCTACCTCGAGCACGTGCTCCCCGGCTTCGATGCGGCCGTCGAAGAGGACGAGGTTTTCGACGTCGGAGAGGCTCCCGTTTTCGTCGACGCGATCCAGCAGAATGCCGCCGTCGAGGGTGTACTTAGCGCGCTCGAGGACAAAGGAGGAGCCGAGCTCGTTGAGGTGGCTGATCACGGCCCGGGTCTCCGTGACGTCCGCCCCGAGCGCGGTCTCCCGGAGAAGGCCCACCTGGTCACGCACGACCTCGAGCCGCCCGGCCAGGAGGTCGAGGCGCCCCTGAATGCTCTCGATGAGGACCTGATGGTCTCCAATGTCCGGGAGGGCGGGCGCCCGTGAGGAGGTCAGGGCCCAGTCCTGGGCCAGCGCGGGGGTCGCGACGCACGCGAGCAGCCCGGCCGCGAGCAGGCTACGGGACCTCATGGGCAGGTCGCTACCATCGTTTGCCGTCACGAGCGAGCAGGTCTGTCTCGACGGTGTTCGCGACCCGCGCGAACGGCGAGGGCTGCGGCTGATACGAAGAGCGAGCGTGATCCACGCCACGGTTGAGGGCGAAAGCCGCAAGCCGCATGCTTGAGCGCGATGTTCTGTAGCGACGCGACCGCCGATGCGGGCGAACCGCTCCTCGGCTCCGCTTCTCGGGGCCATCGTCATGTTCTTTTGAGTCAGCCCAAAGGCGCCTGGGCCGAAAAGGCTCTCCAGGCTCCGGCCCTTCGCCCGATCGCGCACTGGGCGGCGGAGTTCGACCGGAACCAGGTCGGGAAGACCGTGGTTCGGCTCTTCGCCCCTCCCGAAGGGTTCGAAGGGGTCGAAATCCGGCTCTTCCCGCTCGGCCGAAGAGTGCGCGTAGCCTCCTTCGAGCATGTGCCGGACACCCTCGATCGGGTTCTGAAAGAGGAGACGAGCGCTTCGCCCGCGGACCCCTGCCCTCGCACCCTCGCCGTCTGTACCCACGGAAAGCACGATCGATGCTGCGCCAAACACGGGCAGGCCCTCTTCACGGCGCTCCGAGATCTCGCCCGAGAGGCCGCCTTCGACGTGGTCGAGTCCACCCATCTGGGCGGCCATCGATTCGCGGGGACCTGTCTCGACCTTCGGCCTGACAGCCCCGGCCGCATGTACGGACGGCTTCAGCGCGAGGAGGCCCTTCCCCTATTCCGGCACCTCGCGGACGAGCGCGTGTGGCTTGCGCGCTACCGAGGCCGATGCGATCTCGATTCCGGAGGTCAGATTGCGGAGGCTCAAGCCCTCGCCCTGGGCGCCCGAGGATGGGTGTCCGTGGAGGCGTTGGAAGACGCCCAGTGGCAGGCCCGCTGGGAGGGCGGCGAAACCGTGGCACGACTCGAGAAGACCTCCTTTACGAGCCCGGGAGCATGCGGAGACGTCCCTACCGCGCGCACCCGCTTCGTGCTCGCGAAGGCCTGATGCCATGACCCCGGCACCGCGTATCGTCCTGGCCAGCGCAGGCCTTCTGGCGTGCGCGGGACTTCAAGGATGCGGCTCCGAGACCGGCCGCTGCTCGCGCCTCCCGACATCACCGGCGCCCGCCCCGACCCAGGCGGGACGGTGGGACCAAGACCTGACGTTTCTGGACGAAGCGCTTCGCGCCTGTCATCCCGACCCGTTTCGGCGCGTCGACGTCGCGAGCTTCGAAGCACGACGAGATGAGGTCCGTTCGCGGCTGGAGAGCACCCCCGACGCTGAGGTCCCCGTGGCGATGGCGGCGTGGGTGGCGCAGCTGGGCGACAGCCATACCTTGATCCCGCTCGGGCCGCGGTGGACGGGCACGCCCGTGCTCCCCGTCCGCTTTCAGTGGTTCGAGGAGGGTCTGTTCGTGGTGGCTGCAGACCCCGCGCGGGAGGGGCTAGTCGGCGCCCGCGTCGACGCTTTCGACGGCCTGGCCTCCGACCAAGCGAGTCAGGCCGCTGCGCGCGTCATCCCGCACGAGAACCCCGCCTGGCTTCTTCATCAGACGGCCGAGCATCTCATCCTCGGCCATCTCCTCGCCGGCATGGGGGTGCTCGACGCTCCGGATTCCGTCACGTTGGATCTCACCCAAGACGAGGCCCCTCGCAAGGTGAAGATCCCGCTCGGCCAGACCATAGCCTCCCTTCCCGACCGCCCTGAAGGTCCCCTTGCTTATCGTCGTCCCGGCGAGCTTCATTGGTTTCACTACGACGCCGAGGAGCAGCTGCTCTACGTGCAGTACAACCGCGCTCGGGAGCGTCGAGAGGGTGAGTTTGAGGAACTCAGTCGCGAAGTCTTCGCCCTCGCGGACCGCGAACCCATTGCCCGCTTCGTCGTCGATCTCCGCTTCAATGGGGGCGGCAACTCACAGATCTTTGAGCCCATGCTGGAGGCACTGAAGTCGAGGCCCAAGCTGAACCGTCCGGAGGTCCTCTTCGTCATCGTAGGACGCAGAACCTTCTCATCGGGCCTACTGAACGCTCTCCAGCTCGACCGTGAAACGCGCGCTACCCTCGTAGGAGAAGCGACCGGCGGTAAGCCGAGCCACTTCGGCGAGGTCCGCGCCTTCTCCTTGCCTAACTCTGGCCTGGAAGTATTCCACTCCACACGATACTTCGATCTCGAGTCCGAAGCCGAATCGCTCACCCCGGAGATTTCGGTTCGGTACACCGCGGCCGACTATTTCGCGGGCGGGGATCCCGCCCTCGGCGCGATCCTCGGCCTTTGACTCAGCTCGGAGGAGCGAAGACGTCCCGAAAAGTGAAGGCCTTCGGCGTGGGTCCATCTCTTCGCAGCGCGTCCAGGCGTTCGGCGGCCTCGGCAAGGTCGGGGCGATGATCGCTCGGCACCCACCATAAGACCATGTGCGCTTTTTTCATGCGCTCGAACCACTCCCGGCGTCGTCGCATGATCTCGGCGTGGGCGGTGTCGTATACGTAGGCGCGGAGGGCGTCCACGTCCCGCCACTTGGACAGGTTGACGAGCACCTCATCGCCAAAGGGTCGAAACGCGGTGGCGTCTCCACCCTCAGACTGAAGTCGCCAGATGAACCCCGGTGCCGCCTCTGCCAAGGCGTTGATGCGGTCGAGGTTAGCCACGAAATCGGCCATCTCCGGGGCATCCAGAGGGGCGTTCATGAGGGCGATATTGAGCTGGGCGAGCGCATGGCCGCGTTCCTTCGCCATGGCTTCACGCTAAGCGAGGCGCCGGCGCGATTCCAAGCCTGAGCTGCGACTCCGAGATGCCCGGTCGACGCCAAACAACTGCCTAGATGCGCCCTAAGGAGGAGCACGCTTGGAGCACGCAAGCCACGGCTCGATCTCCGCAGACCACCTCAGCCTCTCAAGCTTGGACGCGGTCCATTGCCGGTTGGAGTTCAGCAGGAATCATCTCGATACGCTGGCTCTCGCCCTAGTCCCCTGTCAGGTTGATTAGTTGCATAAGTGGTGAGGCAGTTTTCGCCCCTG
>JBCBRU010000445.1:0-7512 GCA_039819565.1 Myxococcota bacterium | reverse complement strand
TCCCTGCTGAAGGGTTCCGAAGCCCTCGTCTCCCGGCGTTCCGATGCGAATCGCCCGTGAGTCCCCGTTGGCTCGGAACAGGCTGTTGCCCAGGCTCTGGAGCGACCCTTCATTGAGCATGCGGACGAGCTGAAGGCGGCCCACTTCGATATCCCGTCGGTCCGAGCTGTCGAAGTTCACGAAGACGGTGCCGTCGGGGCGAACGACGACGTTGTCCGAGTTGGCGTCGGTGGGGAGCGTGATCGGCGGCTCGAGCGAATATCCCTCGAGGGTGACGAGCTCCCCATCGTCGGTAATCTGAAGAGCCCCATTGCGAGTGTACACGACCTCTCCGGAGGGCATGCGGACCTGCATGAACCCAGGCCCGCTGATCGCGACATCGAGGGGGTTCCGGGTCTCTTTGAGCTGGCCCTCCTCGAAGTTGTGCACGGTGGCCGAGGGCCTCACCCCGAGGCCGACCTGAAGCCCCACCGTCGAGCCCGTCGTGACATCGCCAGCCAAGCGGAGATTCTGGTAGATCAGATCTTTGAACTCGGCCCGGGACTGTTTGTAGCCATCCGTGTTGACGTTGGCCAAGTTGTTGGCGATGACGTCGATCTTGAGTTGCTGGGCGTGCATGCCCGTTGCGGCAGTGTATAGAGCTCTCGACATCTCTTCTGTCCTCTTTCCGTCAGCTGTTGGACGCGGCCGAGATGATTCCCTCGTCGGCTTCGCGATAGGCGTGGATCACGCGGGTCAGGGTTTGGAACTCTCGCTCGACGGAGATCATCCTCACGAGGCTAGAGACCGAGTTGACGTTGCTGCGTTCGATGGCCCCCGAGACCACAGTGGTGGAGATAGGAATCAACTCCCCCGAACCTTGGTCCGGGAGATAGCCCCCGTTGCCTACGGGGCGGAGCGCGCGGGGGTCCACGACATCTACGGTGAGGAGACGCCCCACCTCTCGTCCGTGCTGAACCAGCTGGCCCTGTTGGCCCACCGTTACCGGGCTTCCGGCGTCGAGTCGCTCGTCACCGCCCGCAAGCTGGAGGCGACGTCCGACGGAGTCGCGGATACTCCCGTCGGCATCGACGCGAGCCGAGACGGTCTTGAGAAGTACCCGACCTTCGATGCCCTCGGCGACGAAGAACCCGTCTTCCTGGAGCACGAGATCAAGCGGTCGTTCCGTGGACTCGATAGCGCCCCGTTCCCAGCTGACGAGCGGGCGTCCCATGGCAACGAGATGTCGATTAGGCGACCGAGAGTCCTGCAGGACCTCCGAGAAGCTGACCTTCTGCGCCCGATATCCGATAGTACCCGCATTCGCCAAATTATTGGCGACCAGGTCGAGTTGAGTGCGACGAGCGACGGCACCAGCCGTGGCGGTATATAGACCGTGTCCCATGGGTCGTTCCCTTCTGAGACACCCAATCGGCGTCAAGGTCTCGGCCTGAAGCGTCAGTCTTTACTTCAGCTGCGATAATTTTGACCGATCGGAGGCGTCGTGAAGAGGACACCCCGTCTCGAACGCGCTCTCGAGGCCCTGGCCAAGGAGCGAAAGCTGGTTCAGAGAGATCTGGCTGAAGTCACCATGCGCCGGAGCACCGTCACCCAGGCGATGGAGAGGCTTGAGCGATGTCGGGACAGCGTCTCCCGCACCGACCTCTTCGATCGGGGGGGGCGGCTCAGGACCGATGTCTATTTCGTGGCCCGAGCGGCGGAGGCGCGGATGACGGAAGAGCTGGGAGAGCTAAGAAAGCGGCTCGAGCGCTTCGATGCGGAGGTCACCCATCCTGTCCAAGAGCGTCTGCGGCGGGCTGCGGTGCGGGAGCGCGCGGTAGAGACCGTCGTGCAGAAGCGCCGCGCTGAGGCGGAGCGACAAGAAGCCGAGCAAGAGCGAAAGCGTCTGGACGAGCACGCCCAGCACGTTTGGCGACGCGGTCGCCTCGACGACCGAGACTGACCCTTGGAGCGTCAGCCGCCGAAGAGTTGGTCGACGAAGTCCTGCCGACTCTCGCCCTGTTGCTTTTCCTCGAGTCGGCTCAAACCCGACATCGAACCCGCATGCTCATCATCCCCGTGCTCGACGTGGGGGAAGGACTGAGGGTCGAGAACGTACATGATGCGCTCCTCGACCTGGGCCAAGCGTCCCACCACTTTCTGGAGGGTTTGGCAGGTGAGATCCTGAAAGGAGAGCTCCTGCATCATCTCGGTGAGCACGTTCGTCCGCTCGTCCTGACATGCGAAGAGTCCTTCGACGGCGGCCTTCATCGCCTCGTCCTGCTCTGCGGCCTTCTCGAGGACGTCGAGGTGAGGGGCAGCCACCTCGTCTTGGTCCATGACCTTCTCCACCTGGCCGAGGAGGTTGTGTGCTGCCTTCTCGGTGGCTTGCCCGATCGACGAGAGCGACTCCGCGGCCTCGCTGAGCTGGTCGGTCGAAGCCCCGAGGGACTCGCGCGCCCTTCGAACAAATCCGAGGAGGTCCAGAAGCTCCTTCTGGACCTCCTCAAAGCGATCCGCGAGTCCGTCGATCTCGTCTGCCGATTTCATGTTCGAGCTCCTGGGCTCAGGTATAGATGGAGCGGAGCTTGTCCTCGAGGACCTTGGCCGTGAAGGGCTTGAGGATGTAGTTGTTCACCCCCGCCTCCATCGCCTCGAGGACGTTGTCCTTCTCGGCCTCGGCGGTGACCATCAGGAAGGGGATGTGCTTCAGCGCAGGGTCCGCGCGAACGTCGCGAAGGAGCTCGATACCCGTCTTCACAGGCATGTTCCAGTCGCTGATGATGAGCTCGTACTTGTTCTCGCGGATCATCTCGAGGGCAGCTTCCCCGTTCTCCGCTTCTTCGACGTTGTAGTATCCGAGCTGCTTGAGGAGGTTTTTGACGATGCGTCGCATCGTCGAGAAGTCGTCCACGGAAAGGATCTTGATGTTCTTGTCAGGCATTTAAATCTCCGGCGGTGGGCAGTAGCCCTCGGAGATGATGTTCGGACGATGATTCGTGGCCTCAACGTCTAGGGTCCGACGGAGCCACCGGGCGCTGAGATATGGTGCTCTCGAGTCTCCCGATGATGCGGATGGCCAGCCTCGAAGAGATGTGACCTAGATCGTCGAGCGGGTTGAGCGACCCCCGGAGGGGGCGACTGCGGAGCGTCTGGTGGTCCAACGGGGAAAGAGGATACGCGTAGGTATCTGACTGAGCCGCCCCGCGAGGGTGGCCGAAGGCCATCGGGCAAGCAGGCGCGGCGCAGGAAAGCCTCCGGGGCCGAGCTCAACCCGATCGATGCTCTAAGCTAGGCCAGCTCGGTGACGAGCCGCTCCCGGAGCATCTCGACCGTCTTGCGGAGGATCTGGCTGATTCGAGACTGGGTGACCCCCAGAACTTCGCCGATCTCCTGAAGCGTGAGCTCCGCCTCATAGTAGAGCCCGATCACGAGGCGGTTCCTCTCCGGAAGCTCTGCGAGCGCCTTGGACAGCAGCTTCACGTGTTCGTCCCACTCCATGCTGTCGTCGGCGCTCGCTGGCTGCTGCCACAGAGCTGACAGGGCCAGGGTGTCCAGAGTCGAGGGATCCACGACCTCAGGAGGAGCCTTGCGGTTCCGGCTGGTGTGCACTTCCTCGATGCTCACCCCGAGGCTTCGGGCCACCTCGTCGTCGCCAACCGGCTCCCCCTCCGCCTTCTCGAGCTCCTGCCGCGAGTCCGCCACCGACTTGGACTTGCGACGCATCGAGCGCGTGAGGTGATCGAGGCTACGGAGCTCGTCGAGAACCGCACCCTTGATTCGGATGCGGGCGTAGGCTTCGAAGGCGATCCCTTTTTCGGGATCGAACTTACTCAGCGCATCCAGGAGACCGACCATCCCGGCGCTAAAGAGGTACTCGCGATCGACGGACGCGGGCATGCGCTCTGCGACCTGCCGCACCACTCGGTAGACCACCGGCGCATACTTGCGTACGGCCTCGTCGTTCTCCGACTGGGCCTGACCAGGGGACATTCGCGTATAGGCCTTGAGAAAGTTGTGCATCTAGGATTCTCCTCAATGCTCGACGGCGATTCGTCGCGGAGCATCCTCGACCTCCCCCAGAACCCGCAGCGCTAGAGCCTCGACACACTTCGAGGCGGCCGTCCCCGGGAACGACTCCACAAAGGGGACTTGCTCGCGCGTTGCACGTTCCACGGCACGGTCGCGGTAGATGTATCCGGCGTAGCCAATCTCGACCCCAAGGAAGGACCTCGAAGCAGCCTCGAGGCACGCGTACATCTCGCGAGCCTGCTCCGCCACTCGAACCTTGTTGACCACGACGTTGAAAGGTCCTCGACAACCTGACTTGGCCGCCACCTTCACCAACGCGTAGGCGTCGGTGAGGGAGGTGGTCTCAGGGTTCATCACGACCAGGGCTTCGTCGGCCATCGACAACGTCAAACGAACATTGCCTCCGATGCCCGCGCAGGCATCCATGACCACGATATCGTAGGGTCTCTTGTAGAGCTCGAGGCGCTCCATCAGGCGAACCTGGTTGGACATCTCGAGCTCCGCGAGATGAGACAGGGCGCTCCCCGCGGGGAGAAGATCGAAGAGACCTCGAAAGCTCGCGACGACCTTGTGAAACGGCTGACTCCCGTCAAGAAGATGCCCTGCGTTGAAATCGGGGGACATGCCGAGAAGGACATTTACATTTGCCAATCCGAGATCCCCGTCGATGAGAAGAACTCGCTGACCCCGCTTCGAAAGCGCCGCGGCGAGATTGACGGAGACCTGGGTCTTGCCCACGCCCCCCTTCCCACTGGCCACGGTTATAACTCGGGGCCGACCCACGACCCGAGGAGATACGAGGCAAGGCAGTGCGCGCTGTTCGATCGTGAGACTCATGATGCGAACGCCCCTTCTGCCTGCAGCACCGAGTCGACAAGGGACTCTATCCCCGGTCGAGCCAAGTCATCGGGAATGCGCGGTCCTAGGGAGAGATATCCGATCGGGACTCTCGCTCGCGAGGCCGCGGCCATGACGCGACCGACATACGGAGCCTCATCGAGATGGGTGGCCGAAACCCGACGCTTCGGCGCCCAGGAGAAGGCGTCGAGGGACCGCGAGAGCTCCCCGTCGCCGTAGCACGCAGACACCACCGCGTGGACCTCGGCGCTGGGGGCGGCGGCCAAGAACTCACGAAAGCTGCCCAGGGCGCGATCATCGAGAGGGTTGATGGCGGGCGAGTCCAGAATCACCGGGGCGGCCTTCGACCGACTCGCCAGCTCCGTGAGCTGCTCGGGCGCCGTGACCTCGACGAAGTCGATGCCGAGAGCTCCGGCACAGCGACGCACCGTCTCGAGTCCCACACCCTTACGTGGCTTCAGCACCCCGAGGGTGGGACTGGCCGCCCCTCCCAGCGAGAGGTCCGCGGCCAACTTGGCCGCGAGCGTCGTCTTACCCACGCCGGCGCTCCCCGCAAACACGACCAGCCCTGGCTCGAGTCGCTCGTTGGCCGGGGCCACCTCGATTCCCTCGGCGAGGACCTGACGGATGCGGGCCGAGTACGCCGACCAGTCCGGATCCGGAGAACTCTCCTCCGTCGGCAGGTCGACACTCTGGACGATGCGAAGAGCCTCCGTACGTGGGTAGCCCGCCGCCTCGAGTCGGCGCACCAGCGGCGCCCAACGGGGCGATATATCCTCACCCCGCAGCGCCGAAGCCGCGAGCTGTCCCTCGAGCTGGGTCAGCCGGTGGGCGAGGGTCAGGAGTTCGGTGCTCGCGCTTCGGCCCGAGCCGAGGCTCTCACGGAGCCCCGCGATCTCTCTACGGAGGCCCTCGAGCTCGCTGCGGTCGGGCGAGAGCTCAGCCGGGGCCTCCGGCGCCGGCTCCTCCGGGGTCACTACGAAGGGCTCGGGGGTGTCCCGGGCCACGATGGCCTCCCACTCCTCGCCTCCCCGGGAGCCGGGGCGCCTTCGGACGCTGAGGACGAGGGGGTCGGGACCAATGAGGCGTCGGGCCTCGGCTAGTGCCCGGTGTCGTGTCGACGCTCTGACAATCTGGACCTGCATGTCGGCTCACCTCGATGACTTTGCAGAGACCGTACCGACCACTCGAAGCTCGGCTTGTCGGTCGAGTTCGCGGATGGCCAGCACGGGAACGTCGGGGAGTTGACTCCCGACGAGGTCGCGGAAGGGTCGCCGAAGGTCGTCGGCGACGAGAATACATGGGGAGTGGCGCTCCTCTGACGCCTGACGAGCCAGTTCGGCCGCCTGCTCCACGAGCGCCTGGTAGACCTCGGGCTCGGGGGCGAGCACTCCGCCGGGAGCGAGTGAGTTGCGGAGCCCGAACTCGAGATCTCGGTCCAAGAGGATGGCGTGGATACATCCGTCGTCATCAGCCACCGCCGTGGACACCTCGCGCCAGAGGGCCGCCCGGGCCGCCTCCGCGAGCCGTGGTACTTCCTTGCCCTGGGGCACGGCGGAGGCCACCGCCTCGAGGATGGTGCGGAGGTTTCGGATGGAGACCCGCTCGGCGAGGAGGGTCTGCAGCACCCCTACGAGCTCCCCGAGCGACAACTGGTCGGGGACCAGCTCGCCGACCAGCTTGGGATACTCGGACCTCACGAAGCCGAGAAGCTCGTCGACCTGATCCCTCCCCAACAGTTGGTCCGCGTTTCGACGGAGAACCTCGGCCAAGTGGGTCGTCAGCACCGTCGAAGGATCCACGACGGTGAGTCCCCGAGACTCAGCCAGCTGCCGGTCGTCGCCTTTGATCCAGAAGGCGTTCAGGCCGAAGACGGGCTCCTTGGCCTCGAGACCTCCGGGGAAAGACTGGACCCCCGCCGAGTCGATAGCCATGTGGCGGTCCGGCATGACCTCGCCCTCTGCCACTTCCACGCCGTAGAGTTTGATGCTGTAGCCCCCAGGTTTCAGCTGGAGGTTGTCGACCACGCGCACCGGAGGAATGACGATGCCCAACTCCTGGGCGAGCTGACGACGGAGCTTCTTCACCCTCTCTGGGATGTCCCCGCCCCGGGATGCATCCACCAGAGGGAGGAGACCGTAGCCCACCTCCAGAGTGAGCGTATCGACGCGAAGAACGTCGGCCATGCTGGGTTCACTGGAGTCCGCCGGGGCCTGGCTCTCGGCCTCCTGGGCAGCCACCTCCTCCCGGGACTGCCGATAGACCAAGAAAACCAGGATCGCGGCGAGAAGCGCGAAGGGAAAGAAGGGGAGTCCGGGCAGAAGTCCGATGAAGGTCAAGAACCCGGCCGCGATGAGGAGTACGTTCCTCATCCCCAACATCTGCTCGACAACCTGCGAACCGAACTCCGACCGGCCCGAGGCGCGGGAGATGGCGAGGCCCGCCGACGTAGAGACGACCAGCGCCGGCATCTGCGAGACGAGTCCGTCCCCGACGGTGAGGACGGGGTACTTATCGAGAGCTGCGGAGAAGGTCAGGCTCTGCTGAAGCATCCCGATGGCTCTCCTACAGCGAGGTCCTCAAGTGCCTCGGTCAGACGGACTGGGACCGAGCCACGATCTACCGAAACCTGGTCAAGCTGCG
>JBCBRU010000444.1:0-7526 GCA_039819565.1 Myxococcota bacterium | reverse complement strand
GGTGACGAACGAAAAGAACCCGGCCAAGATTAGCGAGGCGTATCGCGTGATCTACAAGACCATCTTCGAGTCCGTGAAGGGGGCGTCCAAAAAGCGGGCGCTCGAGACCCCCGGAGGGCCTCGAGGATCCAGACCGGCGGCGACCAAGCTCTCCTCGACGAGGGCCTTTCGTCCGTCCCGTCCCAGGATGACGAAATCGACAGGGAGGCCGACCCTCGGTCCGTGCTGCCGCAGGGCCTGCACCGCGAGCGCGTGGAAGGTTCCGGTTTTCAGCGTCCGCGCCGGGGTCCCCAAGCGATCGTAGAGGCGGCCCTGCAGCTCCCGAGTGGCGCGACGGGTGAAGGTGGCCGCGAGGATGCGCTCGGCGGGCACGGCCCGGTCGCGCACCAAATGCTCGATGCGGGCGGCCAAGGTGCGCGTTTTGCCCGAGCCGGGGCCGGCGAGCACCAAGACGCGGGCAGCCGCACTCCGGGCCGCAGCCATCTGGTCAGCGTCGAGAGCTTTCACGCCTTTTTGGACGCCCCCTTCACGGACTCGAAGATGGTCTTGTAGAGCACGCGATACGCCTCGCTAATCTTGGCCGGGTTCTTTTCGTTCGTCACCTGAACCATGGCCGCGGTGATGTCTGCGGCCGCCGCGATCACCGACTTGGTGATCTCGAGCTGGGCCTGGGACATGGGCGGTGCCTCTTCCTTCTTGGCGGGGGGCCGCATGGCGCACAACTATCATGCACCCGAGGCTGGAACAGGGGCGGTCGAGATATCTGCGAAGTGGCCAGTGAAGAAGGATGCGGGGACCAGCGAATAGGGTATGGAGAAGATGGGACTTGAACCCACGACCTCTGCATTGCGAACGCAGCGCTCTCCCAGCTGAGCTACTCCCCCTTCGGCTGAATGGAGCGCAGGTGTTACACGAGCCCCTGAGGCTCCGCAACCCAAATCTCGTCCGTCTGGACCTCTCGAAGTCAATGCTGATATCGCTTCGCGCATGACCGCCGAAGGAGGCAGCGCCCCCTCGGGGAACGGCTCGGAGGCCCCATCCGAAGTCGCCTCTTCGGGGGGACCGGGCGGTCGTCGCTCCGAGCCCGCGGCGAGCGGAGGACGGCGCTCGATCGCGGCCGCGCCTACACCCTCGGGCCGATCGGTCACCGACCTCGAGCTGGCTTTCGCGCAGAACCCAGAGTCGGACGCCTACGTCGAGCTCTGCTACGCGTACCTGTCCAAGCGTCGCTTCATGGAAGCGATGGTGGTGTGTAAGAAGGCGGCCCGAACCCAGTCCGAGGCGCTCCTTCCCAAGCTGATGCTGGCTCGCGTGCACGAAGCCCAGGAGCGCTACCCTCGTGCCCTCGAAGTGCTCAAGAGTTTGGCCCGCCAGTTCCCCCAGGAACCTGAGGTGGACCTGGCCCTCGGTCGGGTCCAGCTCGCCGCCGGTGACGAGGCTGCGGGTATCGAAGCCCTTCGGAAGGCGCTCGATCGGGAACCGGCCCTAGAGGAGGCGACCGAACTCCTTCAGTCCAAGGGCATCACCTATCCGGAGCCGCCGCCGGCACCCGTCCATTCCCAGGATCTCGACCTCCCGAGCGGCGTGCCCGTGGTGGGCTTGGCTCCGCCGGCGCCTGGGACCGACCCCGGTCACGGAGCCCCGCAGCCCTACGCGCAGGTTTCCGGCATCCGCGGCGTGTCTGGGGTCCACCTTCCACCGGGCGTGTCGGGCGGGATGCTGCCGCCGGGCGTGTCGGGCGGGATGCTGCCGCCGGGCGTGTCGGGCGGGATGCTGCCACCCGGCGTGTCGGGCGGGATGCTGCCGCCGGGCGTCTCCGGCGGGGTCCTTCCGCCGGGGATGTCGGGAGCTCTCGGCTCGCAGGTCTCGGGCGTGTTTCGCATCCCGCCGGTGCGTCTCGAGGGGGAGGACGAGCTCGAGCGTATGGCCGAGGAGAACGCCCGGGCGGAGCCGGCTCGGGGGACCCCTCGAACCACCTTCCTTCTCCTGCTCGGCTTGCTCGTGATCAGCATTGGGGTGGTGGGGTTCCGCTTCTTCGAAAAGAGCCGCCTGGAAGCGATCGACCGCCTCACCCTCGAGGGTCTCGAAGCTTTCGACCGAGACCTTTACGCCTCTTACAAGGTCGCCGCGGCGCGCTTCGAATCGATTCTTCAGCGCTATGACGATGACCATCCCGCGACTTTGGCTCGTCTCGCCCATACCTACGCCATCCTCTCCACGGAACACCTGGAGCGGTCCGCGGAGAGTCGACTTCCGGCTTTGCTGACTCAAGCGGAGGCGGTAGCCGGCGACAACCCTCACACTCGGGCGGCCCGAGGTCTCGTGGACCTGGCCCGAGGACCAGAGGCGGCAGGCGGGGTGATCGACGCGCTGCTCCCTCACGCAGCTCGAGATCAGACGGCGGTCCCCACCTTCGTCGACCTCAGCCTGGGCATCGCGGAGCGGTCGACGGGCGAGCTCGAAGGGGCTCATCGTCGACTTCAGCGGGTGGCCGATTTTCTGAGCCGCAACGTCCGAGCCCGGGTGTGGTCGGCCCGCGCGGCGGAAAGCGCGGGACGCCTGGCCACGGCGCAGCGCTCCTATCTACAGGTCCGAAAGGCCGAGCCACGGCACCCCGGAGCGCTCGCCGGCCTCGCGTTGGTGACACTCGGGCGCGGAGATCTGGAAGCGGCCAAGACGGCGCTCGATGGCTTCGACGCTCTGGAGACCTCTGGAAGTCGCGATATCTCCCCCAAGGACCGGGCTCTGGCTCAGTTCGCAAAGAGCGAGCTGCTCCGTCTGGCCGGGCAGGGGGTCGCGGCCGACGTCGCCTACGAGCGGGCGACCGAGCTCGACCCAGGCAACCCTGAGTTTCCCTTCGGTCGCGGACGGGCGCTCTTGGCTCGCGACAAGCTGGACGCTGCGGTTCGTTTTCTCGGCGAGGCGGTGGCGATGGAGCCGACGCGATGGACGTACCGAATCGAGCTTGCCGAAGCGCTGATGCGAGCCAAGAAGTTCGAACAGGCGCGCACCCATCTGGATTTCGCGCTCGAGAGGGCCCCTAGCGAGCTCTCCGTGGGTCTTGCGCAAGCTCGATTCCTCAGGCGCACCAACGCGGCGCAGACCGAGAGCTATCTCACGGAGACGCTCCCTGGAAAGTTCCCGGACGCATCCGTAGAGCTCGCGCTCGAGCGTGGACGCTACTATCGATCGCAGGGCGACCTGACCAAGGCGGAAGCCGAGCTGGCGCGGGCGGTGGAGTCCTTCAACGGGCGCTCACAGGCCCTGCAAGGGAACGTGCTCGTGTCCTTTGGGCTGGTGGCCTGGGACTCTTCGCGCCGCGACGAAGCGGTGAAAGCCTACCGGGCGGCGGCGCGCAGGGGGAATCTCGATGCTCTTGCGCTGCTCGCCAACGCGCTTCAGAACGGAAACGCCGAGGAGCGAAGGGAGGCCAAGGAGGCCGCTCAGCGCTACCTCGGAGCGGGCGACTCGCTACGTCGCACCGACTTCGTACGGGGCATTGCCGACCGCCTGCGCTGAGGGCACCGGCTGACCGCCGGCGCTGAGGGCACCGGCTGACCGCCGGCGCTGAGGGCACCGGTTACGGTCAGCGCCGAGACGACAGTCCTAGCCCAGGGCCTTCTCGAGCATGCCCTTGATGTTCTCCTTGGGCACCGCGCCCACGATCTGCTCCACGGCTTCGCCGTTCTTGAACACGATCAGGGTAGGGATGCTCATCACCCCGAAGCGCTGCGCGACCGCCTGTGCCTCGTCCACGTTGACCTTACCGACCTTGGCGCGACCTTCGAACTCCGAGGCCAAAGCTTCGACGTGGGGCGCGATCATGCGGCAAGGCGCGCACCACGTGGCCCAGAAATCCACCAGGACCGGAACCTCGGACTGAAGGACGTCGGACTCGAAGTTGGTGTCGCCGAACTCAATAACGTTTTCGTTCGCCATGGCTATCGGGGGCTATTAGCACACTCCACGAAATCGGTTACGTGACTCCCGACGTCGGCGACCGGTCCATCCCCTGACGCGAAGGCGTATGGCGGCCATAGGTCCTCGACTCCTGGTGCTGTTCTGGACTTTTTCCGCGCCGAGGCGAAGGGTAGGCGAGCGGGATGGCCACGCTGCACGCCAGGATGTTCATCGCTCAGGCGACCCTCGAGGGATGGATGGATACCGGTCGGGCCGTTCTCGAAGCGGATAGGGTGCAGTTGCGGGCGGGCTGGGTGTACCGGATCGAACCCGCCGTGCGGTTCACCGCAGTGGTGTCCGCGCCCTCGGACGTGGATCTCTTGGGCAAGGTCCTGAGCGAGTCGCGGGTGGTGGAGCTCGGAGGCGAACTCCTCGGGGACTCGGTTCTATTCGGTGACGCCGCGTTTCAGGTGGAGAGTGGATACATCGGCACGCTGGAGACCCCAAGCCCCGATCGAGCCCAAACGGAGAGCACCTGAAGATGGCCCTGACTTTGCTTACCGCATGTGCGGTGACCTACGGGATCGCCGCGGTGCTCGGAATGGTTCAGCTCCTCAGCCCCCGTCTAAAGGACGAGCGCATCGCCTTCGGGGCGCTCGTCGTCGGAACCTTGGTGCATCTTCTCGCCATCGGAGCCCGTACGGCCGAGCTCGGGTCGTTCCCGATGGCCAGCACCCACGACGCGCTGTCGCTCTTCGGCTTTTCCATCGCGGCCTTGGCCCTCATCATCGCGGGCACTCAGAAGGTGCCCCAGGTCGTGCCCCTGAGCGCCACCTTGGTGGCGGGCATGGTGTTTCTCGCCGCCATCGCGGAGCCGGCCCCTCAGGTCCCGGAGAAGTTTCAGTCTCCGTGGCTGCCCCTGCACATCGCGTTCGCTTTCCTCGGCAATGCTGCGTTCGTCGTGGCGGGCATCATCGCCGTCGTTTACCTGATTCAGGAGAACCGACTTCGCCGCAAGAAGAGCCGTCCCACGCGGCCTCCCACCGGTCTTCAGCGCCTCCCCGCGCTAGAAGTGCTCGATCGGACAAGTGTTCGCCTGATCGAGGTCGGATTTCCCCTGATGACGTTAGCCCTAGCGTCCGGGATGCTGTACGCCCGAGAGGTATGGGGCCAGCTGTGGCGATGGGAGCTGCGGAACGTGGTGGCGCTCTTGGTGTGGGTGCTGTTTCTGGTGCTTCTTCATTTTCGCATCACCATCGGGTGGCGAGGTCGAAAAGCGGCCTCTCTGACCGTGGTGGGCGTGGGTGCCATCCTCATCTCCATCGTCGGGCTGCGCATGCTCGGTTTCGGCCATCACCAATAGGATGACGACATGAAGCTCACTGTGATCGGACTGTCCCACCACACCGCTCCCGTGAGTCTCCGTGAGCGCTTTGCGCTCCGCACGGGGAGCTCGACTTCGGAGGCTTCGACGGCGACCGAGCTCGAAGAGACGCTGGACGCGCTGCGCGGCCTAGAGGGCGTCTCGGAGGCGTGCGTCATCTCGACCTGCAATCGCGTCGAGTACTACGTCGCGGGAGGGGACCCGAGCCGCATGAAGCGCGAGCTGCAGGTCTACCTGCAGTCGATGGCGGGGATCCCGCTCAGCGAGCTCTCTCCTCATCTCTACGCGCACGAAGGCGAGGGCTGCCTTCAGCACCTCTTCAGGGTAGCTGGCTCCCTCGACTCGATGGTGGTGGGAGAGCCCCAGATTCTCGGTCAAGTAAAGCAAGCCTTCCAGGCCGCGGAGCGGCGGGGCGCCGTGGGGACAAAGCTCGGTAAGGCTTTTCAGAAGTCTTTCGCGGTCGCCAAGCGCATTCGAAACGAGACCGGTATTGCTGAGAACGCCGTGTCCATGAGCTTTGCCGCGGTGGAGCTCGGACGCGAGATCTTCGACGATCTGTCCGGCAAAGAAGTCCTGCTCCTCGGTGCTGGCGAGATGGCCACGCTGGCCGCCAAGCACCTGATGGCCCACGGCGTGTCCCGAGTCCGGGTGGCGAGCCGTACGTTCGCCACCGCCGACAAGCTCGCCCAAGAGATCGGGGGACAGCCCTCGACTCTCGAAGACCTCCCTCTGCTCCTCTCCAAGGTCGACATCGTCATCTGCAGCACGGCGGCGCCGGGCTACGTCGTGGACAAACGCATGATGAGCCAGGCCGTGCGAGATCGGCGCTATCGCCCCATTCTCTTTGTGGATATCGCCGTCCCGCGAGACGTCGACCCGCGCGTAGGAGAGGTCGACAACTGCTACGTCTATGACGTCGACGATCTCAAAGCGGTCCTCGAGACCAACCGTGAGCTCCGGCGCAAAGAGGCGGAGGCGGCCGAGGAGCTCATCCGCGGTGAGCTCGAAGAGCACGTGCGCTGGGCCAAGTCCCAGGAGGTGGTCCCGGTGATCAAGGCCCTGCGGGAGAAGGCCACCATCATCGCACGAGGCGAGGCGGAACGGACCCTCGGCCACATGCGAGACGCGGACCCTAAGACGGCCAAGAGCATCGCGGCCATGAGCAACGCCATCGTCAACAAGCTCCTCCACCCCGTGCTCACCAAGCTCAAGGCGGCGAGCCGAGACGGGGGCGCGCACGACTACGTCGACGCGCTGACCGAGCTCTTCGACCTCGAGACCTCCGCCGAGCTCGAGGCGAAGCCCGCAGCGGAGACCCCCACCAACGTCGTCTCCATCGACAGCCGCAAGGCCGGAGGAATGTCCTGATGCTTCGAATCGCTACCCGCGGGAGCCCTCTGGCCCTTTGGCAGGCGCGCCACGTGGCCAAGTCCCTCAAGGCGGACGCGTCCGATCTCGAGGTGGAGCTGCTCGAGCTGACGACCAAGGGAGACAAGATTCTCGATCAGGCGCTGTCCAAGGTTGGCGGCAAGGACCTGTTCGTGAAGGAGATCGAGCACGCGCTGCTCGACGGTCGGGCCGCGGTGGCCGTCCACTCCCTCAAGGACGTTCCCACGGAGCTCCCCGATGGGCTGGTCATTACCGCCTATCCTCAGCGCGAAGATCCACGGGACGCGCTCGTTTCGCCCAAGGGCTACACCCTCGAGACCCTGCCTGAAGGGGCCCGCATTGGGACCTGCTCGCTCCGTCGGGCCGCCCAGATGCTCCGGCGGCGACCCGATCTCAAGATCGAGGAGATTCGCGGGAACGTGCAGACCCGACTCAAGCGGCTCGAGGAGCGCGGCATGGATGCCACCCTGTTGGCGTACGCGGGG
Source organism: Myxococcota bacterium (assembly GCA_039819565.1). Taxonomy (GTDB): domain Bacteria; phylum Myxococcota; class Kuafuiibacteriia; order Kuafuiibacteriales; family Kuafuiibacteriaceae; genus JAHQVK01. The sequence goes on along the minus strand of JBCBRU010000444.1, from coordinate 368 downwards.
CTGCTTCGTCTCGAGTTGGCCAACCTCGCTTCCGAGGTCTTCGACCCTTCGGTCTGCCTCCCCGCCATTGGACAAGGCATCCTCGCGGTCGAGACCCGCGCCGACGATGGAGAGACCAATGCTCGCGTGCGGAAGCTGGACCACGGGCCGTCCCGAGCCGCGGCTCTGGCCGAGCGCGGCTTCCTCCATCATCTGGAGGGAGGCTGCCAGGTGCCGATCGCTGGCCACGCGACCGTTGCCGGAGACCGTATCGAGCTCCGGGGTCTCGTCTCCACGCTCGATGGGAGCCGCGTGATGAACGCGATGAATGCAGGGGATAAAGCGAACGCGCGCGCCCAGGGCGACGAGGGGCGCCGCGAGCCGCTCCG
>JBCBRU010000443.1:0-7545 GCA_039819565.1 Myxococcota bacterium | reverse complement strand
GTAAAAAAGTTTCGGACCCTCGTTCGTTATAATAGAAATCCCTAAAGTCTTAGGGGGGGTGTCTACTTTTTTGAATCGCAGCCCTATTCCTCTAGGGGTCTCCTCCTCATTTTTGAATGAGACCCTATTCTCCTAGCCCCTCCCGGGTCGCTGGATGAGCCGATCGGCCTTCTTCTTTAGCTTTTTCCTCGTCCCGCGAGGCTCACCCCGGTTCTTCGAGGGGTTCAGCCTTCGTCCCCCCATTTCTCGCCCGAGTTGTCTTCGTTCTTTCCCCGGGCCGACGAGAGGCTAGGCTGAGGCCATGCTTCGGCTCGAACACACGTACGCGGACCAGCTCGAGGGCTTGTACGTCTCGATGCAGCCTCAGGGCTTTCCGACGCCCGAGCTGCGTCTGCTCAACCGGCCTCTGGCCGAAGCTCTGGGGCTCGACGCATCGGAGCTCGAGGCAGGGCTGCTCTCGGGATCCGCGGTGCCCGCGGAGGCCAAGCCGATCGCCCAGGCCTACGCTGGACACCAGTTCGGCCAGCTGAATCCCCAGCTCGGCGACGGACGCGCGATGCTCCTGGGGGAGGTCGTCGATCCGGCCGGGCGGCGTTTCGATATTCAGCTCAAGGGGTCGGGAGAGACCCCATTTTCTCGCGGGGGAGACGGCCGGGCGCTCCTCGATTCGGCCCTCCGGGAGTACATCATCAGCGAGGCCATGCACGCGCTGGGGGTGCCGACCACCCGCGCTCTCGCGGTGGTGACGACCGGAGAAACGATCGATCGAGGGGACCGACGGGGCCCGGGCGCGGTGATGACGCGGGTGGCGTCGAGCCACCTCCGGGTCGGGACCCTCGAGTTCTTTGCCATCCGCAACGAAACTGAAAAGCTCGAGCGCCTGGTCGACTACGCGCTTCGCCGCCACTACCCGGCGCGCGCCGACGACGAAAAGCCAGCCCAGGCCCTCCTCGAGGAGGTCGCCGAACGGCAGGGTGAGCTCATCGCGCGCTGGATGCAGCTCGGCTTCGTGCACGGGGTCATGAACACCGACAACTTCACCCTCTCGGGCGAGACCATCGACTACGGACCCTGCGCCTTCATCGACGTCTACGACCCCGAGGCGGTGTTCAGCCGCATCGATCGGCGAGGACGCTACGCCTTCGGGAATCAGCCCCGCATCGGCGCCTGGAACATGGCCCGCATGGCCGAGGCTTTGCTCGGCCAGCTCGCGGACACCCCCGAGGAGGCGTCGCCCATCGCGCAAGCCGCCCTGGAGCGCTACGGGCAGCGGCTTCAGTCCACCTGGCTAGACGGCATGCGCGCCAAGCTGGGCCTCGCCGGGGCCGAAGACGGCGATCACGAGCTGGTCGAGGGGCTGATGGAGTGGATGCTCGAGTCGCGCGCGGATTACACCTCGACCTTCCGTCGGCTGAGCGCGTCCCTGCGCGAAGGACGCGCAGCCGTCTCCGAGGATGCCGCCTTCGTGGCCTGGGAGGAGCGGTGGCGCGCCCGCCTCGGCGAAGGAGAGCTTGCGAAGGTGGCGGAGGCCATGGACCGGGTCAATCCCCTCTACATCGCGCGTAACCATCTCGTGGAGGAGGCGCTCGACCGGGCTGTGCAGGGGGACCTCGGCCCAACCGAGGCCCTGGTCGAGGTCCTGGCCCGCCCCTTCGAGGCTCAGCCCGGTCGCGAACGCTACGCTGAGCCGGCTCCGGCGGACTTCGGGCCCTACGAAACCCACTGCAACACCTGAGCGTGATGCGACTCGGCCGCAGATGAGGCGGCCCCGGGCTCTCCGCCGGGTCGCAGGCTAGGCTTCGAACTTGGTCTCGAGGGCCACCGGGGCCCACGCTTCGAGATCTTTCAGGAGCTGCTCCGCGTGAGCCCGAACCGCGGTCACGGCGTCCTCTCCGAGCTGAAGGCGGAGGGGGGGCTCGGCGGCGGCGACGGCTTGGTCGATCGCGGCCGCGGCTTTGGCCGGGTCGCCGGCCTGGGTTTCGTGCATCCCCGCCGCGAAGCTGCGGATCTCGCCCACGACATCCCGGTAGGCGTCCAGGACCGGCATCTGCTTGAGAGCTCCGCCGGCAAAGTCGGTTCGAAAGGCTCCCGGCTCCACGATCATGACCTTCACCCCAAAGGGCGCCATTTCCTGTGCGAGCGCCTCGGAGAGACCTTCCAGGGCGAACTTCGAGGCGGAGTAGGCTCCGAAGCCGCCGTAGGAGAGCTGCCCCCCGAGACTCGAGATGTTCACGATGGCCCCCGACCGCTGAGCACGGAGCTGGGGAAGCGCGGCTTGAATGACGTTGAAGGCGCCGAAGAAGTTCGTCTCCATTTGGGCCCGCAGCTCATCCAGCGGGGTCTCTTCGACGGCGCCCACGGTGCCGTAGCCGGCGTTATTGATGAGCACGTCGATACTGCCGAAGCGGCGGACGGCCGCTTGGACCGCAGCCTGGCTTTCGGCCGGAGAGGTCACGTCGAGGCGCACCACGCAGAGGCGTTCCGGGTGGGCGGCGGCGAGGTCGTCAAGCTTGGCGGGGCGCCGGGCGGTGGCCACGACGCGGTAGCCCCGGTCGAGGGCGTAGCGGGTGAAGGCGAGGCCGAAGCCCGCCGAGGCGCCGGTGATGAACCAGGTGGCGGATGCGTTGTTCGTCATGGGGAGGACTCTTCCATGGTGCATCACGTGCGATAATCTGCTTCCCATCGGAAGGGTTATTCGAAATGACTCATGAATGGACCGAGACGTTCTCGCCCATCTCCCCGTGGTGGCGGCTGTCGCCCGGGAAGGGGGCTTTTCCGCCGCCGCGGCCGTCCTCGGCATGAGCCCTTCGGCGGTCAGCCACGCCGTGCGGGCGGTCGAGGAGCGCCTCGGAGAGCCGGTCTTCGCGCGCACGACCCGAAGCGTTCGGCTCACCGAGGCGGGAGCGCAGCTCATGAGCAGCCTGGGGCCGGCCCTCGAGGACATCGAGCGGGCCCTGGACGCCTTTCGCGCCCGTCAGGGGCAGGTCACGGGCCGTCTTCGGCTCAACGCCGCTCGGGTTTCGGCGTCCCTGGCCCTCACGCCGATCCTCGTCGAGCTGGGCCGCCAACACCCTCACCTGTGCGTCGAGCTTCACACCGACGAGGCCCTGATCGACATCGTGGACGCGGGCTTCGACGCCGGCCTTCGTCTCGGCTCCTCGGTCCAGCAGGACATGGTCGCGGTCCGCCTCACGCCTCCCTTTCGGACGAGCATCGTGGCCTCGCCCCGTTACCTGGAGGCCCGCGGAGCTCCCATCACCCTCGCCGATCTCCAGAGGCACAACTGCGTGGGCTACCGCCTCGTGGGCTCGAGGCGTCTATACGCCTGGGAGCTCCTCGACGCTGCCGGGAAAGACGTCACGGTGGCGGTGGAGGGGACGGCGGTGGTCACGGACGCAACCTACGCTCTCGAGCTGGCCCTCGCGGGAGTAGGTCTCGCCTATGTCTTCGAGCCCCTGGCTCGAAGCGCGCTGGAGGAGGGCCAGCTGGTGGAGGTTCTCCCCGAGGCCGCGGTCGAGGAGGATGGGCTCTTCGTCTACTATCCCCGCCGGGCCTCTGCCGCTCCGAAACTACGCGCGCTGATCGACGCGGGCCGGAGCCTGCTCGCGCGCAACCCATCGCGGACCCGCCGGACAGATCTGCCCGCGCGTCGGTGATCGCGATATCAAACCTTGACTTCGAGGCCGTCGAGCACCGCCGAAAGGCTCGCCCAGGCCCGGTCTAACTCTTGCTCGGGCGTGTCGCTGGCGGCGATCCACATCGCGAGCTCGTTGGTGGCTCCGTCGAGCAGGCGGGCAAGGGGCTCCGGGTCTTGTTTCGGGATGAAGCCCTCGTCCATGACGTCTTTGAGAGCGCCCTGGATGGCCTCGACGGCCTCGAGATCGAGCTCCCTGAGCCTAGCCCCGAGCACCCCCGGAGCGTCCTGGAGCACGATCTGGCGGACCTCGGGCTCGAGACTCATCTCCAGGTAGCGGCGGCACGCAGCTCGGAAGCCCACCCACGCGTTCTCTCCACCTGCGCACAGAGCGTCGAGCTCAGCCCCCATCTCCTCGCTGATCTGCCGAACCACCGCGAGCAAAAGGCCTTCTTTACCCCCGAAGTAGTGGTAGAGCGCGCCCCGGGTCAGGCCCGCGTTCGCGCAAAGATGGTCCATGGACGTGCCCGCGTACCCATGCTCACGGAACATCGTGCGCGCGGCGCGGATTAGCTTGGCCGTGGTTTCGGCTCGCTGCGCCTCGCGGCGACTCCCTCCGCAGGCCTTCTTGGGGGCTTCTTCGGGCGGAGGGGGCGGCACTCCGGTCAGCCTCCCACGGGAGACGGGGCGAGGCCAGGCGGTCCATCCCTGACCGCCGTTGGCACTTCCCGGGCTTCGGCGCGGCGGCTCTTCGCGATCAGCATGTAGATGCTCGGGACCACGAAGAGGGTGAACAAGGTGCCGATGGTCATTCCGCCCACCAGCACCAGACCGATGCTGTTGCGGGCGCGGGCGCCCGGACCCTCTACGAGCACGAGCGGAAAGTGCCCCACCACCGTCGCCACCGTCGTCATCAGGACCGGCCGGAGGCGGGTGCGGGAGGCCTGCCGGATGGCCTCCAGCTTCTCGAGACCCTCCTCTTGAAGCTGATTGGCAAACTCCACGATGAGGATGCCGTTCTTCGCCACCAGGCCGATGAGGGTTACCAGACCCACCTGGGAGTAAACGTTGAGGGTGGTCGTCCAGCCGTCCGTCCAGAACGGGAGCTGAGGGTTAGGCATGCGCAGGAAGGTGAAGATCAGGGCTCCGAACATGGCTAGGGGCACCGAACCAAATAGGATGACGAAGGGATCCCGGAAGCTGTTGAACTGGGCTGCGAGGACCAGGAAGATGAGAATGACGGCGAGCACGAAGGAGGTCACGAAGGTGCTCCCTTCCTTCCTGAGCTGCCGCGACTCCCCCGTGTAGTCGATGACATAGCCCGGGGGTAGGATCTTCTTGGCCTCCGTCTCGAGGAAGCCGAGGGCGACGTCCAGGGGCTGAATGGCGACGCCGCTCAGCTTCACCGCGTTCAGCTGCTGAAACCGGTTGAGGCTCCGCGGCTCCACGCGGTTTTCGAGCTCGGCGATGGAGGACAGGGCGACGAGGCGACCCTCGGGGCCGGTCACGTAGAGGTCCTGGAGCTGGCCCGGCGTGAGACGCTCCACCCGCTCGATCTGAGGGATGACTTTGTAGCTTCGACCTTGGACGTTGAATCGATTGACGAAGTTTCCGCCCACGGCGGCCGCGAGATCTCCGCCCACCGCCGCGAGACTGAGGCCGAGCTGCGCAACCTTAGCCCGGTCGATCAAGAACTCGCTCTGCGGCTGGTCGAGCTTCACGTCGATGAGCGGCGGGAACGCGAACATCTTGGATTCGACGGCCTTGGCCTGGAGCTGCTGCGCGATCTCGAGAATGCGCTCCGACTCCGCGGTCGACGCGAGCACGAACTCCACCGGGAACTGCCCCCCGCCCGGAAGCGCCGGCGGCACCACCGGGAAGGTACGGATGCCGGGTACTTCATGCAGCTTCTGTTGCATGATGGGGAGGAGGTCGAAGACCGAACGCTCGCGCTCGCTCCAGGGCTTGAGGCCCATGCCTGAGAAGCCCCCGGAGGGACTCGTGAGCTGGAAGGTATAGGCCGTCTCCGGCTCGCTCTGGTAGGCGGCGTTGACCTGCTTGGCGAAATGGGAGACCTGCTCCAGGGTGGAGTTCGAGGGGGTCTCCACGATGCCAAAGATGACCCCTTGATCCTCGTTGGGGGCCAGCTCCCTTGCCGACTGTCCGTACATAACGATGCCGAGGAGCGAGAAGCCTATCCAAAGCAGGTACACGGCCGGTCGGGCGGCAAGCGTCTTGTCAAGCAAGCGGCCGTAGATGTCCTTCAGGCGACTGAAGCCTCGATTGACGAAAGCCGTGAAGCCCTGCTCGGACTGCCCCTCCTTTAGGAGCTTGGCGGACATGATGGGGGAGAGGGTCAACGCCACCACGCCCGAAATGAGTACCGCCCCCGCCAGCGTGAAGGCGAACTCCCGGAACAGCGCCCCCGTCAGACCTCCCTGTAGACCAATAGGGGCATAGACCGCGGCCAAAGTGAGGGTCATAGAGATGACCGGCCCGGCGAGCTCACGGGCCGCCTTCTGTCCGGCGGCCAGCGGAGACATCCCCTCCGAGAGATGCCGGTCCACGTTCTCCACCATGACGATAGCGTCGTCCACCACTAACCCTACGCTGAGCACGATGGCGAGGAGGGTGAGGAGGTTCACGGTAAACCCGAAGACCTGCATGAGGAACACCGCCCCAATCAGGGACACGGGGATCGCTACGACTGGCACGAGCACGGAGCGGAGCGAACCCATGAAGAGGAAGATGACGAGGATGACGATGACGAGGGTCTCGACCATGGTCACGCCCACCTCGGAGAGGGCGTCTTCGATGTATTCCGTGGCGTCGTAGGCGAGGTCCGCCTCCATCCCCGCGGGAAGGTCGTCCTTGACGCCCTCCATCTCCTCCCGCACCCGCTCGATGACGTCGAGGGCGTTGGCGTTGGGGAGGGGGAAGATCCCCATGAACACGGCGGTGGTGCCGCTGAAGCGAACCTCCGTCTCATAGTTCTCCGCGCCGAGCTCGACGCGGGCGATGTCCCCGAGGCGGACCAAAGCGCCCCCGGCTTGTCGCACCACCAGCTCCTCGAACTCCTCGACGCTGGTCAGGTTCGTGTTAGCGGTGAGGTTGACCTGGATGAGCGCGCCCTTGGTCCGACCCACCGGGGCGAGGAAGTTGTTTTGCGCGAGGGCGCCGCGGACCTCGGCCGGAGAGATGTCCAGGGCGGCCATTCGCTCCGGGTCGAGCCACACGCGCATCGCGAAGGTCCGTCCCCCCAAAATCTGCGCCCGCTGCACGCCGGCCAGCGCGGAGAGGCGAGGTTGTACGCTGCGGAGGAGATAGTCCGTGATCTGGTTTTGAGCGAGGGTCTCCGACTTGAACGAGATGTACATCGACGCGAACTCGGAGTCGGCGGACTCGATGTTGATGACGGGGACCTCGGCCTCAGGGGGCAGGTCGCTCCGGACCTGGTCTACCTTGGCGCTGACCTGGGCGAGGGCCTCGGTGGCGTCCTGGTTCAGGCGTAGACGCGCCTTGATGGAAGAGATCCCGAGCAAGCTCTGAGACTCGATGTAGTCGATCCCGTCCGCCTCGGCGATGGCCCGCTCGAGAGGGACGGTGATGAAGCCTCGGACGAGATCCGCGCTCGCCCCCACGTAGGGGGTGAGCACCGTGATGGAGGCGTTCTCGCTCTTGGGATACTGCCGAACGTTCAAACCAAAGACGGCCTGCAGACCGGCGATCACGATGATGAGGTTGACCACCACCGCGGCCACGGGGCGGCGGAGGAAGAGATCCGTCCACTTCACGTCAGGAGTCCTCCGGCTTCGGGGCGAGGCTCGGCTGGAGGGTTTGATCGTTGTTGACCTGCACCGAGACGCCGTCCCGGAGCTTGAATGCGCCCGCCTTTACGACCTCGGCTCCGG
>JBCBRU010000442.1:0-7564 GCA_039819565.1 Myxococcota bacterium | reverse complement strand
GGTACTCGTGAACCTGTCGCAGCCGGGTGGGATCCCCACGCAGACCGTCGGGCACGCGGATCCCACGCCAGAGCTCGAGCTCGAGCTCCTGCCCTTCGGCGGTGGGTCTCAGGAGCTCGTCGACCTCTGCCAGCACCGCTCCTAGGGAGAAGTCGATCGATTCGAGGTCCATCCGCCCCGCCTCGATCTTGGAAAAATCGAGGATGTCATTGATCAGCTGCAGCAAGCCCTCGCCGCTACGAAGGACCACGCGAAGCCGATCGCGCTGGTCCTCCTCCAGGGACGTATCGAGAACCAGGCGCGTCATACCCAAGATGGCGTTGAGGGGCGTCCGGATCTCATGGCTCATGTTGGCCAGAAACCGAGACTTCGACTCCGCGGCCACCTCGGCCCGCTCCTTCGCCCTTTGAAGCTCCTCGGCGCGGCGCCCCTCTTCAGCCTCCGCCGCACGAACTTCGGTCATGTCTGCGAACACGCCGACATATCCGGAAATGGCGCCGGCCGCGTCGTCGAGAGGCTTCGCATCGACACGAACGACGCGTCGACTCCCGTCCGGCCGTAGGATCCGGACCTCCTCTCGAGCCGGTCGCCCCGCTTGCAGGGAGGCTTTCAAGCCTTCGGCTCCCTCCATGAGCTGGAGAGGGCCGCCGGCCGCGTCGATCTCCTCGGCGCTGCGGCCGAACAGCCGGTCGCGGGCCGGATTTGCATAAAGCGGCTGAAACTGGGGGCCAATGAGTCCGAGTCCCACCGGGCTCTGGTCGATCGCCTCCTTGAGTCGGCGAAGATCGAGCTCCTGCGCGGCCAACCTCGCCCTCTGCAAGCGGAGCGTTCCGAGATGCCGAGCACCGAGCACCGAGCCGAAAACCACCAGTAGTGCCCCCAGGCCCCATTGGAGCCATCCCCCGATGGTGGCCACGTAGCTCTTTACAAAGAGGAGCTCGCTCGAGAAACGGAACTCGAACTCGGTAAGTTCGATGTCGAGGTCCCGAAGGCTCGAGGATAGGAGCGAACGCGTCGTGGGGTCCCGACTGCTCGTGGGGAGAAGGCTCAGTGCAGTCCGGTAGCTCTCAATGCGCTGATCGGCAGCCTCCCAAACCTCGAGCGCTGCCACCACCGGGGGCAGGGCAAGGTACCTCGGGCCCACGATCATCATGAACCGTTCGCCGGCGGGGACTCCGGCTCGGGCAAAGGCTCGATCTGCGGCCGCGTAGTCCAACGAGGGGCCGGTCATGGCGAGGCGAGCGTCTCGAAAGGCATCGATGACCTCGAGCGCGTCGTAGGCCGCCTCGAGGTCGGCGGTGGCGTGACTGTGGAGGAATCTTTCGGCGTGGGACAGCGAGGACTTCTGGGCCTTGGACCAGCGCGACTCCGAATGGACGTAGCTAGCGGTCATCGCGTCCAGAGCGCCCGTGACTTCCGAGATGAGGAGAACGCTGGACACGAGGGCGGCCAGCGGGACGCCGACATACAGGATCTCCTGCGGACGCCACCGAAGCACGAGTCTTGGTGTCGGATACCCGGCTATCGAATGGAGTGCGGGCGGGCTTCGCGTTCGCGTTTTTGAAAGCGCCGGACTCAGACCGAGGCGGCGCGGCCTCAGTGCTCCTCAGCCCACCGGCGCCAGGCCGGAAAGAAACGGTCCTTTGCGATGAGCCACAACGAGGCCGTAATGGGAATGGCGAGGAAAATGCCGAGTATGCCCCCGATCGAGCCGCCAGCGGCCAGGCAGGCCAGAATGGCAAGGGGGTGCAGGCGAGTGGCCGCGCCTTGTACGACCGGCGTCACCACGAAGCTCTCGAGACTCTGCATCAGCCCGTAGATCACCCCGGGGAGCACGAACACCTGCACCGGGTCCATGGTGCCGGTGACCTGACTCTCCAGAAGGTTGAGCAGAATCGCGAGCACCGGACCCGCCACCTGGCCGTAAGGGATGATGCTGAAGACCCCCCCGACGAGGGCCGCCACGGCGCTATAGGGGACGTCGATCAGCGCAAAACCGATCTCGAACACCGTGGTGGTGAACACCATGACCAGCAGCTGCCCCCGGAGGAAGCCTCGGAAGACGTCCACCACCACCTTCGCGGCCGGCTCCCAGCGCTCGCGGCGGCTTTTCGGCACGTAGCGCGTGAGGAGAGGAAGATGCTCGAACTCTAGGTTGAACACCGTGAAGGAGACGAGGAGGAGCACGATGAACACGAGCCCGTAGGCGGTCGTCCCTACCACCGAGCCGACGATCCCGAGGAGCGGCTCGACGCGATCGAGGGCGCCCAGCGCCGCGGAGAGGTCCAGCGCCGTCCAGAGGTTCTCGATGTCGTAGCCGGTCTGGACCCTTATGACGTCGATGTACTTAGGCAGCCGGTCTTGAAGGCGTGAAATCTCGCGGGCCAGCCGAGGCACCAGAAAGATGACCGAGCCGACAAGCAGGCCAATGCCCATCAGCGTGGCCACCGCCACGACGATGCCGCGCCGAATGCCGCGCTCCTCCAGCCAGCGAACGAGAGGCGCGATGAGGTACGCGCCGAGGAAGCCGATCAGGATCGGCGCGACGGCCTGAATGAGGGTGAGGGCGAAAGCGAGTCCCGCCACCACGAGAGCCAGAATGGCGAAATCTCGGACGGCGCGGATCTGCCAGAGATGAGGTCCGACCGGCTCAGCATCGACGAGGTCCAGGGCACCCGCAGGGCCCACAACGCGGCGCGAACGAGATGCCGCCGGTCCCTCGGGAGCGGTCTCGGCTTCTTCTTCGATGATTTCTGCGGTGCTCATGAGAGGAGCGCTTCGACCTCGAGATCAGGCGCCTTCGCTGTCCAGAGCCCGGAGGAGGTCACCGGCCTTTCGGCCTACCTCGCCGGCATCATCGAGGCGCATCGCCCGCTCGAGCACCGCGCGTGCCTTCTCTGGCTCCTTCTGCATACGGTAGAGCACCCCGAGCTGCAGGTAAGCCTCAGCGTGGGTGTCATCGATGCGCACCGCCTTGAGCAGACTCTGCTCGGCCCGTTCCAGATCGCCTTCGAGAAAGCGCTCGACCCCGGTGCCAAAGTACTTGTCCGCTTCGTTGACGATCTCCACGTCGAAGAGGAATCGCCCCACCATGTTGCCCGCGATGGCTCGAGCGATGCCGGCGCTGGCAAATGATGCCGCCTCGGCAGCGGCAAAGGCCGCGAGAGGGATGTCAGGAAGAACGGCCTTCCCGTTTCGGGTGATACGGACCTTGCGATGTCGACCTTGATCGACGAGGCGACGCGCCGTGACGCCTGCCGTGGACATGGCCTTGGAGGCGCCGTCCATCAGCTCCCCTACGGTCACGGGCTGCTTCTCCAGGGCGGCCTCGGGATCCGTCTCGGCGATCGGGGCAGACTCCTCGACCTCCTGGACTTCGAGTTCGACGGCGCGGGGCTCGTCGTTCGTGGACTTTTCGGACCGCTCGCTCACGATGGGAGAACCTCCTGTTTCGAAGCAGACTTCCGCCGCTTCGGGGCGAGCATAGCAGAAGCACGCCCAGTGCCGGGGCAACCGCCACCCCACGACGACGCAACGCGAAACGGTGGGTGGCGATAATCACACCATGACCGTTGGAGCCGCCGGCCTCGATCCGAGGCACGCCCTTCACTTGAATCTCCAGCTTTTCGACCAAGCGGCGCCTGTGGCCGCCACGCCCCACGCCGCCTGCTGCGCCCTGGAAGCCCTCCAGATGGTGCAAGACCAGATCTTCGTACAGCAGATGGCAACGCTTCCCGGCTGCGGATGCCTTCCCCCCCCGCAGGTTCAGCACGCTGGAGCTCCGGCTGGAAAGGGCCTTGAGGTGGGGGCAGAAGGCTGGCCGGAGGGCACAATCACCACCGCCGGTGGCTACCGCGTCGTCCCCGAGGGCCGGACCAATTGGTCGATCTACGCCCCCGGTCAGGAACCGGGAGAGAAGGCCCACACGCGCGTCTGGGGTGATCCCCATGTCGACGAAAAGGACGGCACGCGATGGGACTTCACGAAGAGCTCGGACTTCGTGCTTCCCGACGGCACCCGGATCCACTGCAAGACCTCCGCGGACCAGGGCAAGTCGGTGTCCGTAGGCCTCGAGATCGTCAACGGCATGGATCGAGTCTCGGTGACCGGCCTCAACGGCCATGACCCTCAGGTCTCGGCGGTTCGGCATGACGGCTATGCCTGGCGTGCGCAGCACCTGGCCGAGCAAAGCGGTCGCGACAGCTTCCATCTCCGGGGAGACGCCGACGATGTGCACTGGGTACGAGAGCGTGAGGGAGAAATGGACGGCGTGATTACCGGCGCCTACTACGACCGCGCCCAGCGCCGCTACGAGCAGCGGATCGACGAAGGCAACATGTCTTTCCTCTCGCCCGAGATGCGCCCTCCGGTGGGGAGCGCCGCTTGGGGAAATCATCTTCGGAGCGCGCTCAACGATGGATTGGCCAAGCTCTTAGGGCGCGCGTTTGGCGAAGACCTCGGTGGAGATCTCGCCCGAGAGGTGGCTCGAGGCATCTCCTCCGATCACATTCAAGCCCAGTACATGACGGAGCTTCAGAACATGCTCTTTGGAGGATGGATGGGGGCTTTCGGGGACTTTGGCGCCCCCTTCGATGCCCTCGACAACCTCGTCGGGCTGCTGAAGAGCGAGTCTCAATGGCAGCACCAGCTCCGCTTCGGACACGCGCAGCACGCCTGGGCTTGAGCCTCTGGCCAGGGGCGATGTAGCCCGTCGGAGTGAGTCCCGAGCGTCGCCTCTTCGGCTGGATCTTTGACGGTTCTACGGAAGACCTCATCCGCACCGCCTTGGCCCCACCGCAGCCGTCCGCGTCGCTATGGACGGAGGACGGGGGCTTATTGCGTATAGAGGGACGGTCGGACGGTGCGGTCGTCGAGCGCCGAGTTTTCGAAGGCACCCGGACCATCTGGGAGGTCATCGGTCTCGCTCCCGCCTCTCACCTATCTTCCCCGCTCACGCTCGCCGGGGAGGTTCGAAGCCTACGCAGGACGGAGCATCTCCGAGCTCCCCATCTCCTCGAGCTCGCCCACGCCTTCGAGACCGGAGCGCCGCTTCCGGGGAGCTACGCCGCTCGCCGTCACGATGGCGAGGACGGCCGGACGCGACTCCTCGCCGGTGTGGGTCGGGACCCCCGGCCCGTGGCGGCGTGGAGCGAAGTCGATCGATTCCTCGCCGCTTTCGAAGGGCCGGCGGGCGGCTTCGCTCTGTCCGTGCCCGACCGGATGCTCGTCGGAGTGATGGCGCGCGGGGCGCACTTTCAAGCTCGGCTGCGTACGAGTCGCCCTTCCCTGCCGGACGGTCGGACGTGGAGCCGCGAAGTGGAGCTGAGAAGCCCCAACGAGGACCCGGCCCCATTGCGGCCCGACGACGGGCCGCCGTGCCGAACCGATGCCCTGCTGACGAGGGGTGAGCTTCGCGTCCTCCTCGAGTCTCTTTATCGCTACGAGAGCCCCGCGCCGGGGTTCGTCGAGGTGGAGGTCGGGTCGAACCCCTCGGCCGGCGGCACCGCTTCGAGGTTGAGATACTGAAGCGTCAAAGTGACCACCGCCAAGACGGCCAGCACATCGACGATAAAGCTGACCGCCAATCGCGCCGGCAGGGCATCCGACATCCCCTCGATGAAGAGAGAGAGGGGCGTCGAGACAATCATCACCACCACGAACCAGCCGAGCTGAGTAACCAACGCGGTTCCGGCGACACGGAACCAACGCCCCTCGACGACCATGCGCGAAGCCGTAGGGGCATCATTCCGAGCGTTTGGGCGAAGGACGAGCCTCACATCCACGAACAGCCAGAACACCCAAAAGATGACCGCGGGCACCACCAGGAGCAACGCCAGGAAGCCCAACACCACCTTGAGAAGGATCCGGTAGCCGACAACCGGAAGGTAGCGACGCAAGACAGTGGACAGGACGGCAAGGAGACCTGGTCTCTCCCCCGCTACAACCCGGCCCACTACGAAAATGACCCCAATATCCCGGAGCGAACCCAGCCAGGTTTCGAGGAGCGCGTTGACGCGGAAGGCGCGAACCATATCCCCCAGACTCCCCACCTCCGGGAGGAGGAGCTCCAGGCCGAGGTTAATGGGAAGCCCGATCAGGAGGGTGAGGCCGATGATCCAGCCGGGCGCTTGAAAACCGACCTCGACCCCCAACCGTACCAGCTGAATAGGCCCGAGGAGATGATCGGAGAGGACCGAGAAGCGTTCTTCCTCCGCGGGACCGGGCTCGACGCTGGGAGCACGATAGAAGTCGGGGCCCTCACTCTCGAGGTCGGGGCCGTCGGTCACGAATCGAGACTCCTCGTCGCGAGGCGCCTACGGGGAGCTTCGGGTAGAGACGTGTCAGTCAAGACGAACTCCGCGTCGATGTAACGGCGCCCTCCTCTTTGGAGCAGCTCTGCACATCACCTAGAGCACAGGCACGTCTCGTCCATCTCACCGACTCCTCACCGGTGGTTCGACTGGACATCAGAACGCAGGCCCTCTTGCGCCCTCCCTGACAGGCGGTCCGAAAGAGCGCCTCGGCCCGCTGAGCCTCTCCGGCCTGCCGGTCGAAGATTCGCGCCGCCCGATAACAACTCCAGCTGCGCTGTGGAGCACAGGCTTTCTCGAAGGCTCGAGCAGCCTCCCCCCAGCGGCCGGCGGAAGCGTGTTGCCGGCCCGCCTCCGCACAGAACCATGCGCTGCCGGCGGCACAACGGGCCACCGGGTCTCGGCTTTCGTCGCCGGCCGCTTCGACCGGCGCTCTCGTGTTCCCCGCTAGAGTCTCGGGGGGCGGCGTCGAACGGGTGGACGGCTCTGTAGCCACGGCAGGACTCGTGTACCTCCCCGCATCCGGCGCTCCGAGAGGACCAGAGGGCACCGGCGCTTCCTCCGTCAACGGTGCGGGGTCGCGGGTACTCGGCGCGGACGGCGTCAAAGCCTCCTCGGATGAATCCTCGCCGGGAGGGTGAGCCGCCTCCGCTCTTGGGCTCCCGATCGGGACGCTCCGCCCCGGAAGCTGCAGCTCGGGGAAGGTGGCCAGAGTGGCCGCTCCCGCCGCGACCGCAGCGATGACGACCACGATGGTGGCGGCTCGAGGCCCCGCGGCGAAGGGCGGGGCCGGCGGCACCACAGGCGCAGGAGCGGGTGCGGGCGTGGGTATCCGGGGCGCTCCGGAGGCCGATCCGGCGCGCACCAGCGAGGAAGGCGGAGGAGAGGTCCCAGCCACGGTGGAGCCGGGGTCGGCCACCGTCGGTGGTCGGGGCATCCGATGAGAGGCCGGAGCGAACCCTCGAACCGTAGACGCCGGCGGGGGAATACTTCGCCCCGACGGCACCGACACCTCGGGGATCATCCCCGACTCCTCCTCGAGGAGCCCGCTGATGTCGTGACGCCGGAGGGGCATCATGCCTTCGACCGTAGACTCGCCGATGCGGGACGACTTGATCTCGGCGTCTGCGGGACGGGTCACCCTTCCATCCACGCTCACGGAGGGCATCTGCATGCCCGTGGTGGTCGACCCCAGTCAAGACACGGGTCTGTCCAGGGGGACCGCCCCCGGCATGCAGATGCCCTCCGTGAGC
>JBCBRU010000441.1:0-7576 GCA_039819565.1 Myxococcota bacterium | reverse complement strand
CGCTCCTCCCGGCGAGCCCTCGCCGTCCGCGCGGCGCTGTGGGCCGATGACCTCGCGTCCGCCCTGGAGCTCGCCGAACCGGCCCTCGCCCTCGGGGCCGCAGCCGAGGTCTCGGCCGCGCTGGCCGACGAGGGGGTTTGGGCGCGGGCACCTGCGCTCCGGCGACGCGGACTTCGGCCCCTCGCCCGGCGCCTGAGCGCGGTGGTTCCGGCTGCGCCTCGCCCTCGCCCCAAGCCGACCGAGCTTTCGTCGGCCCTGAAGGAGCTCGAGGCGCACCTCAAGCTCGGTCGCGCGGGGCTCTCGGACCGGGAGCGCCTCGAGCGGCTGAGGGCGGGCGATCCCGACGATCCGCACGTCGTGGGCCTCTCTGGAATCCTCGCGCACCTCGATGGTGACGCCGAGCACGCCCGGAAACGCTTGGGCCGGGCCGCGCGTTTAAATCCCGACGCTTGGCTCGAGTGGAGCCGCCGCGTAGGCCGAGGAGCCCCGAAATGAGACTTTGTCTGTTCGCCCTGATGATGGGCTGCGCCTGTCGACCGAACGCGCCTCGCGTCGACCTCGCGGGCTTGCCGGAGCCTGAGGCCCTCGTCGAGACCCTCCGCACCCAGTCGGAAGCTCGCCGCAACCTCAGGGCCCAAGGGCGCGTCACGGCGTTCGGCCCCGAGGGACGCGTGCGACTCAAGACGGTCCTCTTGGCGGAGCGGCCGGGGTCCTTTCGGGTCGAGACCCTGACGCCCTTCGAGCAGCCGGTGGACGTCATGGCCTGCGACGGGGCCCGAATCTGGCTTTTACGAGAAGGCCGTCTCTTCGCCGGCCCCGCCACCCCCGCGAACGTAGCCCGCCTTCTTCCTCTCCCCCTTCGACCGGACGAGATCGTCGAGACGCTGCTCGGTGGGGTGCCCGTGCCCGACGGCTTTACCCCTACGCGGATCGGCGTAGAGGACGATCGCTGGCGGCTCGAGCTCGAGGGGCCTCGGGGCGAGCAGGGCGTCCTGCGCATCCGACCGGAGGGGCCGCGCGTCGATCGGGCTCAGTGGCTCGACGTCGACGGGACGCTTCAGGTGCAGGTCGAGTTCGACGACTTCGAGAAAGCCGAGGACGGGGGTCCGCCCTATCCCAAGTCGATCCGCGTGGAGGTCCCGCCCTCGGACACAAAGGTCGAGATCCGACTGCGGGATGCGGAAACGGACGTGTCGCTGGCCGGGGCGCTGTTTTTCATCGAGCCTCCGCCGGGGCAGGTCCCAGAGCCGCTCGGGGCGCAACCTGCGGCCCCCGCTACGCCCTGATCTTTCTCCGCGTCCAGCCCGACCGTCCGACTTGAGATCGTTCAACGGGCCGACTTCTTTCGGAGTTGGCGCGTAACGGGGTAGGTTTGCCACGGGCCATGGTCCCGCGTATCCGACTTGGCGAGCTGCTGGTGAAAGCCGGCGTCCTGGATGAGCTCCGGCTCCGTTCGGCTCTCGTCGAGCAGCGGAAGTGGGGAGGGCGTTTGGGCAAGGTGCTGGTCGATCTCGGGTACGTCGAGGAGCAAACCCTCAAAAAGGCCCTTTCGAAGCAGCTCGGAATTCCTCGTGCGAACCTCGACGCGCCCTCCGTCCCCAACGAGTTGCTCAAACGCCTCGATGTCGGCACTGCTCAAACCCAGGGTTGGTGCCCCGAGCGATATGACCCGCAGCGCAAAGTGCTCATCGTGGCGACCGTCGATCCGACCGACGTCCGCGCCCTCGACGACATCGCCTTTCGCACCGGCTGCCGCGTGGAGCCCAGCCTGGCTGGAGAGAACGAAGTGAACGTCGGTGTCGAGCGCGTCTTCTTCGGCCGGGAGCCCTCCTCGGTCTCTATCGAGAACGAACCGCTCTCCTTTCGGGCCATGTCCGGCACCGAAGTGGGGCCCTTCTCCGAGATCGATCCGAGCCGGATCAACGGCGAAGCGACGGACGAGGTCGATCGTTTGTCCGTAACCGGAGGGGGCCGCTTCGACGTACCCACGGCCCCCGTCGGCTCCGCCTTGCCCTCCGTGACTCAGGTCCCCGCGACCTCCGGGCCCGCCCGCATGGACGTGGCCCGGAAGCTCGAGTTGGCCCAGAAGCGGCAGAACCGGGCCATCCGCGTCATGATTGACCTCTTGATCGAGCGCGGCGTGTTCACTGAGGACGAGCTTCGATCTCGGCTCGGCGTGAGGTCGAAGCGATGAGTGCGCCCCGCCGCTTGGCCGATCTCGTCGTCGAGCTCGGCCTCGGGTCGGAGGACGCCGTGGAGGCGGCCCTTGCCGAGAGTCGAGAACGCGGACGGCGACTCCCGATCGTGCTCGCGGCACGGGGCGTCGTGGATGAGGAGCGCCTCGCCAAGGCCGTGGCCTCGCGTCTGGGGCTCGACGTCGCGTCCTTGGATCCCGTGCGGGTCCATCCCCGCGTGCTCGGACGGGTGCCTCCGGATGTGGCGAAAAGGCACGGGGTCCTCCCCTTCGCGGTCAAGCGAAGCGACGACGCGGAGATCCTCTATCTCGTCATGTCGGACCCGCTCGACACCGCGGCTCTGACCGAGGTTCAGCGGGGCACCGGGTGTCGGGTGAAGGTCTTGATGGCTCCGGCGTCCCTCTTGGAGGCGGCCATCGCCGACTGCTACGCGCCCCTGCGCGCGGGCCGGCCGGCGAGCCCGGCCATCATTCCGGGGCGCCCGCCCCCCTCTCTCTCGAGCGATGAGGAGATGGGGGTCGGAGACGTGACCGTGGTCGATCACCCTCGGGAGCTGCTGTCCATGACGGAGGCGACGGTGCCGGGCACCCCGGTGCTGCCGCCGTTCTTGAGCTCCGAACCCGAACCCTTCGACCTCAGCAAGAGGCTGCCCACCGTTCTCGGCACGCCGATCGAGGAGGACGAGCTCATCGACGAGGTCACGGTGGCGGAAGTCATCACCCGCCCCCCGAGCCCGGTGCCGGTGGAGCCGCTGCCGGCGCCCTCCCGGTCCGCCCCGCCCCCGTCGAGTTCGTCGAACAACCACGTCGCTCGCTCTCCGGCCGAAATCCCGACCGAGGTTCCCGCTTCGAACCATCGCGCCGCGCGCGCGCTCCTTCTCCCTCTCGAAGTGCCGGTGGCGGTGGTCGAGACGTCTCATCCCTTTCAGGGCCCGAGCCCCTCTGAGGTGCCGGTGGGGCTCGGGGAGACGGCGGTGATCCCTCACCTGGACCGAAGTCACGATCGTTTCGAGCCGCCTCCGCCCCCGGACATCGAGCCCAGTCCGCGTCCCCGTCTCGTCGTGGGGGCGGGAGACATCCCGTTCAGCCCGGCCGACGTGGCCGCGCGGGCCGCGGAAGGGGTCACCGAAGACGTGAGCGAGATCGCTGAAATCGAGGAGGTTCACCTCGAACCTCTCGAGGAGGCCACCGCCGAGATCGCCGAGATCGATATCGATGACGAGATGCTCGTGGAGGCGGAGCGCGATGTCCGGGCGGCCTTGGCGGAAGTCGCGGCGGCCCGGGAGCCCACCCCCACCCCGATACCGACCCCCCTGGCGGAAGAAACGGCGGTGTTCCGCCTCGAGGTCGATCCCGAGGCCGAACGCTTGGTGGCAGCCCTCGAATCGGGCGCGTCCCTCAACGCTCCAGACCGGGCTCGACTGATTCTCGCCCTCGGCCGCTGCCTCCTCGAGCGAGGGGTCTTGCCGAGGGAGGCTCTTCTGCGTGCCCTCTCCGAACCCTGATCCTCCGTCGACGGTGATCCTCCGCGCCGAACGGCTCACCCTTCTGAGGGGGGGCCGGGCGGTGGTCAAAGACGTGGACCTGACCCTCGAGCCAGGGGCCCGGGTCGGGGTGATGGGGCCGAGCGGAGCGGGAAAGTCCTCTTTGGCGCGGATGCTGGTGGGGGAGACGCGACCCAGTTCCGGCACCGTACAGCTTCTCGGGGAGGAGCTCCGCCCTGCGCGGAGGGACCTGCGCCGGCGTATTCCCCTGGTGGCGCAAGATCCCGAGGCGGCGCTCGACCCGCTGCTCACCGCCGACGGGGTGCTCGCCCCCTTCGCGGGGCCTCCGCGACGGCGCGAAGTCCTCGATCAGGTGGGGCTCTCGCGGGCGATGAGTTCGCGTCGGACCCGGGAGCTGTCCGGCGGCCAGCAGCAGCGCTTGGTGTTGGCGCGAGCGCTCCTCGTCGAACCCGCCGCGCTCGTGCTCGACGAACCGACCAGCGCCCTGGATCGACCGGCGGCCCGCGCCGTCGCGGACCTCGTGGCGGAGCTGGGCCTGCCCTACGTGTGCGTGAGTCACGACGTGGGGCTTCTCGCTCGCCTCACCGAGGAGCTCCTCGTCCTCTCTGAGGGGGAAGTGGTCGAGCAGGGACCCACGGCGGCGATTCTTGCGCGCCCGCAGCATCCGACCACGATGCGAATCGCGGAGGCGGCCGCACATCTCCGCCTCGGCCTTCACGCCGGAGTGAAGTAGGCTCGAGGGGCGTGAAGCTCCGGGCGCAAACGTCCTCCGGTGGGCCCCCCGTCTCCTCCTCTCGAGGCTCGCCGGAGGTCCGGGCGCGGGCCCAACGGATGGCCGCGGAGGCCCAGGCGCGAGCGCGGACCCGAGAGCTCGCGGACGCGGCGGACGCCGAGGCCATGCAGGCTTTTCAGGGGGGAGAGGCGCGGGCCTTTCAGCGCCTGGCGCAGCGTCATGAGAGGGCGCTGTACACCTTCGCTCTGCGCATGCTCGGGAGTCGAGCGGCCGCCGAGGACGCCACCCAGGAGATCTTCCTTCGCGTGGTGCGGGCCGCGGACGGCTGGACGCCGACGGCCAAGGTTCGCACGTGGATGTTTGCCATCGCCCGCAACCACTGCATCGACGAGCTTCGAAAAGCGAAGCATCGACAGACCGAATCGCTCGACCGCCCGTTGAACAGTGAGGAAGCCGAGGGCACCACGGCCCTGGCGCAGGTGGCGGACCCCAAGGGTATGGGGCCGGATCGAGGCGCAGCCAGTCGCGAGATACGCGACGTGCTGCGCTCCGCGATCGAGAAGCTCCCCGAGGACCTACGGGAGGTGTTCCTGATGCGAGAAGACGCCGGCTTGCCGTTCCGAGAGATCGCCGAAATCGTCGGGATTCCCGAGAACACCGCGAAGAGTCGGATGCGCTACGCGCTCGAGGGCCTACGTACCGCGCTTCGCGCGGCCGGGGTCACCCCGGAAGATGCCCGTGGAGACTAAAGAGGAGAACGCCGTGACCGACCAGGATCCCCACCCGCTCGTCGACTACCTCTACGGCGAGCTCTCCGACGAGGAAGCGGCGGCCACCGAGCGGGCCCTGGAGACCTCCCCGGAGCTGCGGGCGGACCTGGAGGGTCATGTCGACACCCTCGGAGTGCTTCGCTCGCTGGACCTCTCAGAAGCCCCGCCCTCCGGTTTAGCGCGTCTCGCCTTCGGCGAGGCGGAGCGCCGCCCGCAACCCTTATTGCGGCGCCTGCGGAGGGCGTGGATGGGGCCCACGGCCGGCCTCGCGGTGGCCGCGGCCGTCGTGCTGGTGGCGGTGATCGTGCCCGGAGGTCTCAGCCTCAGCCCTCGTCTTTCCGAACGAGCGGCGCCCTCGGTCGACCACCGAGACCTTGCTGAGTTCCGGAGCGAGCCCGAGCCTGAGGGAGCGGCGCCCTCCGCGGTCGAACCGGACCTGGCCGAACTTGGGAGCGAGCCCCAGCTCGACGACGCGGTCCGGGCGGCGGCGCCTCCGCCGGCGGCGGCGAGGCCCGCTCGGTCGGCCCCGAAGGCCTCCGACGAGGGAGGTCGGGTGCCGTCGTCGGCAGACCGAAGCGCGGTGGCCTCCGGAGGGGCGGCGGCGCCGAAGGGCCGAGCCTCGGGTCCGGGGCGGAGGGCTCCGGCGCGGACCTTTCGACGGGCCCGTCGTCCGTCCTCCCCAGCGGCCGACGAGATCGCTCAGAAGAAGGACGCTCGTTCGTCTTCCGAGGGGGCGGCCGGGGCCGGATTCGAAGCGCCGGTCAATCTCGCGGTCGCCGCCGAGGAGGAGCGGCCGGAGGATTTCGATCCGACCGCCGACCGCGCCGCCGACGACCTCGAGTCGGACGCGCTCGGTCAGCTGGCCGGATTCGCAGGTGGGGACACGCCCTCCGAGGGGGAACCGGATCCGAACGCGGGGCGACAGGCGTCCGCGGCCCGTACCTTGATTCAGGCCGCCGTGCAGGCCAGGGCGCAGGGACACTTTGGCGAGGCGCGATCGGCGCTCGACGCGGCCGCGGGCCGGGCCTATCGCCTTCCGCTGCTCGGCGATATCCTCCTGTTGCGCGCAGAAATCGAGCTCGAGGACCAGCAGTACACCCAGGCCAGGACCTTTGCGGCACGGGCCGCGCGCGTGGAGGATTTTGCGGAAAAGGCCCGGGCAAGGGCGCTCGCGCAACGAGCCCGCGCCCTCGAAACGCAGGACCGTAACTAGAACATGCAACTCATGCGGTCGGCGGTGACCGGCCCATGTTCACCTCGATGTCGGCCGTGCTAACCCGGCCGCCACGGACGATGAACCGTAGCGGGGCCTTTCGACCCCGCAGGAGCGAAGCGTGCGCCGATTCCACACCTCGTTGATCCCCAGCCTGATGCTCGTCGTCGTCGTCGCCGCGTGCAGCGACGCCTCCTCTCCTCCCGGTCCCATGGATCTGGCCCCCGATGCCGGGGCCGATGTCGGCTCCGACGCCCAGGTTGGTGCGGACGGGGGCGGGGCCGGCCCCGATGGGAGCGTGGACCCGGACGGGGGCGGGGCGGGACCGGACGGCAGCGTGGGGTCGGACGGCGGGGCCGACGCCCTCAACCCCGGCAACCGGATGCTCGACACCGATTGTGACGGGCTCAGCGACCAGGAAGAGTTCGCGACGATCTACGCGGACGGTTCGCGGACCAACCCGAACCTCGCTGATACCGACGGCGACGACCTGCCCGATGGCCTCGAGGTGGGCCGCACCGCGGCGGTCCCCGGGACCCTCTGCGCTCCGCCTCCGGTGGCGGACGCGGACCCGGGTTCGACGACCTCGCCGACCGTCGACGATACCGATGGGGACGGCCTTCGGGATGGGATCGAGGACCGAAACCGCAACGGCCGCGTCGATCCGGGCGAGACCGACCCGGCCGCATCGGACTCCGACGGGGATCGCCTCGCGGACGGTCTCGAGGACGCCAACCAAAACGGGAGCGTCGACACCGGGGAGACGAACCCGGCTCTGGCCGACACGGACGCGGACGGCATCGAGGACGGCGTCGAGGACGCCAATCGCAACGGGAGCGTCGACCTCGGAGAGACCGACCCGAGACTCGCCGATACCGACGGCGACACGCTCCAGGACGGCGCCGAGGACGCGAACGTCAACGGGCTGCGCGAGCCCGGAGAGACCGACCCTACGTCCGGAATACCGTCGCCGTCCGAATCCGCGTTCACCGGGGAGGTCGGCGGGGACGCGGCGAGCTCGGCATCGTCGCGCAGGCCATCGCAATCCGTATCCGGGGACGTAGGGTCGGTCTCTCCGGGCTCGCGCAGCCCGTTGACGTTCGCGTCCTCGGCGCCGTCCTGGAGCGTGTCGCCGTCGGTATCGGCGAGTCTCGGGTCGGT
>JBCBRU010000440.1:0-7587 GCA_039819565.1 Myxococcota bacterium | reverse complement strand
CGGACACCGGAAGGAGCCAGCCCTCCTCGGGGCGTCGCGCCGCAGGAGGATCCGCGGGGGCGAGGGCGGCCTCCAGAGGGGCGAGCTTTGCCCGCCCAGGCCCCGTCACCACCGGAGCCGGCTCCCGCCGCCGCCGCTCCGGAGACCGCCCTCGCCCCCGCGGATCCTCCTGCGGCGCGACGCCCCGAGGAGGGCTGGCTCCTTCCGGTGTCCGACTTTCCCTGGTTGTCGAGCATGGGTCGCAATCTCTCTTTCGAGGCGGCCCGGGGAGGTCTGGACCGACTCGTGGGCCGTGATGCCGAGGTCGAGCAGCTCGCCGACATTCTCGGAAAGCGCAAGGCCAACAACCCTTGCCTAATCGGCGAACCAGGGGTGGGCAAGACGTCCATCGTGGAGGGCCTCGCCGCCCGCTGGGTACAGGGAAGCCCGGCCGACCAAGAGCGGGTAGTGGTGGCCGTCGACGTAGGGCGTCTCTTGATGGGCACTCATCTTCGCGGCAGCTTCAGCGAGAAGCTGGAAGGCCTGCGAGAGGAGGTGGAGCGGGCGGAAGGCAAGGTGGTGGTGTTCTTCGACGAGATCCACACGCTGGTGGGGGCGGGCACGACCGGGGAGGGCGCTCTCGATGCCGCCAACGAGCTCAAGACCGTGCTCGCGCAGGGCCGCTTTCCCTGCATCGGCGCTACCACCCCCAGCGAGTACGACCGGTACGTCAATAAAGACCCTGCCCTGGCCCGGCGCTTCGTACCCGTCCTCGTCGAGGAGCCCACCGCCGAACAGGCGGAGACCATGCTGTTTCAGCTGCTTCCCGCCTACTCGGAGCACCACGGGGTCGGCTACACGCCGGAGTCGATTCGCACGGCGGTGCGCCTCTCCGTGCGCTTCGTCCCGGATCGCCAGCTCCCGGACAAGGCCATCGCTCTGTTGGACCTCGCGGGGTCGCGCGTGGCCCGAGCGGGACGCAGCGAGGTTGGCGCTCAGGACTTGGCCACCTTGGTCTCGGAGCGGGTCGGGGTCGCCCCGGAGCGGCTTCTGGAGACGGATCGCGACGCTCTCCTGGCCCTTGAGGATCGCCTCTCAGAGCGGATCGTGGGCCACCGGGGCGCGCTTCAGCGCATCGCTTCGGTGATCCGCCGCCACGCGGCCGGCTTTAGCCGAAAGCGTCCCCGCGGCAGCTTTCTCCTCTTTGGACCCACCGGCGTCGGGAAGACCGAAACCGCCAAGGCGGTCGCGGACATCCTCTACGGAGGTGCCCTGGTTCGCTTCGACCTCTCCGAGCTCTCCGAAGCCCACTCGGTGGCCCGTCTGGTGGGCGCCCCACCAGGCTACGTCGGCCACGAGGAGGGGGGTCAGCTGACCGACGCGATTCGACGGCGCCCCGCCTCCATCCTGCTCTTCGACGAAGTGGAGAAGGCCCACCCCCGGGTGCTCCAGCTCCTCCTTCAGATCCTGGATGAAGGCCGCCTCACGGACGGGCACGGGCGCACCACCGACTTTTGCGAAACCGTCGTCTTCCTCACCACCAACCTCGGCGGCGAGGCCGAAGCGCGTCGCTCCATTGGCTTCTCCGACGGGGTGAGGGCCCCCGACGACGCGGCGACGCAGGCGGCCCGTCGCGGCTTGAGCCCGGAGCTGTGGGGACGCATCGACGAAAAGCTTCACTTCGGCCCGCTGGGGCCCCTCGAGATCACCCGCATCGCCCGGCATCTCGTGGGCGAGTCGAGCGAGCGCCTTCAAAAGGAGCGCGGCATCAGCTTCGAGCTCGACAGGCACGCTCTGGCCGTCCTGGTGGAGCAAGGTGGGGTCGAGCTTCGCTACGGCGCCCGCCCCCTCCGACGCGCCCTCGGCCAGCTCGTCGAGGCCCCCATCGCGGCCCGCATCCTCGAAGGCCGTCTCCACGCCGGAGAGCACGTGGTGGTCTCGCGGCGCGAGGGCGGAGGAGGTCTCGTATTTCGCGTGGGCTCAGAACCCTCGACCCTCAGCCAGCGACCGACGCCCGCGCTCTCCCTCGCCCCGAAACGCCGGGGTTGATAGGCCTCCCGCATGCGAAGATGGACCGGGGGGGTGGGGGTGCTCCTCGCGGCATGCGGGTCGACGACCGAGGTCCGCCTCGACTTCGGCGACGCGGTGGTCGAGGCACGGGCGCGGACGGTCGTGACCCAGGTCCTCCGCGGGCTGACCTGCGAGCAGGTCCTCGAGCGCACGGCCCAGGAAGTATCGGCGCTCGCCGAGGTCGTTGATCAGCGCACGTCTGACGTTCCCGCCCGCCCGGAGGCGATCCTCCCCGAGGGAGAGATACCGGCCGGCGCCTTGGTGCATGCCGCCGCGCGGGACGAGGACGGGCTGGTCTTCGCTCGTGCCTGCGTGCCCCTCTCCGAGGAGGTCAGCTCGGTGGTGCTTCGGCTCGACGGCTTCCCGATCTGCGCCGCCGAGCCGCGGGCACTGGATGTGTCGGTGGTTTTCGACGCCTCCGGCAACATGGGCTTCGCGGATCCGACCTTCGGAGGGGTGGCAGGCATCTTTCGGCAGCGCTTCGCAGGGCGTACCGATTTTCCCATTGGGAGCCGGTTTTCGCTGGTCACCCACGGTGAAGGCGCCGGAGCTCTCGAGATCTCGGGCGCGAGTTCAGCGCTCGCGCTCGCAGACGCCGTAGATCAGCTGGCGTCCACCGGCTACGCGGGCGCCGCGGATGGTTTCGGCGCTATCACCCGCGGCGCGCGGCAGCTGCGGGACTCCGCCACCTGCGGGCGACGCGCGGTGATGCTCGTGGTGTCGGCGGGCGCCAACCCTCAAACCCCCCAGGTTCTGCCGGCCGACGCCGCCTTCGCGCTCTACGCCTCACAGGGGGTCCGAGCCGACGACGTCTTCACCTACGGCATCGCCCTGACTCAGGAAGCCCTCGACGACCTCCTATCGGTCATTCCGGACACCGTGGGGGAAGTGCGGGGCGCACTCAGCCGCTCATCCTTGGAGTCGGCGTTCACGCTGGCCAGCTTCACTCTGCGTCAGAGCGTGTCGTCGTCAGGGGACTGAGGCACCACTTCCTTCTTTTCGATGACCAGCACCGGGGCGTCCCGCCCATCAAAGGTGACGTCGACCGTCGAGGGCACGCCCCCGCGGCGCCCCGGCCCTTCGGTGGGCGCTTGGGCCGGCGTCCCCGCCGCCGCCTTCTTGGCCAGTCGACGCAGCCCGGGCCTGGGGCCGGCGGAAGCCTCGGTGAGAGCCCCGCTCGCGGTAGCTCCGGGCGTCGTCCATGAGGCCGGTATCAGGGCGTCCGTGGGGGGCGGGGTCGATGCGGTGACGGGGTCCAAGCGCGCGTGACGGCCCAAGCCATCCCAAGCCTCGAGGTCGGGTCGACCCCGGCGAGAGGGCGCATCGACGACGAAGCGACCGCTCTGGTCGGCCCACGCCTCGCCCTCGGCTTTCGCGATCCGGAGTTTGACTTGCGCAAACGGACTTGACTGCCCCCAAACCCGGGTCCCTCGGCCGCGCTTGAGAACCTGCAGAATGGACACGGTGTGTTCCGCAGGCAGAGGCGCGCTCTCGACCTCAGCCCCCACGAAGTGAAGGCTGGGCCCCGTCAGGTCGTGACTCTGGCCAGCGACGACGACGCGGACGGCCCCTTCCGCAATGCCGAGGAGCACGCCGCCGGAGAAAGCGGTGACGGTGTAGTTCTTGCCTTCGGCTTCGAGCTGGCGGGCCGGAACCCGCGTCGTAAAGGTCCAGTCCGGAGCGGCCACACGGAGGCGACCGTAGTCGAGCTGAGCGATGTTCCCGCGCCCGCCGATGATGACCCGCGCGTCGTCGCCGAGCTCCATATCGACGTCGCCGAGTCGCAGGCGGGCGCGGCTCGACGCTCCCGTGGTGCCCAGCGCTGCGGGCCGAAACAGCTCGCTGCCCCGCCGCAGTCGGGTAGGCCCGAGCGGGGCGCGATCCACCCAGGCCAGACCTGAGGCTTCCTCGACCCGAATCGGCGGGTTCGGAGGGACGGC
The DNA here is from genome assembly GCA_039819565.1 of Myxococcota bacterium. Taxonomy (GTDB): domain Bacteria; phylum Myxococcota; class Kuafuiibacteriia; order Kuafuiibacteriales; family Kuafuiibacteriaceae; genus JAHQVK01. Next base: position 3,598 of record JBCBRU010000440.1, on the reverse strand, counting down.
AGGCCGCTCGCTCGGTTCGGGGGCGGACGGAGCGTCGAGGACGAGGCTCAGCCCGAGGCCGCCCGCGACCCCCATCGCCAGCGCGAGCGCGGAACGTACCGAGGGACCGAACATCTCGGGGAAGTTATCATCGTCCTGTGGGCGCGGGGAGCCTCGGGATCGGCCTGATCGGTCTGGGTATTCATGGTGCACGTTACGCCCGGCATCTCGCGGACGGGGACATCGACGGGGGACACCTCGCGGCCGTCTGGTCTCGCGGGGCGGAGCGGGCCCGGGCCGCCGCGAACCTCTATGCGGTCCCGGCCCTCCCCACCGTCGAATCTCTGTGCACCCACCCCGGGGTCGCGGCGGTGGCGGTGGTCATCCCCGTGGGCCGTCACGTCGAGGTGCTCGAGACCGCCCTCGCCGCCGGTCGGCCCGTGCTGGTCGAAAAGCCCTTCGCTCCCGATCGGGCTCGAGGCGAGGCCCTCATCGAAAAGGCCCAGCTGCGAGCGCTCCCCCTCACCGTCGCCCACACCCTACGCTTCGACCCTCTGCTCGAGGCGCTCCGCACCGCGGCGGCGGATCCGGAGCTCGGAAGGCTCAGAGGCTTCGAGTTCGCTCAGCGCCTCGAGCCTCGGGACGTCACCTGGGAGGACGACCCTGCTCTCGCGGCGGGCGGGGTGCTGATGCAGACCGGCATCCACGGTATCGACGCCTTGCGCTTCGCCCTTTCCGCTGAGCTCGAAGTCACGGGGGTCAGCGCGCAGCAGCTTCGGTACCGCGAGGTCGAGGACGCGATCACGGTGCAGCTCCGGGCTCACGGCGGTCGGGCCGGGCCTGGAGCGGAAGGGCTCTTGAGCACCAGCAAGCTCGGGCGATCCCGTCATCATCGCTTCGCGCTGTTTTTCGACGAAGCGGGCCTCGAAGCGGACTTCATCGATCGGGCTCTATATGTGACGCGGGGGCGAGTTCGAGAGTCTCGTCCCGTGCCCGCCGTCTCGACCATCACCCGCACCATAAACGCCTTCGTCGATCACGTTCGGACGCCAGGGTCGCCGAACCCCGTGCCGGCCGCAGAGGGGCTGGCCGCAGTCTCGATTGTCGAGGAGGCTTACCTTCAGCTTGGTTCGGAAGCGGAGTCGCGAAGAGCGACATAGTGAGCGTAAGTCGCGAGGGCGAAGAGCGTCCCCAGCCCCGAGTTCATGAGGGAGAAGCCGGGATGGCGCGCGAGCTCCGTGCCGACGACACCATCAACGGCGCCGACGATGGCGGGAAGCATGAACACGGGGAACGCGATGGCGACGTTGCGCATCCAAGTGGCCCACCATCGCCCTTTGACCAGCCGTGCGCTCTCCGCGAAGGCACCAGGCACCGAAACCCCATCGATGGCCGGATAGGCGATGAACTGGTACCGCACCAAGAGCCATATCGCGGGTAGAAAGAGCAGGAAGGCGGACAGCATAACGAGGACCATCAAGGCGATGGTGGCAGCCAGAGTTGCAGGCGCCCAACGAAGACGACGGCTGATTCCCGCCGCCACCCCCTCTCCCTCGTCGACCCCCCGGATGGCGGCCAGTGGAATAGGGGAGATGAGCCAGCTGACGAGCAAGGTCAGAAAGATAGCCTGCAGCTCCTCCTCACCGGCCTGTCGCTGGACCTCCGCAGCCACGAAGTTGATGGTCACCAGGAGCCCGGTGAGCCAGGGCGAGGCCGACCCTAAGGCTATCGCCTTCGAGAAGATCTCAACCAGGGACACCCGACCGGGCGAGCTCGCGATGACCTCCCGTTGCTCGCTTGGTGCTTCGTATGGGTTGACGGTCACCTTCCGACGCTCGCCTAGACCCCGGCCAGGGTCAATCGTCGCAACGCGTCAGATCGCGTAGGCTTGGCTCTTGAAGTTGAGGCTCGGCACCGCCTTGAAGAGCTCCTGGCGGACCCGACGGAGCTGCCACAGGAGCTCCTCCTGCTGCAGATCGATCTCGGAGAGCTGGTGCTTGTCCGCGGCCTCTTTTCCTGCCGCCACGAGGCCGAGCCACCACACGAAGTCCTGATCCCCGTGCCCCGATCGCATAACATTCGAGAGGGTGCGATCGACAGATCCGCGAAGGATGTGGTTCTTCGGGGAGCGATTCTTGGCCCGGCGGTCCTCTGAGACCTCCTTGAGCTGAAGCATGCTCGTCCGGATGATCCCAGCGCGGCGCTTGAGGATCTTCAGCATCGTGTCCCGGTCGTGGGGAAGAAAGGCCGTCGACCGAAGCTTCGCGCGGTGGAGCATGGCGGTGAAGGCCTGTCCGATTTTAGCGTCGAAGCTGTCCATGTTCAGCTGGAGGATCGTCAACGCGTCCTTCATGTTCCGTCCGGAGCCGAAGAAGCGCTTGATCCGCATCGTCGAGACGATGTCGGCGAAGCCCACCAGCTGTCCGGAGACCGGCACGTCTTTCCCCCACAGAGCCTGCGGGTAGCCGGTGCTGTCGACGCGCTCGTGATGACACAGCACCGCGTTCTTTACGCTCGTGCTGACCCCGGCGATGTCGAGGATGCGAGCGCTGAGGACGACGTGGGTCTGGACCTCGATCCACGTTTCGCCGTCGAAATGCTGGTCAGCGGGCTCGTCGAGGAGCCGGGGGTCGACGTACAGCATCCCCAGGTCTCGAAGAAGCCCGCCGAGAAAGACGCTGACCCGCTCCCCGGCCGGCATCGAGAGCTCCCAGGCCAAGTAGGCCGCGACGTAGCCTCCGAGCAGGGCCTGGGTGAAGAGGCCCGGGCGCGCGGTGGCGATCACCGCGAGGAGGCTCCCGACGGTGTCGGGGACGTCGATGCGCCGCTCCAGCTCCTCCCAATAGGGCGCAAAGCCCCCCTTCTCGTGGAGCTGCCGCACATCCGACTGGCGTGCGAGCATGGCCCGAATCCTCTCCACGATCTGAGGGCCGCGAAGGCTCTCCCGAACGTGGCACTTGGGAGAGACCTGACCCAAGCGCACCATGCTCGCGAGTCTCTCCAGCTCGTGACGTTCGAGCGGACGGTCCGCGTCCACGATCTCCTTACCCTCGAAGAGCACCGGCTCCTGCGCCACGATCTCGAGAGACTCGGCCGCGCGCGCGAGATGACTCACGTAGTGCGCCGGGGATATGACGGGGTCACGGTCTTTTCCCCGGCTCCCCATTGCACGACTTGTTCGGCCGCCTTCGGGGCTATGCCAGCGGGGCGGGGGCCCGCCGACCTCACCTGTGTCGCGTGGAGACAGGCGGCAGAGGTTGAGTCGCAGCGACGGCTCTGAAACCCTCCCACCGTGAGCGACACGGCCCGTATCGGCATCGTCACCGTCTCCGATCGTGCCAGCCGGGGCGAGTACGAGGACCTCGGTGGCCCCGCCATTCGCGCGTACTTCGAAGAGGTCCTCACCTCACCGTGGGCGCCGGTCGCCCGCGTCATTCCGGACGAGCAACCCGCCATTGAGTCCACCCTCAAAGCTCTGGTGGACGACGAGGGCTGCTCGCTCGTGGTGACCACAGGGGGTACCGGCCCCACGGTGAGGTGAGGACCTCTTCGAAGTACGCGCGAATGGCGGGGCCACCGAGGTCCTCGTACTCGCCCCGGCTGGCACGATCGGAGACGG
>JBCBRU010000439.1:0-7600 GCA_039819565.1 Myxococcota bacterium | reverse complement strand
GGCACTGGAGCCTGCTGCACGGAGCTTCTCGATGAGCGCCCCTCGGTCCGCCCGGGTGGGGTCGACGCGCAGCGTGACCGGCGCCCGCTGAAGGAGGGCTTGACTGACCTCCGAAGCTTTCTCGGCTCCCAAGCCGTCCACCAGTCGGCGGAAGATCCACGTGGGGAGCGACCATCGGATCGCCTCCGCCTCGACCGCCCCGTGTTTGGCGGGAGGCAGGCGCCCGGAAACGATCTTCTCCAGGAGCTTGGGAATCCGTCGCGCGGCGTAGCGGTCCCGAGCCTCGAGCTCGGCGAGGGACTGACCCTCGAGCGCGAGATGGGTCAGGAGCTCGAGGCGAGCCCGAATCGGGGCATCATAGAGGTCCAGATCTTTGCGCAGCGACTGGGCGGCCCGCTGCAAAGTGTCCTGCACGATGCGGCGTCCGCGGAGGAGGCCGTAGACCTCTTCCCGAGCTACGGCGCGCTCGTGGCTGCCGAGGTCTCGAGCTCTTCGGAAGGCGTTCGAGAGGGCGCGGTCGGCCGGTGCTCCCGCGTCGACCTCCGCCAGGACGTGGAGGACCCGGTCGTGCAGCCGGCCCAAGCGCGGACCGGTGACGAGTCGAGGGCGAGGATCCGGGCTCTTGTCGCCAGCCATGGTCGCCGTCAGTGCCCTGCCCGAGAGCCACGAATCAAGCTCTGCCCGACCCGCAATCCAGGGGAGAGGACGCGCGATGGGAGTCGGGTCGGCATGGAGGTGATGGATCTCACCCGTCTACCGTGGCGCTGTGGGGACATGAAGCGCCCCTTCCTGCTCGCGTTCGGGCTTCTGCTCCCGGCGGTCGCTGAGGCTCGACCGGAGCGCCTCCGACAGATCCCCGCCGCCCCAAACGGCTGCAACACCTGCCATATGCCGCCGAGGACGACGTTCAGGTATCCGCGAAACGTCTTCGGTGAAGCGGTGGAGAACACCTTGTCGCCTCCCGGTGAGCAAGGCGTGGTGCAGTGGGCCGTGGTCTGCCCTCTCGACAGCGACGGCGACGGGGCCACGAACGGCGTCGAGCTCGGAGACCCTGAGTGTAACTGGGACGAGGATCCTGGCGTGGACATGGTCTACGACCCGGCCGACCCCGCGATCGCACCGCCCGGATCGGGCGGCGGCGGAGGAGGAGGCGGTGGCGGCGGCGGCGGAGGGTCCGGCGGCGGGGGCTCAGGCGGCGGCGGCTCAGGGGGCGGCGGCGGCAGCGGCTCCGGTGGGACTGCCGACATGGGCGTGAGCGCAGGCGCCGACATGGGGGGCGTGGACGCATCCACTCCGGATCTCGGTGTGGACATGGGCGTGAGCACCGGGGGCTCGGGGGCAGGACCCCGGATGCCCGTCGAACCCAACGAGAACTCCCGCTTCGGCCCGGGCGCGAGCCGGGGAGGCTGCCGCGCGAGCGGGGGCACCGAGCTGTGGGGGCTCGGCCTCCTGCTGTTCGGCGCCGCTCGCCTCAGACGGCGGAGAACAGGTCGCTGAGGGCGTCACCGGTCAGATCGCTGACCGGGCGGATCTCGTCGGCCACTTTGGCCAGCTCCTCGGTGCGGTGATGGTCGAGGTCGACCACGAGGCCGCGTACCTTGAAGCGGTGCGCCTTCTTGGCGGCGCGCACCTCCGCTTCGAGCTCGGCGCTGACCTGTGCTTCGCCGTCGGTGATGAAGATGATGTCGCCTCCGCGATAGCGGCCCTCGGAGACCGCCTCCACGGCGCGGCGGAGGGGAGGCTCGAAGGCGGTGCCCCCTCCCGGAAAGTGCTCGGCGAAGGCGAGCACCGCGGCGTCCCTCACCGCGAGGCGGGATCCCGCGCCCCGTCCCCGGTCGAGGAGCTCCACCTCGAAGAGGTCGGGTCCGTCCGAAAAGACCAGGGCCAAGCAGCGCCGCTTCTCGCGGCGGGCGATCTCCATCAGGGTGAGCGCCACCGCCTTCGCCCATAGCTCCTTGCTCCCCGTCATGGAGCCGCTCCCGTCCACGCAGACCACCATCGGTCCACGGCTGGCGGGTGCCCGCAACTCGTATTGCATCAGCTCGCCCTCGACGAAGCGCCTCAGGAAGTCGAGGTGGACCCCGCGTCGGCGGCGATCGAGTCCGGGGAGCTCCGAGGGCAGAAGGTGGCCGAGATCTCGGCCTTTCCCTACCGCGTGCACGGTTTGGGGGGCTCGGGGGATGGTCTTGCGCCGCGCCTCGAAGGCCACCTCCTTGAAGGCCCCGGCCAGGCGCGCGAGGAGGCGCAGCTTCTTCGACCGAGCGAGTCGGTCTCCGAGCTCGAGCCGCCGCCGGGCGTCTTGCTTTCCGGAGTTTCCGGCTCCGAGCCCAAGACCCCGGATGTTGTCGTCGAGCTCCGACAGGTCGGCGGTCATTTGCTCCACCGAGGCTCCGATCTCGTTGTCCATATCGAGAGGGAGGTCGTCGGCGTGCCTCGACTGACTCTGCCGTGCCTTCTCGAGTTTGGACCGGAGCGAACGGATCTCCTGCTCGAGGTCTTTCTTCACCGCCGTCGCGGTGTCCTCATCGAGGCCCTCGACCTCGCCCAGCTTCTCGAGGAGCTTCTCGCGCTCCGCGAGGGCGGCTTCGTCATCGGCCGCGTCCATGCCCTCGGAGAGCGCCTCGGGGCGGGCGCGACCCCGCCGCGTGAGCGCTTTGAGCACCCGCTCGGCGAGGAGCACGAGGGCGTCCCGGCTCTCCCCTTCGTTGAGCTGGGTCCGTCCTCGGAGCTCTTTGATTCCCGGATGCCCGAGCACTGACTCCACGAGTCGCCGATTGACGAGGGCCGAGGGGGCCACGTGGCGCGGGGGCTCGATCATGACGTTGAGCTTGAAGAGGACGCCAAAGAGATCCTGAAGGAGGGGCTCGGGATGGGGAAGCAAGCGTCCCAAGCGGTCCCGGTGGGTCTGCAGGGTGGGCTCCGTCCGAAGGATGCGAGCGAAGACGTCGAGGTCGTAGCCGTCGAGTTCGATGGTGTTGATGGCCGACATCAGCGTCTCGTGCACCGGCAGTACTAGTTGGCTACGCCCAGCAGGCTGGCCTGCAGGCTTGAGATCTCTGACTTCACCGCCTCCAGGCGGCGGGTGGGACGGCTGCGGCGTCGGGCCTCGCCCAACATGCGCTCGAGGCGTTTGCGAAGCTCGTCGAGCTTGGCGTGGGCTTCGATGAGCGCGCGAGCCCGCGACGACTCGTCCGGCCAGGGGCGCCGGGCGTAGGCTTGAATCTCTTGGGCCTGAAATAGGATTTTCTTGGCCTCTTCGTCGCTGCCCCCCGAGATCTTAGCCACGATCTCTCGCACCTTCGGCTGCTCCTCGGGATCCGTCCAGAGGATATGCTCGAGCCAGCTGAGGTCGGCGGGACCGGCTTCGTCGCGCCCCTCGAGAACCGCGCTCGCTTTGAGCAAGCCCACCGACTTGCGCCAGCGGCGGTCCGAGGCAATCACACCTTCGCCGAGCAGACTTCGTCGAAGCTCCACGAGGTCCTCGATGATGCCCGCGGGGACGCGGACTTCGGCTACCCGTCCACGAAGCTCAGCGAGGTCTTCCTGGGTTAATTTAGATTGCGGGGCCGCAGGAGGAGGAGGGGCGGTGAGGAGGGTCGAGAAGCGCTGGTCTTGCTCGACGTAGCCCACCGTGAAGCGAAGCAGGAAGCGGTCGAAGAGCGCAGCCAGCTCCTCCTCGTCAGGGAGCTCGTTGGAGGCCCCGATCACGGTCTCCAGGGGGACGACGGTGGCCCGCGAGCCCTGATGAAACCGGCGCTCCGCGAGGAGCGACAAGAGGGCGTTGAGGATGGCCGAGTTCGCCTTGAAGATCTCGTCGAGGAATGCAACCTCGGCTTCGGGGAGCTTCCCCTCGGTGACCCGCTCGTAGCGTCCGGCCTCGAGGGCCGGGAGCGACGGGGGACCCAGCAGCTCCTCCGGAGTCGAGAACTTGGTGAGGAGCCACTCGAAGAGCCGCGCCCCCTCGAGGCGGCGCACCAGCTCCCGCGCGAGCATCGACTTGGCGGTCCCCGGGGGCCCCAAGAGCAGAACGTGCTCGCGGGCCAGGAGCGCCACGAGGATTCCGTCCACCGCCTCGTCGCGCTCCACGAAGAGAGACTTCAGCTCGGCTCGAACCGCGCTTAGAGGATCTTGGGCCACGCTCACCACTTCTCCGCCGACGGACGGAGGTCGAGCTCGAAGGTCCAGGCTGAAGGCGCCTGGTGGGCGAGAAACCACACCGCCTCCGCGATATAGTCAGCGTTCATGCGGAGGTCGGCGGGGACGTCGGGCATGCGCTCGCGGGTGCGCTCCGAGTCGACGATGCCGTCCACGATCACGATGGAGACGTGGACTCCGTCCGCCCCGACCTGCCGGGCCAAAGACTGGGCGAGGCTACGCTGGGCGGCCTTGGCTTGGGCGAAGGCGGCGAATCGCGCCCCACCCCGCAAGGAGGCGGTGGCTCCCGTGACGATGATCGAGCCTGCCTTCTTCTCCCTCATCTTTGGCAGGACCGCTTTCGCAGCCGCGAAGAGGCCGAGGGTGTTGATGCGCCAGGCCATCTCCATGGTCTCGGCGTCGACCTGGTCCACGGAGCCGAAGGCCGCGGAGCCGGCGTTGTAGAGGAGGTTGTCGACGGGGCCGAAGCGGCTCTCCACGGTGGCGAGCGCCTCAGCCACCGAATCGGGCTGAGTGGCGTCGCACGCAGCCGCCATGGCTTCCCCTTCGAGCGCCTCTGCGGACGCGTTCAGGTCGTTCAGGCTCCGACTGAGAAGCGCGATGCGGTGACCGCCCGCGGCGAAGCGGCGGGCGAAGGACAGACCGTTGCCAGGGCCGACGCCGATGATGGCGGTGACGGGAGCGGACATGCCGACCCTCTTACGACGGTCGTCGCACGAGACGAAGCGCAACAGGGGCTCGTCTCACCTCGCCGTGGATCTGAACTCGAGTACGAAGTGGAGGAGGTTCAAACCGCCGTAGTAGGCGCGGGTCATGCCCCGAGCTTCGAAGCCGAGACGCTCCGCGACGCCCACGGATCGCGCGTTGGTGGGGCCTACGACGGCGTGAAGGCGCGGGATCTGCCTCTGCCGGGCCTCGGCGACGAGGGCAGCTCCGAGCTCCGTCGCGTAGCCCTGGCCCCACTCGGCGCGGGCGAGGTGCCAGCCGATCTCGATGTCCTCGGTGTAGGTTTTGACGTCGTCGGGGCCGGGGAGAGGCTTCATGAGGGCCGTGCCCACCACCACGCCGTCGTGACGGCGCTCCGCGGCCCAGGCCCCGAAGCGCTGGTCCCAATGGCGACGGCGCTCCAGTCGCATCTCCATGTGGGCGCGGGTGGCCGGGAGGTCCTTCATCACGATCCCGCCAATCGTTTTCACCACCTCGGGGTCGCCGTAGATGCGATGGGCCCAGGCCAAGTCGACAGGCTCGAGCGTCCAGGGACGAAGGTGAAGCCGATCCGTTTCCATGCGTCTAGATCTCCGGGTCGACGCCGAGGGCGGGCAGCTATGAGCCGCAAGCCGGTCGGCGCGTTCCGCGCACGTGGGCCAGAGAGCCTCGCCGTCGGGGTCCGAGGCAAGACGGAGGTGGCTTCCCTCCTCCGAAAGGAGGAGCCAAGCGTCGAGCTCCGCGGAATGAACCGGCCCGTCCCCGGTGTAGGTCCGCTCCATGCCTCCGGAGGAGGGCCTCTGCCAGATCTGAAGGCCGAACGGGCCTCCGCTCACGGTGGGCCCCAGGAGCTCCGGGTCGAAGACCCACAGCTCGCGACTGCCGAGCCGGGCGTTCCGCGCCGGCGTCTCCAGGTCTCGGGCACGTGACCTTCCGCTCTCCGAAGCCCCGACGGGCCTAATTAGACAATTCGCTTTGTCCGGTCGGCTCGGCTTCGCCCGGACACGCGTTCAGGCGGCGAGCCGGCCGCCTTGCAGGCAGTGGTGCACGTCGAAGAGGAGGACGAAGGCGAGCATCGGATCTCGGTAGTGCGGATCCATCATGGACAAGGCGGGATGACGGGCCAGGATCGGGGTCATCTCGGGGGGCGGGTTCTCGAGATCGACGAGGGTGGTGGCGCCGCTGTCGAAGCGGCGGGCGGGGATGATGCCGGTGTCGAGGACCGAGACCTCGCGGTGACGGCTGTCTTGCGTAACCCGAAAGAAGATCTGCTCCACGGCGGCGTCCTCACCTTCGAGGAGCTGAAGAAAGCAGCCGTTCCAGTGGATGATGAGCCCCGTCACGCCTGCGGCGCGGTTGTTCGCGGCGCAGCGCGTGCCGAGCGTGTGGAGCTCGGCCGGAGTCATCGCTTGCGCGCGGCTCAGGTACAGGAGTTGGTACATCCGCTTTCTCCTCGTTCAGCCCCTCAGACTCGGCTGCATTTCGCGTCATCGGACCTCGAGGGTGGCTTCTTCTGCTAGTTCGTATCGAGCCGATACGCAGTCGGACACTTGTCCGACCTTGTCGGGCCCTCCGAACGCCGGACCCCGTCGGCCTCAGACTGGGCCCGAGGCCTCCCTTCAACGCACCCAGAGGCGTGATACTTCCGGTGCATGGTCATGAGAGCCTGGCAGCTGGCCGGTCCGGGAGGACCCGAAGTCTTCACCTGCGTGGAGCGGCCGGTGCCCGCTGCGGAACCGGGAAAGGTCGTGATCGAGGTGGAGGGCTTCGGTTTGAACCGTTCTGAGCTCTTCTCGAGACGCGGACTCTCCTCGCCCGACTTCAGCTTCCCCCGGGTCCTGGGGCTTGAATGCGCAGGACGCATTTTGCATCCCTCCGATTCCGATCTTCAGTCCGGAGCTCGGGTGGTAGCCCTCATGGGAGGTATGGGTCGAAGCTACGATGGTAGCTATGCAACCCACATTGTCGTGCCGAGGAGCCAGGTGTTCCGGGCGCCGGAGGTGCCCCACCTCGCAGCCTATCCTGAGACCTACAACACCGCTGTGGGGGTCTGTCTCGACAATCTCCAGCTCGTGGGGACCGAGAAGCTCCTCGTTCGCGGCGGGACCTCGGCGCTCGGCATGGCCGCCATCGCCATTGCCAAGGATCTCGGCTGCACCGTGGTCGCCACTTCGCGGCGTCCCGAAAAGGCGAGGCGCCTCGCCGAGACGAGCCCGGTAGATCAGGTCTTCGTGGACGGTGACGATATCGCGGAGCGCGTTCTCGCCGACACGGGGCCTCTGGACGCGGTGGTGGACTGCGTGGGTTCCAAGGCGGCGGTGGAGAGCAGCTGCCGTACGATGCCGCGCGGGGGGCGCTTGGGGATGGTCGGACAGCTTGCGGAGAGCTGGGGCACCGATGCCCCGCCCCACATCCCCGAGGGCATCACCCACAGCTTTACTCGGAGCGATCTCATCCGAAGCCCCGATGATGACGAACGCGTTCGCAAGTTCCTGGACAAGGCCGCAGCCGGACGCTACCCGTCCAACGTTCACGCCTTCTTCTCCTTCGAGGACCTGCCGGAGGCGCACCGGGTCATGGAGGCCAACGAGGCGGTGGGGAAGCTCGTGGTGGAGGTGGGCTGTTAGCAGCCCGTTGATCTGGAGCTGCACGGCGCTGACGGCCGGTCTTTGCGTGAAACGCTCCGACCGGCTTTGCCTCTCCTCGGTCGCGTATGCCCGATACGCTCACCTCGTCGTCG
>JBCBRU010000438.1:0-7561 GCA_039819565.1 Myxococcota bacterium | reverse complement strand
GGGACGAAAGCCCTCGAAGGCCCTTTCGTCGTCCACGCCAGATCGGGCTCGCCCCGTCGCCGGGCGCGCCAAGCCGAACGGGCCCTCGCTCACGGTGCCGCCGCTCCCCGCGAAGCTCGCCCAGGAGGGGCCGGTCGCCGCCGGCCTCAGTCGAGGCCCCAGCGCCTGGGTAGGCATCCGGAACGCCTCGACTCCCGTCGCCGTCGCTCATCCCGATACGATTCGGCTCCAGAGTCTGATCGATCGCACCCGCGCCACCGATGGGCACCAGCGGGTGGCCGCCGCGAATGAGCTCCTCGATGGAGTCAAAGACTACCTCGGTCAGCGCCCCGAGCGGGTCAATCGATCCGGCGACGGCTATCGCATGCTCGCCGGGGTGCCCGTCGAAGAACGCGTCCCCATGCTTCGTCGGTCGATTCACGCCCTTCGCCGGGCCACCAAAGACGGGGTGCTGCCGAGCCGCACGCTGGACACGTTGGCGACCCTCGCGCGTCTACCGCAAGGCGTCGGATCCAACTTCGACTGGGACGACAACATCGCCAACATGAGCACCCGCCTCGTCCTCTTCAACACCAAGGACAGCAGCGAGCGCGAGCTGCGGACCGACGCCTTCGCCGTCATCCGCGAGAAGCTGGGCCAGCCCGGAGAGTGGGCCGACTGGGAGGTGCGCGGCGACGACCATGCGAAGGGCTCGTTTCGGAACTTTCGTGACTACTCCGACGCCTCCGTTTTCGCCCGAGACCTGGCCGAGATCCGCGAGACGCCGAACTGGAGGGGACCGGCTTTTGCGGATTTTCAGAAAGCGATGGCCCACGAGGCCACCGCGCGCTGGAGCACCATCATCACCGCCCGAGGTCACTACCCCAACACGATTCACGCAGCCCTGGAGGACCTGAAGCGAGACGGCGTCATCCGCCACGTCCCGCCGGAGGAGAACATCTTTCCCGTCACCCTTCCGGGCCTGGCGGAGCGACTCGAGGGCGCGGTGGAAAACCCCTCCGAGGCCAAGATCAAGATCATGGAGCGCTTCCTGGATCGGCTCGACGCGGCCCCCTTTGGGCCCTCCTCGCGCCAAGTCACGGCCCCGGATGGAGGCCCCGAGCGCGAGTATCTTCACCTCTGGGGATTCTCGGACGATGACCACGGAACCTTCGCCAAGGCCAAGGCCCAGCTGGGAAAGGAGGTGGCCAAAGGGCGGTGGCCCAACGTGAAGATCACGCTGTTCTTTACGGGACAGAATCACCCCGAGGTCGAACCCCACGCGGTGGTGATTCAGCCCAACGGACGAAGTCGAGCCCAGCTCCCCGAGGAGATCGGCGAGGTCGACAAAGTCATCGACCGTATCGCCGCCACCGCAAAGGCGCTCAGCGCGGCGGACACCGGTGCCCCACTTCCTTCGGCACCGGAGAAGACATCGAAGTAAGTCGGCGCACCACTGGCCACACGTCGGCGCACGCCTCCTTGCGGGCGAGATCCACCGCCCAGTCCGACAGCACCCCTACCAACGGCGCGCGCCATCGAGATGAACTCGGTGCCCACCGCCGGCCGGCCTCGAGGGCCTCTGCGGCGTTCGCAAAGGCGCCGTCACTGAGGGCCTTCTGGGCCACCACGAGTTGGCAGTCCAAGCCCGCCTCCACCGCGAAGCGGTCATCGAAGGCACGGATCTCTTCGAGTATGGGGGCGGCCCGAGCGCAGCGGCCGGCTCGAACGTCTTGCAATACAAACTGCTGTAGCGAGGAATTCAGGTCCTGCTCCAGCTCCGGATGCCCAGGCACCTTCTCGAGACCAGCTCGGAAGATGTCGATCGCGTCTGTGTGAGATCCCGCCCTGTAGTGGGCGTGCCCGGCCAGCCGATGGATCCGCGCCCACGCCTCACGGGTGGCAGGGGGCGTGGTGAGCCGGCCGAGCGTCTCTCGCGCGCCCTCCAGGTCGCCCTCGGAAGCCCGCTGCTCCGCGGCGGAGGGGATCATGCCTCGACGGTTCTCATCGAGCACTCCGCGAAGGGGCGACTCCTCCGCGCCGAGCGGCAGCGCCAGAGCTTGATCAAGGTACAGGAGAGCCGACACCGCATCTTCGGCCTCGGCGGCACGTCGGGCGCGCTCGCTCAGCAGGAAAGCATGCAGGCCTACGCGTTCGCCGCGAGACGCCACCTCGTCGAAGAGGGCTCGCGTCCGTTCCACGCGACTGTCCTGCCCCGCGTCGACAGCGGAGCGGATCATGCGCTCGGTGACCGCGCGAAGGTTTTGGCGGACGATGCCGAGCACCTGAGCGTCATGGGGCTCGAGCTCTCGCGCCCGCAAGAGGAGCATCTGGGCCCGCTCGAGGGCGGGCGGGCCGCTCCCCTCGAGATGCGAAAGAGCCAGTCGGGCCAGGAGCGCCGCCCGCTGGTCTTGGAGGAGACGGCGGGAGGTCGGAGACGGGGCGAGCGCAGCCCCCCGAGCGAAGAGGCGCTCGGCCTCGGCAAGATCCCCGCGCTCCTGCGCGACCGTGGCTCGGTTGACGAAGGTCGCGGCGAGCAAGCCCTCGAAGCCCACTTGCTCCCCTTCTTCGTCGACGATGCCCCGCCCTCCTCCGTTGACCGCTGCGACCTGGCGCGCGATCCGGTCCCGGTCCTCGGGAGCGGGGTCGAAACCATGAGCGTCTAGCTCCAGCGCGTGGGCGGCGATCAGGAAAAGCGCGGTGGCGGAGACACAGTTGAAACGTCCGCCTTCCATCACGTCCACCACGGTGGTCGCGAACTCGTCGTAGGTACGAAGGAGCCCCGAAGGCCCAGAACCGTGAAGGAGCTGCAGGAGCGCCCGCGCCCGAACCGCCGTGGGGGCGGGCGGAATGGCCTCGACGATCGCATCGAGCCGAGGCTCGAGCGCCTCCCGGACCCCAACCGCATCGACCTCAGCCGCCTCCGCGGCCCGATCGAGCTGGGTCACAGCCACCGGGGGCAAGCCGAGCAGCGCGATTCCGAGAGCCGGCCACATGCTTCCCCATCGTCCTTCGCAGCGAGCTGAGCGGCAAGACGACTTCGTCGTGCGGTCGCTCACTGCTAGCTTTTCGAGGTGCGCGGCTCCTTTTTCTTCGCACTCGTCGCTGGCCTCGTCGTCTCTGTCCCGAGTTCGGCGTGGGCGCTCGGGATTCGCTTCGGAGACCTCATCGCGGTTCGCGGGGAGGCAGTGGTGCTTCGGGTCGAGATCTTCGACGACCCCGGAGTCGTCGATCGCGTCGAGTTCGAGCTCCGGGTGGGCGAGGGGGTCTGGACCCCGAGAGAAGGCGTTCGAGAGGGAGACGTCGGAGTCCCCTCGGAGGGCTGGTGGCGAGCCCGGTTCGAAGCGGCGGAGGTGTGGTCGGACGCCCCCACCACCCTCGAGGTGCGGGTGGTGGCCTACGGGGAGCGAGGGGGCCGCGTGATCGCGATGGGCTACGAAGACCCTCCGGGCGAGCTCGAGCTCCTTGAGCCGGTGGTGGCCCGAGAGAGAGAGCGGGCCCTTCGCGCCGCCGCTCAACGGCTCACCGACGAGACGGGCGACGAAGTCTTCGTCGCGGGCCTCGTAGGAGTGCAATCTAGACTGTCGGATCCAGCACGACTACGCGCTGTCCTGGGAGTGGCTATCCCCTTCTCGCGAACCCTCGCCGGAACCCTCCGCGTCACGGTGGGACCGACGTTCTCACCCCCGGAGGATCGACCTGCAGGTGCTATTGCGATGGGCGCGGAGCTTGGATTGCGCTTTCGAAGCGCCCCGCCTCGGGTCGGTCGATGGTCGAGCTTCCTTGGACCGCGAGTGGGGGCCGAGCTCCGGTTCCCTGGCGTAGATGCCATCGCGGGTGGAGAAGCGGGCGTGCAGCTAGGGTTGTCGTCAGAGCTCGCACTCGAGCTTGGCCTTGTCGCCGGGCTGCTCATCGAGTCACTGGACGTCGATCCCGGCCTCGGCGTCACTGGAGGTCTCAGGTTGGGCTTCCGCTTGGGGAGTCGCGAACCCGAAATTTAGGATGTTTGGACGGCAAGCTCTGCGAGCCGATCCGATTCCATCTCATGCGGGGCTCTGCATGCCCGAAACTCACGAACCGTGGCGCACGAGGAGCGGATGCGGGTGGTTCCCCGACCAGTATGGTCGGCGGGGCTCCGTGGGGTGGTGAGTACGGTGGAGAAGGAGGGGGCGCTGTGGGGACTCCGGCACCCGCCCGCGCTCCTCGAGGCCCTCACTCCTCAACCTGAACTATTCGCCAGCGCCTTCGCTTCCGCGGGCGTTCGCCTCGTCTTCCGGAGCGACACCTCGAAACTGAGAATCCGGGGCCGGCTCATCCCCGGAGTCGAGGGCGTCCCGGCAACTATCGACGTCATCGTCGACGGAAACCTTCATCACCCCTGGAGATGGGATGCAAGACCTGGCCCATGGGCCATCGAGCTAGGCCTCCCTCACGTACGGGAGCGACGCTTCGAGATCTATCTTTCCCACGCGCATGCCCTCGGACTCACCTCGGTGGAAGTCAGGGAGGGGAGCGCCCTCGAGCCGTACCAGACCTTAGGGCCTCGGCTGTGGTTCATGGGGGACGCGGTGGCTCAAGGTCTCGAGAGTCACCATCCGGCCCTGACCTATGCGGCCGAAGCGGCTCGTAGGGCCGGGCTCGACTTCATCAATGCGGGCGTAAGCGGAACCGTTGCGGGTCAGCTCCCTGCCCTTCCTCCTATGACCCCACTCGAGCGCATCTTCGTGGGCTTCGGGAGCCAGGATTGGGAGTCGGGTCAGGATCCCCAAGGCATCCTGACCGTAGCGCGTACCCTGGAATGCAGGGGTGCGCCCGTGGCTATCGTCGAGCCGCCCCCGTGGCCGGAGCGCGAGGGCCTCGAGAACGGTCGAGGACGAACCCTTGATGCTTTTCGCAACGTCCTTCGGAGCTGGGAAGACGGCCCCCACCGACGGGTGGTGAAGAGCGCCTTGCATCTGTCGCGGGACCCAGAGCGCTACTGCGGGAGTCATCCCACGGAGGACGGTCAGGTCACTCTTGGCGCCGCGGCCGCGAGTCTGCTCGGCCGAAGCGGGCGTCGGCCGACGTCCATCCTGGGCAACGCCGTCTTGCGGCCCGCGGGGTAGCCCGCTTCGACGGGGCCGCGGGCGCGAAGGGTTGGCCGTGAGGGGCCGGTGCTCTACCGTACTTCGGTGCTCTTGCGCATCGCACTCGCGCTCGGGGTGGCCGCTGCGGGCTGCGCCCGCGAGCCTCCGCGGGACGCCGAAGGCAACGTCGTCACCGTAGGCAGCTTGCGGATCCGGACCTTCCCTCGAGGCGCTGTGGTCTATGTCGACGACGCCCGCGCCGCAGACAGCACTCCGACCACCCTCGTCCTCGAGGAGGGTCGCCACCGAATCAGGATCCAGCATCCCGGTGCCAGCGCGGCCTACGAGACGCAGGTGCAGGTGACCGCGGGGACGGCACGCACCCTCGACACGCGCATACCGCCCCCAGCGCGATCGACCGTGTCGGTTCGGAGCGACGTCGAGGGTGCGGTGGTGCGCATCAACGGATACCGCCGCGGACTGACCCCTCTAGAGGCGGCCCCAACCCAAGCCGGGAAGGTCATCGTGAAGGTGACGGCGCCCGATGGTCAGGAGCGGGTCGAATCGCTCAAGCTGGGCTATGGAGAGGATGCCGAGCTTGAGGTCGAGTTCGGGAGCGCAACGTCCACGGGCACGGAGCGCCCGGTGGGGACCGGGCGCGTCACCCTCGTCGTCGAGCCGAACGGCTGGATCGAATCGACCCGCGGTGAGCGTCTCGGAGAGAGCCCGCTCCGAAACTACGCCGTCCCCGCTGGCCGTCGTCGCTTCGTCCTCGTGGCGATGGGAGGTCAACTTCGCCGGGAGATAGAGCTGTTCATCGAGGCCAAACGCCAGGTGGTTTATCGGTACCGGCTCGGCGAGGAGGATCGGAAGCCGCGCTAGCCGCCCATCGTCCGACAGGCGGTCAGCCGAGGAGTCACGAGAGGCACTCGCCTAACCTGCGGCCATGAGCCCAGACGTGGCCCCTCAGCGTCGGGATACCGTGAGGATCGTTCCTTCGCATCGCTCACCGACCGCACGACTGGCCCTCGCGGACCGGATCTGGGCGCTCGAGCCGCATCGAGCCTTTCGGGTCGGGAGCGACCCCCGGTGCGACCTGGTCCTCGAGGACGCCTTCGTGTCCCGCCTCCATCTCGAGATTCGTCACGACGAGGAGGGTTGGTGGCTGACCGACCTCGATTCCACGAATGGCACGTGGGTCAACGGAGTCGGGGTCGGGCGCGCTCGTCTCGGTCCTCGCGCTCTCCTCCAGGCAGGGAAAGTCCAGTTGCGCTTCGAAACCGCTCCTGAAGGCTCGGAACCAGAACGCATACACGGCATGGTGGTGGCTTCGCCCGCCTTGCGCCGCGTGTTTCGCCAGGTGGACAAGTACGCGGACAGCCCTGAGCCTGTGGTCGTCCTCGGCCCTTCCGGCTCCGGCAAGGAGGGCATCGCGGCCGCCTTGCATTCGGCCTCGCGCCGAAGAAGCCGGCCTTTCGTTCCCCTTAACTGCGGAGCGCTTTCCCCCGCGTTGGTGGAGTCGGAGCTGTTTGGCCACGCTCAAGGCGCGTTCACCGGGGCCACCACAGCCACCGGGGGAGCCTTCGCAGCGGCGGAAGGCGGCACCCTCTTTCTGGACGAGATCGGGGAGCTGCCTCTGGATCTGCAGCCGAAACTGCTTCGCGCGCTCGAGACCGGGCGGGTTCGCCGAGTGGGCGAGGCGGCCGAGCGGCCGGTGACCGTGCGCATCATAGCTGCCACCCATCGCAACCTCCGTGACGCGGCGGCTCGAGGGGACTTTCGCGAGGACCTCTTCCACCGTCTCTCGGTCCTGACCGTGACGGTACCCTCACTCGCTCAGCGGCCGGAGGACATCGAAGCCTTGGCGAAGGAGTTCGTTCGTCGAGACGGCGGGCTCGGTCCCACCCCCGCTGCTCTGGAGGTCCTGCGCCAGCAGCCCTGGCCAGGGAACGCTCGAGAGCTCCGCAACGTGATGGTGCGCGCCCAGCTCGAGGCGGACGACGCTCCCATCGACGTTGCTCACCTGGGCTTGTCTCTGCACGCGGAGAGCCCGCGCGACCTCGTCGAAACGGACGAGCGTGAAGTACTCGCAGGCGCTCTTGCAGCGGCCGGGGGAAATGCAGCCGAGGCAGCTCGTCGGCTCGGAGTGGCGCGCAGCACCCTGTACGATCGTCTCCGTCGCTACCGCCTTCGGTGAGCTCTCGAAGTCACCCGCCAGCCGCTCTCGACGCCTATCTCACCCCCCTCCCAAAGCCGCGCGATGCTCGATCCCTCGGGATTACCCTTATGAACTTTGTCCAGCAAAGGCGCGAAGGGGTGCAGATTCTCCAACTAGGGCGTGACTGTCATAAGGTTAAACCCTCGAACTTTGTTCGATTGAGACTCGGAACGACGCCACCTGACCAGAAGAGGGCACCCGTAAACACAACCCTCTCCGGGGTTATCCCGGACATTTCTGCCGAAATGTCACCTTTTTAAGGAGTTTGGGGGGCATGTCTTTCGTGCCCGCCAGATCG
>JBCBRU010000437.1:0-7632 GCA_039819565.1 Myxococcota bacterium | reverse complement strand
GAGCGCCTTGAGCTGACCGGGCTCGAGGCGCTCCACCCGGCAGCCCCAGCTCTCCGCCTTCTTCTCGAACATCTCGAGGTCGTCCATGGACTCGACCTTCCATCCGATCTGCTCGATACCGTACCGAGGCGCATACCGCAGGACGACGGAGTGATGGTCGTGCTCGTCCCAAGCTTTCAGATAGATGCGGTCCTCTTCGCGGGCGGTCTCCTTGAGACCAATGACCTCGGTGTAGTAGGCCGCTGCGAGCTCCAGGTCTGGAACCTTCACCTCGGTGAACCCGATCCTGTAGATACCCATCAGATGTTCCATATAACGGAACGGTGTTCTTGTCAACGGGATGGCTTTGAGCTAAAGATGATGGTCAAGTCTGAGAGAGCCCTCTGTGGTCGAGCCGGATCGTCTGACGCAGTGCGGCGGGAAGGGGCGGAGATGCAGGTGGGCTTTCTAAGAACAGGGATGGATATGATCGTCGCCGAGCCTCGCTATGACCCCGAAGAAGCCGCGTGTTTTCTCGGGGTTGGACATATCCCTCATCGGTGGTGGGGAGCTGGCGCTTGAGCAGTCCGAGTCTCAGCTCCGTACAGAACGCGCTCCGGGTCCTCCGGGCGCTCTCCGATGAGGATCCCGGACTCGGGGTCACCGAGTTGGCCAGTCACCTTGGCCTCGCCAAGAGCACCTGTCACCGACTCCTCAAGACCCTCGCGACCGATGGCTTCGTGCGGCAGCTCGAGGACGGGCGCTATACTTTAGGGTTAGCCCTGTGGGAGTTGGGCTCCCGGGTGGTGGGGCGGCTCGAACTGAGGGAGGTGGCCCACCCGCTCCTCGAGAACTTGCGCAACGAGACCGGGGAAACGGTGCACCTTGCCCTCCTCGACGGAGCGGACGTCGTCTACATCGATCGCTTCGAGTCGCAGTCTACACTGACGCTATTTCGCCGTATCGGGTTTCGCGCTCCTGCCCACGTCACCAGCAGCGGGAAGGCCATTCTCGCCTTCAGTCCTCCCGAAGTAGTGGAGCGCGTTCTGGAGGCGGGCTTGCGAAGAGTTGGCCCGGGCTCCATCACGAGCAAGAAGAAGCTGCTCTCTGTCCTCGAGACGATTCGTGCGGAGGGCAGCGTCGTCTCCGTGGAGGAGTCCGAGGCGGGTGTGGCCTCGGTGGGAGCTCCGCTTTTCGACCATCGCGGGAGCGTGACCGGCTCGATCTCGGTGGCCGGACCGACGCAGCGACTCAGCGAAGGCAAGCTCCCCTCCCTCAAACGTCAAGTACGCATGACCGCACAGGAGATCTCGAGAGGTCTCGGGTACCCCACCCCGGCAGTAAGGGCTGTCCATGATTAGCGATGCATCCAGAAGAGAGGCGGCCCAGGCGCTCGCCACCGCGGAGCGAGAGCGCTCGGCGATCCCCCCCCTTCGCGAGACCTATCCGGAGCTCGACGCGGTCGACGCCTACGAGATTCAGCTCCTCCAGATCCGTGACAAGCTCGCTGCCGGAGCGCGGGTCCGCGGGCACAAGGTGGGGCTGTCGTCGAAGGCGATGCAGAAGATGATCGGCGTCGACACCCCCGACTATGGCCACCTGCTCGACACGATGTTTGTGGACGAAGGCTCCGCCCTTGCCGCGGCTGACTTTTGCTTCCCGCGCATCGAGATCGAGGTTGCGTTCGTGCTCGGGCGGGAGCTGCCCGCGCCGGGATGCTCGGTGGCCGACGTGCTCGCCGCTACGGACTACGTCGCTCCGTCACTGGAGATCATCGACAGTCGCATCGACGGTTGGAACATTCGCCTCTTCGATACCATCTCTGACAACGCCAGCTCGGCGCGGCTCGTCCTCGGGGGGACCAAGACCAAGGTCGAGGATATCGATCTCCGCACCCTCGGGGCGGTGCTTCGTAAAAACGGTGAGATCATGGAGACCGGGGCGTCCGGGGCCGTGCTGGGGCACCCCGCAATCGCGGTGGCTTGGCTGGCCAACACCGTACACAGCTTCGGCGTCACCCTGGGAGAGGGTCACGTGATCCTCCCTGGGTCCTGTACCCGTGCCATCGACGTGGCCCCCGGAGACGTGATCCGGGGAGATTTCGACCGCCTCGGGCACGTTTCCGTCAAGTTCAGCTGAGAGGGATGCGCATGACCAAAGCCACCGCCGCCATCGTTGGGTCCGGGAACATCGGGACCGATCTCATGTACAAGCTCCTCCGCTCCGAGGTTATCGAGCCTCGATACATGGTGGGCATCGACCCCTCGAGCGAAGGGCTCGCTCGAGGCCGTCAAGAGGGACTGCAGACTACCTCCGATGGGGTAGACTGGCTGTTCAGCCGGTCCGAGACCCCCGATATCGTGTTCGAGGCGACGAGCGCCTCCGTTCACCGCGCGAACGCTCCCCGCTACGAAGCCGCCGGCATCAAGGCTGTCGACCTCACTCCCGCGGCGCTCGGACCGTACGTCATCCCCGTCGTCAACCTCGGGGCTCACGCACAGGCCATGAACGTAAACATGGTGACCTGCGGAGGGCAGGCCACCATCCCGCTGGTCTACGCCGTATCCCGCGTCGTTCCCGTCGACTATGCGGAGATCGTTGCCACCGTATCCTCCCGCTCTGCGGGACCGGGGACGCGAAAGAACATCGACGAGTTCACTCAGACAACGTCCCGGGGCATCGAGGTCCTAGGGGGAGCAAAGCGGGGCAAGGCGATCATCATTCTCAACCCCGCGGAGCCCCCCCTCGTGATGCGGGATACCGTCTTCTGTGCGGTGCCCGAGGGCGCCGACGAAAGGGAAATCGTGGCGTCCATCGATCAGATGGTCGCTCAGGTTCAGACCTACGTGCCTGGGTATCGCCTGCTGAGCGAGCCCCAATTCGACGATGGCCGGGTGGCCATCTTCATCGAAGTCGAGGGGGCGGGTGACTATCTCCCTCCCTACTCCGGCAATCTCGACATCATGACCGCGGCGGCCGCCAAGGCCGGCGAAGGTCTCATGCTGAAGGGAGCTTGAGGCATGGCTTATTCGAGCGAGCTCGACGTTCGGGTCACCGATACTTCTCTTCGCGATGGCTCTCACGCCAAGCGCCACCAGTTCACGCGAGAGCACGTCGCAGATATCGTAGGAGCGCTCGACGCGGCCGGCATGCCGGTCATCGAGGTGACCCATGGCGATGGTCTAGGGGGATCGTCATTCGCCTACGGCTTCTCCAAGGTGGATGAGCGACAGCTCGTCTCGGCCGCGGTCGAGACCGCGAAGCGAGCGAAGATCGCGGCGCTCATGTTGCCCGGTCTCGGTACCAAAGACGACATCCAGGCCGTCCACGATCTCGGCGCGAGCATTATCCGGGTGGCGACGCACTGCACGGAAGCCGATATCTCCGAGCAGCACTTTCAGTTCAGCCGGAAGCTCGGCCTGGAGACGGTGGGATTCCTGATGATGGCCCACTCGATTCCCCCTGAGCGCCTCGCGGAGCAGGGTCGGATCATGGCCAATGCCGGCTGTCAGTGCGTGTACGTGGTGGACTCCGCGGGAGCGATGATCATGGAGGAAGCCTCGGACCGCGTCGCGGCGGTCGTCGACGCGGTTGGCTCCACTGCGCAGGTAGGCTTTCACGGACACGAGAACCTGAGCTTGTCCTTGGCCAACACCCTGCTCGCCATACGCGCGGGCGCGGTCCAGGTGGACGGCTCTACCCGCCGTTTTGGAGCGGGCTCCGGCAACACGTCTTGTGAAGCCTTGGCGGCTGTCTGCGAGCGTCAGGGTATCCGGACCGGCCTCGACCCTATCGCCATGATGAATGCCGCGGAGGAGGTGGTGCGGCCGGTCATGGATGGGGAGTGCGTCCTCGACCGGATGAGCCTCATTATGGGCTACGCAGGGGTGTACTCCAGCTTTCTCAAGCATGCCTACCGGGCGGCTGAGCGCTTTCAGGTGAGCGGAGCCGACATCCTGATGCGGTGCGGCGAGCGCAAGCTGGTGGGCGGTCAGGAAGATCAGATTCTCGAAATCGCAGCTGAGCTTGCGAAGGAGAAGGAGGCAAGGGCGTGAGCATCGATATTGAGAGATGGGCCCAGTATCTCGATGACGCCGTCCAGCGGCGTTCTGAGGTGGAGGCGATCACCAAGCATCAAGACCTCGGCTTGGAGCACGCCTACGCTATCCAGGAAGCTGGCCTCGAGCTGCGCGTGGGGCGCGGAGAGCGCATCGTGGGTGCGAAGCTTGGGCTCACTTCGAAGGCCAAGCAGAAGCAAATGAACGTCGACGAGCCCTGCTATGGCTGGCTCACCGACGCCATGCAGCTTCCGCTCGAGGCGCCGGCGCAGCTCGACCAGCTCATTCACGCTCGCTCTGAGCCGGAGCTCGTGTTTCGCATGAAGGCGGACCTCGCCGGCCCCGGCGTCACCGCTCATGACGTCCTCGACGCGACGGCGGCCGTGTGCGGGGGCCTCGAGGTCATCGACTCTCGTTACGAGGCCTTCAAGTTCACGCTGGCGGACGTGGTTGCGGACAACACGTCGGCCGCGCGCTTCGTCCTGGGGAATCGCCGCATCGGCCCGGACGACCAGGACCTCGCTCTTCTTGGATGCCTCTTCGAGGTCGACGGCGAGATTGCCGCTACCGCCACCGGGGCCGCTCTTCTCGGGCACCCTGCGGAGGCGGTGGCCCAGCTGGCGAATCATCTTGGGCGGCGCGGAAGGAAGATCGAGGCGGGTTGGACGATCCTCGCCGGGGGCCTGTGCAGCGCCGTCCATCTTCATCCCGGCACCCACGTCATAGCGACCTATGCCCATCTCGGATCCGTAGGGCTCCGAGCTGAGGGAGAGCGCAGATGAACCCTCTAATCCATCACTTCATCGCCGGTGAGGCCCGTCCCTCGGCCAAGCAAGAGACTTTCGAGACCATCGATCCATGGACTCAAGCCAAGCATGCGGACGTCTCCCTGGGGCATGAGGAAGATGTGGACGCCGCGGTGCGAGCGGCCCGTAGTGCCTTCGATGACGGGCCATGGGCCCGTATGGGCTACGCTGAGCGGGGAGATCTCATCCATCGTCTCGCGGACCTCATCGAGCAGAACATCGAGGCTCTGGCCGAGGCGGACAGCCGGGACATGGGCAAGCCGCTGTCGGCGATGCGAAAGAAGGATGTCCCGAGGGCTGCTCAAAACTTTCGCTTCTTCGCGGACCACGCCCGGATGGCGGTGGCCGAGCGCTATCCCACTGAGGGAGGACATCATGCCTATTGCGCTTTCGAGCCCGCGGGCGTCGTGGCGGCTATCGCCCCCTGGAACTTCCCGCTCATGCTCGAGACGTGGAAGGTGGCCCCCGCCCTCGCATGGGGCAACACGGTGGTGCTGAAGCCGGCGGAGGATACTCCCGGGTCCGCGACCTTGATGGCCGAGCTCGCGATCCAGGCCGGCTTTCCGCCGGGGGTCCTCAACGTCGTACAGGGCTTCGGACCTGACAGCGCCGGGCAGTTTTTGACCCATCATCCGGGCGTGGACCGCATCACCTTTACCGGGGAGTCGAACACCGGCCGGGTCATCGCTCAAGCGGCCGGGCAGCGCCTCGTGCCGGTCAGCCTCGAGCTGGGGGGAAAGGGCGCCAACATCGTCTTCGAGGACGCCGACCTCGATGAGGCGGTGAAGTGGTCCGACAAGGCGATCTATACCAACGCAGGGCAGATCTGTCTGGCCGGGAGTCGTCTCTACGTGCAGCGGAGCATCTATTCCGAGTTCGTGGAGCGCTTCGTTCGGAGCGCCGAGGCCCACGTTGTCGGGGATCCCAAGGCGGAGACCACCACCATCGGCCCTCTCTCCTCGAAGCGCCATTTCGACAAGGTACGCGGCTTCGTCGAGGCCCTCGGGGATGACGGCCGCATCCTGACCGGCGGGGTGGCCGAGGACGGCTCGTGGGCGGTCAAGCCCACCGTCATCACGGACGTGAAAGCGTCCGCGCGGATCATGAGGGAGGAGGTCTTTGGCCCGGTCGTGACCATCGTTCCCTTCGACACCGAGGAGGAGGTGGTCCGTCTGGCCAACGACACGCCCTACGGTCTCAACGCGATGCTCTTTACGGAGAGCTTGCGCCGCGCTCATCGCGTCACCCGTCAGCTTCGGGCCGGCACGGTGTGGGTCAACTGCTTCTTCGTTCGAGATCTCCGCGCACCCTTCGGGGGTTTTGGGGACTCGGGTCTGGGCCGAGAGGGCGGAAACTTCAGCCGGGAGTTCTTTACCGAGCCCAAGGCCGTAGTGATGGAGATCTGAGCGGGTGGGCGCCGAGCAGCATCTGCTCCTCGACTTCGGCGGGGTGTGTCTCCTCAATCCGGTCGAGCTCCACCGAAGCCTCGAGCGCCGCATGGGTCTACCGGAGGGAACCTTCAACTGGATGGGCCCGATCGACCCGTCGACGGACCCCCTTTGGCAGCGCTTGCTCGCCAAGGAGGTCACCGAGCGGGAGTACTGGCATCAGCGGGCCAAGGACGTGGGCGAGGCGGCCGGGAAGGGGCCCGATTGGACCCTTCGCGACTATATGAACGTGGCCTACGACGAGCCGGAGGAGACCATTGTTCGGGAGAGCGCGCGGGCCATCGTTCGGGATGCCAAGGCAGCCGGCCGCAAGGTAGGAATCCTCACGAACGACCTCTACGACTTCCATGGCGAAGCCTGGGTCGAATCTATCTCCTTCTTTAAGGAGGTGGATACTATTACCGATGCCTCCCGCATCCCCGCTCTCAAGCCGGACCCGAGAGCCTTCGCGCAGGCGCTCGTGGACCTCGACGTCCGTCGGGAGGAGGTCGTCTTCGTCGACGACCAGATCCGAAACGTCGAGGGATCCCGCGCCTTCGGGCTCGAGACGGTATTCTTCAACGTCGCCAACCCTGACCAGAGCTGGGCGGAGACCCGCCGGCTGCTGCGGCTAGAGGGGGCCTCATGAGCGGCGCGACCTTCGAGACTCGCGGCCTCACGGCGGAGGCCGCTCACCTCGCGGTGCATGCTGCGGTGGGTAAGGCTCGGGCTCTCGGCTGCAAGATTAACTGCGCCATCGTGGATACCGGTGGACAGCTGTTGGCGTTCCTCCGAGACCCGGGAGCTCCGCTTCACTCCATCGACATCGCCGTGGACAAAGCCTACACCGCGGCGAGCTTCCGCTGCCCCACGGATGCCCTCTACGAAGCGATCGCGGACTCTCCGTCGGTGCGACAGGGCATCGTGGCCCGGCCGCGGCTTACGGCTTTTGGGGGAGGCTATCCCATCGAGCTGGGCGGACAGCTCGTCGGCGGAGTAGGGGTGTCGGGCGCCGCGGAGCACGAGGATGCAGAGTGTGCACGAGCGGCGCGGAGCGCGATCCTCGAGCTAGACGCGGAGGGGACCTGAGTGGGCGAGGAAGGAGTCCTGCCCAGACCCGAGATGCATCCATCGGGGAAAGGTCACCATTCCCGTCCGGAGGGACTGGTCCCCTGTCAGGATGATTCCTTACATAATTCGCGGGGGCTTTTCGCCCCTGGCGCCCCCGCCGGCTTCGCCTCTCGTCGGTTGCATATGGCCAATATGCGCCCTTCTCACGTGAACGCCAGGGGCGAAAAGCCCCCGCGAATTATGTAAGGAATCATCCTGACAGGGGACCAGTCCCTCCGGACGGGAATGGTG
>JBCBRU010000436.1:0-7635 GCA_039819565.1 Myxococcota bacterium | reverse complement strand
GTACGCGGTCCCAGCCCGGACGCCCCAAGCGCCGCCCGCCAAAGCGGGCCTTTTGGTCGGCGTGTACGAATCCGCGTCCGCCGCTGCCGAAGCGAGCCTGAAATCGCGTGCGTACCGTCCGGGTGATGTAGTCCGCGGCGATATGGGAGTCCCCGAGGTGGAGCACCCGCACGTTGTCCTCCGTGGCGCCGCGTTCGAGCTCGGTGCGCTCCCGGAACAGTCGCTGCTTCTCGATGGTGTTCGCGTCTCGGTCCTGACCGGCTCGAATCTTCTCCTCGAGAGCGAAGATCCGGGCATCGAGGGCCTCGAGCTGGGTGATGCGCTCATCGAGACGATCCAGCTCGAGAAAGAAGCGCTTGAGTCGGGAGGCGTTCTCGATCCGCCGGGGCCGAGCCCCGACTGAGCGGGCGAGGCGATCGAAAGCCGGCCCCGCCGGATCCCGCGGGGGTCGCCTCCTTTTGCGGCGCGGCGCCTCTTCTATCTCCGCCGCGGTCTTGAGGTAGGCGCTCTCCCGGTTACGCCGGGCCCGCACTTCGACCTTCTCCGCGGCGCAGCCGAGGCCCGCTCCGATCCCCACCGCAGCCGCGAGTAAACCGGGCACCGCGGATCTGACCAGGGACGGCAAAGCCCGCGGCCTGACTCCCCAGAGCCGCGTACGGCCAACGCACCGACGCATCGCGGCACCGGTTAGCGCAATCGACGAGGCTTCGGAACGTCCAAGCGTGCTATGGCCCGCTTGATGGGCCCAACTGTCGCCCTCGGGGTCGCGTTGGCCTCGCTCTCCGGTACCGATCTCCGTCCTGCGCCGTGGGCCGACGAGGTCCAAGCCCGCATCGCGGCGGAGGCCCGCCGCCTCGGCCGGCATGGTCATATCGCCGTGAGCGCCATCGACGTGGCCCGAGGCGAGAGCTTCGGGTTTCGTGATGACGTGCCCATGTACCTTGCCTCCGGCGTCAAGCTGGCTTTCATGACGGCGGTTTTTGCAGCCGTCGAGGAAGGGCGCCTTGGGTTCGATGAGCAGCTCTCCTATACCGAGGACGACCTTCGCGACGGCGCCCCGCGGCTCAACAAGCGTCCCGTGGGGTCGACCGTTCCCGTCAGGACGCTTCTCGCGGACATGATGCAATACAGCGACAATGCTGCCTCGGATTTGTTCGTGGATCGCCTGGGCCCCGATTTCATCGCCCGTACTTTGGTCGAGCAAGGGCTGGACGAGTTCGGACCCATCTCCCGTCTCATCGAGGTGCGAAGAGGATTCTATCGCGAGCTCGATCCCCGCGCCGATGACCTCAGTGCCGCCCAGGTCCGGGCCATCCGCTGGACGCCGATCTGGGACCGTCAGCTTCGCCGGCTCGAGCGCGAGCTGGGCGTGCCCCCCCGCACCTTCAACCGAAAGGCGATTCAGGCCGCGTACGAGCGCTTTTACGCCACGGGCATCAATCACGCGCCCATGCGCGCGGTGGCCAAACTTCTCCACCGTATGCTGACCGGTCAGCTCGTCTCCGAGAAGGCGAGCGCCGCCATGGTGGAGCTGATGCTCGGGGCTCAGACCAGTCGAAACCGTCTCCTCGGTCGCCTCCCGCGAGGCACGCCGGTCGCCCACAAGACCGGCAGTCAGTTCCTCCGCTTCTGCGACCTCGGGGTGATCTTCCTGCCTGGACCGTCACCCGAGAAGAGAGGTGACCCCGTCATCATCGCCATCTGCACCGCCAAGGCGGATCTCAACCGAGCCGAGCGGGCCATCGCCCAATCGGCGCGCCTCATCTACGACGCGGTGCTGCGGAGGCGGAAGTCATGAGTCCACTGCTCCTCGCCCTCGCCCTTCACGGGACCACCCCCGGGACCGCTCCCCACCTCCCGGTCTGGCCGCAGAAGCTTCAGGCGGCGGTCGTGAAGCTTACGAGGAGCTTCTCCGGGGAGCTCTCCCTGTACGTCGAGGACGTCGAGACTCGAGCTCGCTACGGCTACAACTCCGAGACCCCCATGTATCTCGCGTCCGGGATCAAGGTGCCGGTGATGATCGCGCTCTTTGCGGCCCTCGAGCGCGGGGATCTGACCCTAGACGAGACCATGGTGCTCGGCCGCGAGGACGTGCGGGACGGGTCTCCGCTCCTCTCCTATCTGCGTCCGGGCACGCCCATGACCCTCGGCATCCTCCTCGAGGCAATGGTGCGCTCGAGCGACAACGCGGCCACCGACCTCCTCATTCGGCGGCTTGGGGTGGACCGCGTGAACCGAGAACTCACGGAGCAAGGCTTCAACGAGTTCGGGCCCATCACGTCCCTGCTCGATGTTCGCCGGCTCGTCTACTACCGGATTGCCCCCGCCGCCCTCGAGTTTGGGCCCCTCGAGATCTTCGACCTTCGACTCGTACGACCTCTGAAGGCTCGGTTGCGTCGCTTGGAGTCGATGGCGGGACTCGAGGACGGTGAGTTGACGCTCACGGATCTCGATCACGCCTACCGCGCCTACTATCTCGAGGGGTGGAACAGCGGATCCATGCGGGCCATGGGGGAGCTCCTCGCGGAGATCGCCCGCCGCCGCGTGGTGTCCCCGGAGGCGTCCGAGATGATGCTCCGCATCATGGAGGGGACGCGCACGGGAACGGACCGGCTGCGCGCCGGGCTCCCCGGCGGCGTCGCGTGGGCTCACAAGACCGGCACCCAGTATCAACGCACTTGCGACTTCGGCATCGCATTTTACGCCGGACGTTCTCGCCCGGTCGTCATCACCGCGAGCATCGCCGGACCTCGGGCTGAGGCGGAGCGCCTCCTCGCCCGAATCGGTGCCGCCGTGACGAGGATTCTGGGTCAGCCCGCCGGGCGGTCTCGACGGGCGTCCCGACCGTGATAGGACCGCTGGTGTGCGCATAGGTATACGCCGCGAAGACAAATCCCAGTGGGAGGCACGGATCCCCATCGTCCCTGAACACATCGAGGAGCTTCGACGGCAGGGGTTCGAGGTCTACGTCCAACCTTCGAATCAGCGCATCTTTTCGGACCAGGACCTAAGGTCGGCCGGGGCGGTGGTGCAGGATTCGCTCGCCGAGTGCCCCTTCATCCTCGGGGTCAAAGAGATACCCCTCGATGTCTTCGAGCCGCGAAAGACCTACTTCTTCTTCTCCCACACCATCAAAGCCCAGCCCTACAACATGCCCATGCTCGCCCGGATGATGGCCCGAGGCTGCTCGCTGATCGACTATGAGCGCATCGTCGACGACGAAGGGCGCCGGCTCGTGTCTTTCTCGAGGTTCGCGGGCCTCGCGGGCATGATCGACACCCTCTGGATCTTCGGGCGCCGACTGGCTGGGCAAGGTGTCCCCACGCCCCTCACCGAGCTCAAGCAGGCGCTCCACTACGATTCGCTCCGCGACGCTCGACACCACATCGCCGAGGTGGCTCGGCGCTGCCGTCAAAACCCCAACTTTCGGCTCACCCTGGCCCTCACGGGCATGGGTCGGGTAGCCCGAGGCGCCCTGGAGATCGCGCGAGAGCTCGAGCCCAAGGTTCTGAGTCCGGATTCCTTGCCATCGCTCGGAGACATGCCGGGCTTCAACCTGTGTCTGTTCGACGTGCCGGACATGGTGGAGCGCAAGGCCGGCGGAGAGGTGGACGGCCAGGAGTATCGCCTTCACCCGGACCGCTACCGCTCCCGCTTTTCGGAGCACGTCGACCACCTCGACGTGCTCGTGAACGGCATCTATTGGGAGGACCGCTTCCCCCGCCTCCTGAGTCGGAGCGACGTGGCGGACATGTTTGCCCGAGGCACGCCGCGTCTTCAGGTCATCGGGGACATCTCGTGCGACATTGAGGGGTCCATCGAGATTACGACTCGAGCCTGCCACCCGGGGGCGCCCTCTTACGTGTATCGCCCCGACAGCGGAGAGTGCGTGGATGGCGTGGAAGGCCGGGGCATCGTGGTCATGGCCACGGACATTTTGCCCACGGAGCTCCCTCGGGAGGCCTCGAAGGCGTTCAGCGAAGCCCTGATGGAGCTCCTGCCTCCCGTTCGAGGGCTGGACACCGATCAGCCCGCGGCCGACTGGGGCCTTCCGCCGGAGCTTCGACGGGCCATGATCCTCGCCGACGGCGAGCTCACTGACGAGTATCGCTACCTGGCCGAGCCCGCTTCGGCGAGCGCCTGAGCGTTCTCCACAAACCGCATCCCGGCCTTCTCCACCGCGGGGAGGAGGCGGTCGACGATACGGGGGTCGGTAGGAATCGGCGCCCCTGGCACCGGGAAGGTGCCGTCCAGGATGCTCAACGTAGCCAGGGCGGCCGGCAGGCCCACGGTGCGGGCCATGGCCGTGCCCGATGTGCCTCCTCGCTCGACGAGGGTCGAGGTGTAGCGGCGACGCACGCCGTCCGGAAGCTTCGCGCTCACCACGTGGTGCAGGATGACGAGGTCACGCCCTCCCGGCGGGAGCTCGAGCCGATGTCGAAGCAGGGCGATCATGGCCTCCGCGGGCGTCTCGAGGCCCTCCGCGACGGTCGGCAGGTCCCCGATGCGCTCGTCCCCGAACAGGCCGAGCCACCGCAGGTTGTCCACGGCTCGGCTCGATGGGTGCACCCGGAGGTGCGCCGCCACCCGGAGATCGAGATGGCCCGACCCGGGCGGCAGCATGCACTCCATCAGCTCTCCCCAGCGAAGCTCCGCCAGGCCCGGAATCCTCGTCTCTGCGGTCAAGCCAAGCTGCACCACCGCGGACCAGGTCTCGCAGTAGCCACAATGACGCAGCGTAGCGCGTACGAGGGTTCGGGCCCCTTCGAGCGCGTACAGGGGCGCGTAGGGGAGGCTGTCGCGGTTGGCGTAGGCTTCGAACCGTCCCTCGCCGGGGACCTCTACGGGCCACGTCCGTCGGAACACCTCGGGATAGGGCACCAGGCGGGTCACCCCGTCCTCGCGAAAACGAGCTCCGGCCGCCCCCGCGCGCACGACGTTCCCCGGATTCCAGGTGATGGCGTAGCCGAGCGGGTTGGGCACCGTGGCCCGATCCACTACCCCGCTTCCGTAGCTGTAGAAGCTCTCGACCTTCCCTCCTGCTGCCTGGACTTCGGCCAGAAGTCGCTGTGCGGAGAGGTGGTCCAACCCTGGGTCCAATCCAAGCTCGCTCGCTAGGACGAGGCCCTTCTCGCGAGCGGCCTCGTCCAGGGCCCAGAGCTCTGGCGATCGGTAGGAGGCCGAGACCATGGAGCGTCCCGCGTCGAGGCAGATGCGCGCCACGGGCGCCTGAAAGATGGGGGCCAGGAAATTGACCACCACGTCGGCCCGACCGATGGCGGCCGCGAGGGCTTCGGTATCGGTGGCGTCCAGCTCGACGGCCTCCCCGCGTTCGCCGCCTCCGACCCGCGCTCGGGCCAGGTCGATATCTCGGTCCGCTACCTCCACCCAGAGCTCGGGACCTGCCTCCAGCAGGTGACGCACGAGGTAGGGCGAGCTCTGGCCAGCCCCCAGCACGAGGATGCGCTTCATGGCGTCACCTCTCGGCGAAACGGGGGCTGCCGTCCAGACCTCGAGGCCTCTTCGCGTTCGCCCTCGGGGCGGGCCGCACTCCGCCACGCGAAGGCCGTCCGGGGAGACTCAGCTCTTCGGGAGAGTGCCGTCCAGCTTGCAGATGATCTGGAGCATCACTTCGTCCGCCCCGCCGCCGATGCTGGCCGCCCGGATGTCGCGATAGAGGCGGTTGATGATCGTCTCTTCGACGAAGCCCATGCCCCCCCAGTACTGGAGGCAGGCGTCGGTGAGCTCTCGAGCCAGGCGCCCTGCCTTCAGCTTGGCCATGGAGGCCCCGCGGGTCACATCCTGACCCCCGACGTAGTCTTCGGTGGCCTGATAGACGAGAGCCCGGAGCGCTTCGAGCTCCGTCGAAAGCTCAGCCAGCCGAAAGTGCACGACCTGGTTGTCGAGCACAGAACGCCCGAACACCTTCCGCTCCCGGGTGTAGGCGACGGTCTCGTCGAGCGCGAGCTGGAGCGTGCCCACCATGTTCGCGGCCACCCACAGGCGCTCCTCCTGAAACTGCTCCATCTGGTAGCGAAACCCGAAGCCCTCCTCGCCGATCCGATGGCGCTGGGGCACCCGCACATCCTCGAAGTGGATTTGGGCGGTGTCCGAGCACCGCAGGCCCATCTTCTGGAGTTTTCCGGGACGCTCCACCCCCCGAGTAGAGGTCGGGATGATGATGAGCGACTTATTCGCATGGCCGGCGCCCGCAGAAGCGTCCGTGTTGACGAGGGCGCACAGCCAATCCGCTTGGATTCCGCTCGTCGTCCAGAGCTTGCCCCCGTTGATCACGTAGTCGTCGCCGTCCTTACGGGCGGTGGTGCGAATGCGGGACACGTCGGATCCCGCGTGGGGCTCCGACACCGCGATCGCTCCGACGAGGTCTCCGGCGATGCTGGGGACCAGGAACTCCTGCTTGAGCGCCTCCGAGCCGTAGCGAGTCAGAGCGGGCGTGCACATGTCGGTCTGCACGCCCATGGCGAGGGGAACGCCGCCCGCTCGGGCGTAGCCGAGCGCCTCCGCGCTCACCATCGCGTAGCTGTAGTCGAGCGCCGAACCACCGTAGGCCTCCGGCTTGGTGATCCCGAGAAGGCCCAGATCTCCCGCCTTCTTCATCACCGCGTGGGCCGGAAAGATCCCCTCGTCCTCCCAACCATCGCAGAAAGGATTGATCTCCGTCTCGACGAACCTCCGCGTCGTGTCTCTCAACATCTCGTGTTGCTCCGTGAATCTCACCTCGACCTCCTCTCGATCTCCTAATGAGTCCCACTCATTTTATAGTGAGTAAAGCTCATAGCTCGGGCCTCGCCGGAAGGGCGCGTCGCGCTTGCCCTGCTCACCGGTGCGACCGACCTTTGAAGGGTGCGGTGGGCCCTCCCTCTTCTCGCGGTGATTTCGCTCGTCTCGGCCTGCGACCCTTCCCTCGAGGCCGTTCTCGTCACGCCCTCCGGAGGCGCAGATGTCGACGGCGATCCTGACCTTGGTGCCCCCGACGCAGGTATCGATGGAGGATTCGAGGATGCCGGTGTGGATCTCGAGTCCGCCCTGACCGTGCGAATGCGATTCGATGAGACCGAAGGGGACGTTGCGCAGGCGGAGTCCGAGAACAACTTCGTCAAAGAGCACGGCCGCATCGGCGCCGAAGCGGCCATTGGCTTTACCGGCGACGGTCGGCGCCGTGGGAACCTCACCGAGGTTCACGCCGTCGAGCCAAAGCTCCAGGGCTTCGAGGGTTTGGACCACGGCCAGATGGTGCCAAGCCCCTGCCGTCAGCCCCACGGACGACGTGAGACTGTCGCGTCCGCGAATGAGCTGGAGCCGATCCGTCGCGGCCCGGAACTGGAAGAAAGGGTCGAAATCGACGAGCGCTACGGCCGTGGTGGAGAGGGCTACGGGCCGAATCCAGATGGCTCCGGTGAAGGGCAGGTTGTCAGGATAGTAGCGGTCGTGATTCCCGAGGCGCACCGGCTCTCCGTTCAGCTCCACAGCCCCTAGGACCCGGCCTTGGCTCGGGCGCCAGACCGCCGACGCGGGCACCTGTCCGTGGTCCAAACCCTCGAAGCCCTGGAGCTTTGGCTCGACGGCGTGAACCTCGGTGAGGTTCCCACGGCGCCGACCGTCGCCGGTAAAGCC
>JBCBRU010000435.1:0-7639 GCA_039819565.1 Myxococcota bacterium | reverse complement strand
GCGACCATCCCCGAGGAAATCACTCCGAAAGCCCGCTTGCTGTTCGGAGCCCCGCGCGAATGACCTAGTCCCCTGTCAGGTTGATTCCTTACACAATTCGCGGGCGCTTTTCGCCCCTGGCGTTCACGTGAGAAGGGCGCATATTGGCCATATGCAACCGACGAGAGGCGAAGCCGGCGGGGGCGCCAGGGGCGAAAAGCGCCCGCGAATTGTGTAAGGAATCAACCTGACAGGGGACTAGGTCATTCGCGCGGGGCTCCGAACAGCAAGCGGGCTTTCGGAGTGATTTCCTCGGGGATGGTCGCGGTGTGGACCGCGTAGCCTTCGGCGCTGAGCCGCGCGGCCCGTGTAACGTCGATCGCCAAGGCGGGATCCAGCCAGCCCAGGAGGCCGCCCGTGTCCGACCGTTTCTTGGCGTGGCAGCAGGGAAGCACCGCCACCCGGGCCCGGGCCTCGACGGCCCGGTCGAGAATGATGTCCGTCAACGGACCGCAGGCGTGAACCCCGAGCACCACATCTTCTTTGAAGATCGGCGGCTCGCGGAGGTCTCCCTCGACGAACTCCACCTTGCCGTCCAGCTGTGGCCAGCGCTCGACCAGGGCTGCCGAGAGGCGACCGGCACTCGCCGGCCGACGTCGATCCACGGCCACCGCGCCCTGAAGGGAAGGGTCCAGCAGACACATGACGTGGGCGAGGAGCCCATGACCAGCGGCAAGCTCGACCACTCGCCCCCCCTTGAAGCGCCGAACCACCCGGCGCGCCACTTCCCAGGTCTCGTAGAGCTCTTTGCGGGGCAGACACTCCGCCCCACAGACCGTCCGCGCCACCCGATCGAACAGCGTTTCGCCGCTAAAGTGCACGGCCGCGCCCCGCGTGAGTCGATGGCTTCGACCCCGATGGTGTGGACGGTCGGACAAGCTACTGGATGATCTTGAGCCCGCTGGGCTTGGCCGTGAACTTCTTGGCCGCCTTGGCGAGTTCGGTAGCGACGGTGTCCGCGATGTCGAAGAAAGCCTTCGCCGAAGCGGCTTCCGGATGCTCGAGGACCACGGGGCGGCCGGCGTCCGCCGCCTTGCGCGCCTCGATATCGAGGGGAACCTCACCCAGGAGCGGGAGGCCCATCTTTCCGGCGAGCTGACCGGCGCCTCCGCTCGAGAAGATCTCGTGCCGCGCTCCGCAGTCACCGCACACGAAATAGGCCATGTTCTCGATAACCCCCAGCGCCGGGATGTCCGTTTTATCGAACATCGCTTTTCCCCGAATGACGTCGGCGAGGGCCACATCCTGGGGCGTAGAGACCAGCACCGCCCCCGAGACCTTCAGGTGCTGCGCGATCGTCAGCTGCACGTCCCCCGTCCCCGGGGGCATGTCGATGATGAGGTAGTCGAGGGCACCCCACTGTACATCGCGCATGAACTGGGTGATCGCCCCGTTCAGCATCGGGCCTCGCCACACCATCGCGTCTTCCGGGCGAACGATGAAACCGATGCTCATGAGGGCCAGGCCGTGCCGCTGCACGGGCATGAGGCTCTGACCGTTCACCTCCGGGCGTTGGTCGGTGCCGAACATCGTGGGGACCGAAGGGCCGTAGATATCCGCATCCAGAAGCCCGACGGCCGCCCCCCGGGCCGCGAGCGCCGCCGCGACGTTGGAAGCGACGGTGCTCTTGCCTACCCCGCCTTTCCCCGAAGCGAGAAGCACCACATTTTTGACCTCGGGGAGCAAATCGTTGGCGGAGGTTCCCCGCGAGCGCTCGACCTCCGCCTTCCAGTCAAGCTCCAAGGTCTTGCCCTCGAGGTCTCCGGCCGCGCTCTCCAGCCGCTTTTGTAGTTCGCCGCGCCCCCGCCAGGCCAACGTGGGGAGCGTCACCGGCACCTTAACCCGCTTCTTCTCGATAGCCGGCGTCCCGAGCCAGCCGAGGGCCCCCACGGGCTCCTCGAGCACGGGGTCGGTCACGCTCTCCAGGCGTGCCACGAGCGCGTCGAGATCTGGTTTCGTGTCCTTCTTGCCAAACATGTCGAGCCGCTTCAGGTGATTGGCACTCGAACCCCGCCGTAGCCAATCCCTTTCTACCTCTCTCGCCGGGGAGACCGTTCGGTGGCTTGCCAAGTCGATCGCTGGTGGCTACCGAGGGGCCCATGTCGTCCCCCTTGGGTCAGCTCAAGGTCCAGCTCGCGTCCGCGGTGACCGATGCCCTCGACCTCGACGTCGAGACCGAGGCCCTGGTGCGAGCGATCAAGGTCCCCGAACCCGAGCACGGCGACCTTGCCCTAGGGTGTTTCCCTCTGGGCAAGGTCCTCGGACAGCCTCCACCCGAGGTCGCGGAGCGCGTAGCGCGAGCCCTGGCCGACCGCCCCGAGTACGAGGTGACGACGGCAGGCCCGTACGTGAACGTGCGTCTCGGGACGAAGCTCTTGGCCGACACCGTGCTTGGAGCCGCGCGGCAGCCGGGCTTCGGCCAGAGTACAGCTGGCGAAGGCAAGACCGTCGTCATCGACTTCTCTTCCCCGAACATCGCCAAGCCCCTTGCGTTTCACCATATTCGGAGCACCGTGATCGGCCAGGCCATCGGCCGCATCCATGCCTCCCAAGGCTGGAAGGTGGTGGGCATCAACTATCTCGGCGACTGGGGTAAGCAATTTGGCCTGCTCGCGACAGGGTTCGCCCGGCACGGCGACCCCGCCCGGCGGGCGGACGCGAAGCATCTCGTGGAGGTCTACGTGAAGACCAACGCGGAGGCGGACGTGGGTGGGCGCAAGGCAGCCATCGCTGCACCGGAGGAGGCGCGTACCCTCTCCGCCGAGCTAGGGAAAGCAGAGGCAGCCCAAGCCACGGCCGAGGGCAAGGAAGCCAAGAAGCTGGCCAAGTCGGTCAAGAGCCTCGAGAAGCGCCTGAAGGCGCTTCTCGGCACGAAAGACAACCCCCGAGAGGTCTTTGACGAGCGTCTGGCCGAGCTCGAAGCAAAGGCGGCGAGGGCAGCCTCCGAGCTTCCCGAGGCCCAAGCCAAGGACGACCAAGCCCGCGCCTTTCTAAAGCGAATGGAGGACAAAGACCCCGACGCTCTCGCCGAATGGAAGCTCTTTAGGGACGCCTCGATCGAGGAGTTTCAGAGGGTCTATGCGCGCATGGGCATCGAGTTCACAGCTATCGAGGGTGAGTCTCTTTACCAGGACGTGCTCGAAGAGACGGTGGACTTGGTGCGCGCTGAGCTCGGAACGCGGATAGATGACGGCGCCGAGGTCGTGGATATGCCCCCCAAGAAGGGCTATCCCCCCGTAATTCTCAAGACTCGGGACGGCACCACACTCTATGTCACCCGCGACATCGCGGCCGCCCTGGATAGGCAGGCCCGCTTTCAGTTCGACCGCTCATTGTATGTCGTAGCGGCAGATCAGTCCCTTCACTTCGATCAGCTTTTTCAGGTCGTGGCGGCCATGGGGCACTCCTGGGCGGACCGGATGGAGCACGTGCCCTTCGGGCGAGTGCGCGGGATGAGCACCCGGAGGGGCAAGATCGTCTTCCTCGACGAAGTCCTCGCCGAGGCGACGGAGAAGGCCCGAGCCGTCTGTGAGGCTTCGGACAAAATCGATCCGGCCCACCTCGAAGAGGTCGTGGAGGCGGTGGGCGTGGGCGCGGTGATCTTTGGAGACTTGAAGAACCTCCGCACCAGCGACTACGACTTTCGGTGGGAGGACGTGCTCGACTTCCGGGGCCACACGGCTCCGTACGTGCAGTTTTCGCACGCGCGCGCGTGCAGCATCCTGCGCAAGGCCGGCGGCATTCCCCAAGAGGCCGAGACCTCGCGCCTCACGCTCGGTGAAGAGCGCGCGGTGCTTCGAACCCTCGCCGCCTACCCGGACGCGGTGGCTCACGCCTGCGATTCTTACGAACCGTCGGTGGTTACGCGCTATTTGATCGATCTGGCTCAGGTCACCGCAAGCTGGCTGTCGGCTGGGAACAAAGAGCGGGACAAGCGCGTCCTCATCGAAAATGACGATGCTCTATCCGGTGCCCGCCTGGCTCTCGTGGACGGCGTGCGAAGAACGCTGGCCCACGGCTTGGGGCTCTTGGGCGTTCGGGCCCCGGAGGCCATGTAGCCTGGTGCTCCTCCTCCTGTTGTCCGACACCAACCGGGTTGCCGTCACCCGACATCGGTGCCATGTGTGCGCGTGACGGCGCACACATCCGAGAGATTTGAAAAGATGGACGTCCACGAACGACCAACGAAGCAACCCATGAAGACGCGACGCGCCTTGACCCTCACGCTCTCCGTAGCTGCGGCCATCGCCGCCGGAGAGGCCCGCGCCGAAGATCGTCCGTCCGAGGTCTACGTCGACGTAGGCTTCAATACGCGAAACCCGGGGGGAGCCAACCTCACCACCTGGACGCCCAACCTAGGGCTCTTCGCGGCCGTGGACGACAACATCGCGATCTCAGCCGACTGGGGGCTGACCACGTTCTCGGTGGACGAAGTCGACCTCGAAAACCCGGGGGTGAAGCCCCTCAACCCCTTCGTAGCCGCCCACCTGACCCCACAGATCGGCGACTTTAGCCTCCGCCTGGGTCTCGGCTTGGCTATCCCCGTGGCTGAGGGTTCGGATGAGGCCAGTCTGCGGCTCTACGAGAGCGCCCGCGCCATTCGCGGAAGCTGGGACCCTTGGCTCTACGCGACGGAGACGATCTCGGTCGCCATCCCGGCTCGCGTGGCTTGGCAGCCCCTCAACCTCGTTCGCCTGGCCGCCGAGGGCGCTGCCTTTCTGATGATTGCCACCGACGGCAGCGGCGAACGGCTCGGCTTTCAAGGGGCCCTCGAAGCAGCCCTCGTGTTCGACGGCTTCGAGGTTGGAGCTCGCATTCAAGGGGTCCGTCCCCAGGACGAGGTTACTCGCGCCGCTTTTGAGCCTTTCGCCGCCGTCGGAGTGGGTCCGGTGTGGCTGCGCGGACGCCTCACCATGAACCTGGCCGAGCCGGACGGCTTCGCCTTCGATGAAGACGGCATCTGGGGCGCCCACTTGGGTCTGGCCTACACCTTCTGAGTTCGCTCTCGATTGGCGTTTGGCGCCGAACGGGCTAATCCCGCGGCGACATGAAGCCACTCCACCTGGTTGGACTCACAGGACTCCTCGCCGCGTCACCCGCCTGGGCCGAAGATGCAGCAGCCCGGGGGCTCGAGATCGCCCAGAAGCTCGATGCTGCCAACGAAGGCTTCGAGAGCGACGTCTCAAGTGTAGAAATGACCCTCATCAACGCGCACGGCGATCAGGTCGAGCGCAAGATGACCATCGAGATCATCGAAGGCGAAAAGGACGGCGATAAGTCAGTGGTGGCGTTCTCCTTCCCCGCGGACGTCGACGGCACGAAGCTCCTCACCTGGACGCATAAGTCCGACAATGACGATCAGTGGCTCTACATGCCCGCCATCAAGCGCATCAAGCGCATCAGCTCCCGGAGCAAGTCGGGATCCTTTATGGGCAGCGAGTTCTCGTACGAGGACATGTCGAGCCAGGAGGTCGAGAAGTACACCTACAAGTTCCTCGGTGAAGACACTCTCGAGGGGCGCACAGTGTGGAAGCTGGAGCGGGTTCCGGTGGGGGACAGTGGATACAGCCGCCAAGTGGGATTCTACGATAAGGAGTACATGAACCCGCTGCGCATCGAGTACTTCGACAAGAAGGACGAGCTCCTCAAGGTCGGCACCTTCACGGGCTACAAGAAGTTCGGGGAGATGTGGCGCGTGGGCACCATCGAGATGAGCAACGAGCAGACCCGGAAGAGGTCCGTCTTGGTTTGGAAGACGCGCACGCTGGGCGAAGACCTCGACCCTGAGGACTTCGAGTCCGACGCGCTCGAAGACTGATGCGGGCCGCCTCTCGCCTTGGCCTGTCTCTGGTCGTGGCTCTCAGCTCCGCGGGAGGAGTTGTGTCCTCCGCCCACGCCAAGTCCAAGTGGAAGAGTAAGGGCCAGATCACGCTCGAAGGGCGCGTCTTCTCCGACGACAACAACGCACTCACGGTCGACCAAGGCTTGGGTTTGCTGGGGCGGGTAGAGCTCCGGCATCGCCATCGACCGTTCACCGAGAAGGCCCGCATCTTCGGCCGCCTCGACTCTCAGGACTTCAATCGCACGATTCTCGTGGTCGAAGAGCTATGGGCCGAGTGGGACCTCGGGGACCTCGAGATCCGAGTCGGCGCAGACATCCTCAACTGGACGGCCACCGAAGCTTTCCACCCCGCAGACATCATCAACGCCCGCAACCTGGATTCCGACGTCGAGAGCTACGAGAAGATCGGGGAGCCGATGGTGGCGCTTTCGTATGACGTTGGCGTTGGCAACATCACTGCGTACTTCTTCCCGTACTACTCGGAGCCGATCTTCCCCGCCTCGAGCTCTCGGCTCGCTTTCATTCCTCCCGAGGTCCCGGTGGGTGAGATTCTTCGGATGAGTGCCGACGGAAGCCTGACGGACGACCGCTTCGGCCTCCAGGGCGCCATTCGCTTCATCCAGAGCTTTGGCAGTGTCGACCTCGGACTGCACGTCGTCCACCACCTCGATCGCTCGCAGCCGGAAGTGCTCTTCGATGACTCGGTGGGGCTGCCTCGCCCCCTGTTTCGGACGGTAACCCAGTTCGGGGGCACCTATCAGCACGTCATCGAGGGCCTCATCGTGAAGATCGAGGCGGGCTACCGGATATTTGCGAAGCCCGAGAACAACGAGACCCGGTTCGGTTCCGTGGAAGAACGCGACCATCTCCAAGTGGCAGTCGGCCTCGAGTACGGCTGGCTCGTCGACGACGCCGACGTCACGCTCCTTCTGGAGGGCCAAGCCTATCTGGGCGTCGACGACGCGGTGCTCCCCAACCTGGGCGTCTTTCAGCGGGACGCTCTCTTCGGAACTCGGATCTCGTTGAATGATACCGCCGGGACGGAGCTCCTCGTGTCCGGCATCGTCGATCTGCAGAACCCGGATCAGATCCTCTTCAACGCGAGCTGGTCTCGCCGCATCCTCACCGGCTGGACGATCAGCGCCGCCCTCCGCATGGCCTTTTCTCAGACCGCTGGAGTCTCGCAACAAGGCTTTCAGGTCCCACCGGTAGCGACCACGCCCGTCTCTTCATCACCCGCTTTTTCTAAGTATCCGAGGTCACCATGAGCGAAGATCTTCACGTACCGAGCATTGCCCGCACTTTCGTTGGCTTCATCCGCAAGCGCCCCATCGTCGCTCTCCTTCTGGGCTTGGCCCTGGTCGCGGCCCTCGTGCCCGGAATGGGAGGGCTTCGCCCCAACTTCACCTATCGCGGATTCTTCTACCCGACGGACCCGCTCCTCACTGCCTTCGATGCCTTCGAGCGACAGTTCGGAAATGATGACAGCGTGATTCTCGTCGTCCATTCGCCGGACGGCATCTTCGACGAGAGCTCCGCCGCCCATATCGTCGAGGTGACTGAGGCCCTGTGGAGAGTACCCGAGCTGATTCGGGTCGACTCCATCAGCAACTACAATTGGGTGCACGCGGATGGCGACGAGCTCATCGTAGAGCCCTTCATCCCCAAGGATGAGCCCCTCACGCCAGAGCTCCTGACGACCCGACGTGGCGTGGCCCTCGCTGAGGAGGTATTTGGGGATCACCTCGTGGTCGAGGG
>JBCBRU010000434.1:0-7653 GCA_039819565.1 Myxococcota bacterium | reverse complement strand
TGGCGCTTCTACCATCAGGTCGCCTTCGACGAGGTTTCCTCCCACGTCCGGGCCCACGGATGGCTGAGCTCCTACCTGTTCAACGGCACCGGACGTGGGAGGAAACCTCGTCGAAGGCGACCTGATGGTAGAAGCGCCACAGCCCCAGCCCGGTGGCAAAAGCTAGGAGGATTGGGACCTCGATCATCAGCGCCTCGACGTGAAAACGCCGCTCGAGGGCCGCGAAGAGGCTGAGGGCCACCGCGATCGCACCCGGAACGATCCAGACGCGGTTGGACAGATCGAGATATCGGGCCAGGTGACGTTCCGCGGTGCTCATACATCTACCCAACCGCAATCCCGCGTCGTCGTCTTCCCAAGAGCGACGGCGGCACGCCGCCTAACGCTGATTCGTGCGCTTCAGGGGGCGGTCTCGATCTCGAGCACGGAGGCGGTGGCTCCTTGCAAACGTAGAATCTCGCGCCCGTTGGGGTGGAGATCGACCACTCCGTAGCTCAGCGAGCTTCGGGCCTGCCAGGCGACCACCTTGCTCCTACGGTCGATGACGGCGGCGCCGGTCGTGATCCACCGGGATCCGGGCACGGTGCGAAGCCCCTCGCCGGCCCGCTCCACATCGAGAAGGCGGTGAAGGACCTGCCCTCGGGAGAGGTCGTCGCTCAGGCCGAACAAGAGGTTCGTGTTGGTGGCCACCCAGATGATTCCTTCGGCCCTATCCCAAAGCGTTTGCCGGCTGAAGAATGCGTCCGGATAGTTGCGGACGGGCGGCTCCGTACACGTGACGCTCGCGGGTAGCGTCGTATCGAGGGTGAGAAGGCTCATTCCGAGATCACTCGCGGGGCCCGTGTCGAAATAGACGAACACCTCGTTGGCGCTCTTCGGGGCCACCGCGTTGTTCGAGAAAATGGTGTTTCCGCAGGGCTGGCCCACAGGGGCCCTGACGCAGGTCGGGTCGGCCGTGGCTTGCGGGTCCATGTCGACGCGGAGCAGCTCCTGGTCTTGCCCGGTGACTCGGGTCTCCAGAACGAAGGCGTAGCGGCCGTCCGGCGTGAAGGTGTAGTCGTCCGGGTCTACGTTATTGATCGGCGCGAAAGCAGGGCTGCAGCTGCCGAGGATCTGCCCGTCCGAGAGTTGAACCACGTAGGTCTGCCGCCCCACCGTCGGATCCGTGACCGTCACGACGGCGCGGTCGTGGGCCGGCCGAGGGGCGATCCCCACTGCGGCCCCCGGGAAGGCGCGAACGGGACCGATGGGCTGGAGATCCGAGTAGCGAAAGTCCCGAATCGTATTCGAGCCGAAGGCCACGATGCGGGTGCCCGCCACCGCGTCGAAGCTGAGCGCCGCGTGATTGACGCCACCCAGGGCGCGCTGACGGGTCTGGGTGATGACGGAGAGTTCGGAGAGGGCTTCGACGTCCGCCTCGCCCGGGCGCTGGAGCGTGACCGCCCCCGGTCTTACGCCCGCCGGGACGGGGTCGATGATCAGGGTGTCGAAGACCGCCGAGGTGGGCGGCGCGGTCACTCCCCCTCCGAACTGAACCGCGGTCACCCGGTCCAGGTTGCTCCCGTACAGCTCCAGCGCGTCCACCCCCGGCTCGACCATGGTCCGACTGACTCCGGTCACCACCGGGATGGTCGTCGAGACCGTGAAGCTGAAGGTCGTGGAGGCCCGGTCGTTCCGCAGGCTGACCTGCGCTACCCCTTCCGGTGCGGTGGCGGGGACGTCGACCTCGAAGCGATCCGTCGCCGCGGCCACGGTGATGTCCGCGCTCGAAGGGAATCCGACCACGAGCGGGCCGCCCTGGGGATCATCGAAGCCCTCGCCCACCACGGTGATACGAGACCCAGGGGGACCCGCGAAAGGGAGCACGTCGGTCACGGTCAAGGACGGGGGGGCGACCTCCACCGCGATCGAGTTGCTGGCCGAGGCGTAGAGCGGGACCACCGTGATCCCATAGCTCCCGGGAGCGAGATCCGTAGGCACGACATACCGTGCCTCCTGCGCAATCTGGCCGTCGACCACGAGTCCCCGAAGCGTGGACTCGATGGCTGTCGCGGTTCGGCTGACGCCCGCTCCGTCCGCGAACGCGAGCTCGGCGAAGGCCACGCCGGTCGGCGCGCAGGACGGGGCCACCAGCGGGGCTGCGACCACGAGCAGCTCAGCTCCGGGCTGGATGGGGTTCGGTGTCACCGAGAGGAGACGCGGCGCCGCGAGGTCGCAGGGTGGAGCAATCAAGCTTTCACATATGTCGCCCACCTCGTCCATGTTGGCGTCGAGCTGGTCAGGGTTGGCCACGGTGGGGCAGTTGTCCTCGTTGTCGCGGGGACCGTCGTCGTCGGTGTCGGGGTTACGAGGGTCGGTGATCCATCCGTC
Source organism: Myxococcota bacterium (assembly GCA_039819565.1). GTDB lineage: Bacteria > Myxococcota > Kuafuiibacteriia > Kuafuiibacteriales > Kuafuiibacteriaceae > JAHQVK01. The sequence goes on along the minus strand of JBCBRU010000434.1, from coordinate 5,283 downwards.
CTCGCCGAGGCTCAGCTCTTGGTCGTTGTCGATGCCGTCTCCGTCGATGTCGACGTCGACCTCATCCGCGTCGCCGTCCCCGTCGAGGTCAGCGCCACGGGTAGGATCGTTCGGTGCGGCGTCGAGGTCGTCGGGCACCCCGTCGTTGTCGAGATCGCCATCGTTCGCGGATGGTGCCGGCACCAGGACCACCGGCCGCAACCCGACGGGACCCTCGCGGAGCACCACGACTCCGGCGATCTCGACCGGCTGATAGTTCTCTGCCTCGAACCGGGCCACGTAGAGCCCAGTATTCAGAGTGAGCTCGAAGCCGCCGTTGGCGTCCGTCTGCGTTTCGACGGTTTCCCCTTTGCTCGGTGAGAACCTCACTTCGATCACGCCGGGGGCGTCATCGAAGCGGCGGGCCGAGCCTTGCACCGTCGTTTGGATCGGAATCGAGCTCGACTCGAGAAGGAGGTCGGCGGCGAGGGTGCGGGCGGTGGCCACCGCGCGTATCCCCGAGAGGTTGCCCGGAACGAAGTCTGGCCTGACTGCGGCGAGCTCGTACTCGCCCTCCGGAACTCCGGCGATCCGGTATACGCCCTCGGCGTCCGTGAACCCTCTGAGGCCGGTCCCGACGAGACTGACGAGGACCCCCGGAGCCGTGAAAGGCGTATCTCCTTCGAGCAACACTCGGCCCTCGATCGTTCCGGGCGCGCCCAGTCGGATCTCGCCGAGGTCCAGGGCCTGTCCGTCTACCTGCAAACGGACTCCGTTCAAGAGCCTGGCGAGGGGAGGCGTACCTCGTCGCTCGAGAAGGATGTCGTAGGTCCCGAGAGGGAGCTGGTCCAGGCGGAAGAATCCCCGTTCGTCGGAGGTCGCATGCACGGAGGTGCCACGCGCGTTGACGCTGAGATCGACGACGCCCACGAAGTCCCCGCTGAGCAGGTTCTTGGCGGTGGCTTGTCCGGTGATGGTCGTACCCTCGAGGGCGTCCGGGAGGTCTTCGACGGAGCGGATACACCCGGACCCGATGGTCAGGGTAAGGAGAAAAAATTTGAGCTTTGGATGCATGTCGCTACTCCCGGCTGCTCAGGGCCTCGAACTCCCGGTAGCGCCCGGGGTCGGGTCCAAAGGTGAAGAGACCTGCGGAAGTCAGGCCGGTGACGATCGCGGTGCCGAGGAAGGTGAGGTAGAGAGCTTGATTGGTGTCGAAACTATCTCGAGCCGAAAGAGCCGCGGCACGGTCCATCGACTGCTGCTCCAGGCTGGTGGACCCCGCGAAGGTGTCGACGAGGTTTTTGTCGTCGGTGGCTTGCGCGTAGAAAAACGCGGACAGTGCGGTGCTCACGACCGCGGCCGCACCCGTAGACCACGCGGTGACGCGGAGCAGGTTGGCTTGGCTGTTGTAGGCGGCCACAGTCTCGGCCGCGGGGACGAGGTCGACCCTCACCGTAGATAGTTCGCCGGGGCGAATCCTGACGTCAGCCGTGGCCGGATAGAATCCATCGCGCGTCACCTTGACGAGATGAGGTCCAGCGGGGAGCTCGAGGGCCTGACCGATGCCTTCCGGGCGGCGCTCGTCGTCGATCCACACTTGAGCTTCGCCTTCGCGCCCATCCACTTTGAGAAAGCCCTGGCGCTCGGCGAGGAGGCCGCTGAGGAGCACGACCGTCCCTTCGCGAGCCTGATCCAGGAGGGCGCTGGGGTCTTCGACCTGCCTCCCCACCCGCTTCACCGTCGCCGCGGAGGCCGCGTCGACCAGCACCAGCTCCAAGGACAGAGTATCGCCCACCTTCGAGACTTGGCCGCCCACGACGTGGTCCGCCCGAACTGCGCGGGCCAGCGCGCTGTAGCAGTCCTCGTCCAGGCACCCTCCGGTAAGCTCGCGACGTCGATTAAAAGCCAGGACGGCTCCGACCTGAGCCGGGGAGATGCTCTCGAAAACGCCGGTGCGCTCGACGGTGGTGGCGACCGTTTCGGCTAGCCCCCGCGCGAAGGGCTTCGGCACCCCTTCCGTTCGGAGCTCGACGATGGCGATGCGCGGAGAGGTCGACGGAGGGGACGGGTCCGCCCCGGCGATGAGGGACAGGATGAGCTCTGTGATCATGGGTTGTTCTCGCTGGCCTCCACGATGGCGGGAGACACGTGAGTGGCCGCCCCGTCCGTTCCGGGGGCGGTGGATCGAAGCGCGGGAAGCTCCGCTGTGACTGCGGCCATGAGCTGCTCCGCGGCCTGGAGGGCACCGCCGGAGTCAATACGTCGCTGACTTCGATAGATCGGCTTGCCGGTGGCTACGTCGATCACCCGCAGGGAGAGGGCGCGATCTCCGGCCACACGGATGAGCTCGCTTTCGACGACGACGTCTGCGCCCAGCTCCTGGGCCCGCCGGCGCGCTCGCGGGCGACTGATGCGTCCGGGCTGATAGCTCGCTCGGGCGAAATCGTGCTCCGCAAGCTCGGTGGCCAAAAATCGGCCCAAGGCTTGGGCGCTCTGTCGGCTTCGAGCTTTGGGTTCCAGGACGAGGGCATGAATACGGACCGCGCGGGCCGGATCGAAGGTCGCCACCACCCGGGTATTGGCGACTTCATCGATGCGGAGCCCGACCCTCCGCGTCACGAGGAGATCGGCGATACTGGGCCCTTCCATTACCCGGGCCGAGCCGCCCCCCACCACGAAGCGGACGAGTCCTTTGGCGAAGTACTCTTCGCGAACGGGGGCTCCGGCCAGAGCCGTCGAGATCGTCTCGCTCAGGCGGCCCGCTTCGCTCCGGTCGGGCACTCCATGGACGACGAGGAGAATCTCCTTGCCTCGGGGACCGAGGGTCTCGAGGGCCTCGGGGAGCTGCGCGACGGCAAAGAGACGAGAGAGGGCGCTTTGAAGGGCGCGACGCCGCCGGCCCTGGTCCATCGCTCCCATCCCGGCCCCGGGCACGCTGAAAGTTCGACTGACCTCGCCGGTGTCGAGAGCCACGAGCCGCACCGCGAGCTCCACGGTTTGGATCTGAACGGCGGGGTCGTCCGGCGTAGCCTGGGGCTCTCCATAGCTCAGCGTCCCGCCCACCACCGCGTCCGCTTCGAACACGGACAGGCCTTCGGGCAGCCGGCTTGCGAGGATCGCCTCGGGCGTCAAGACTTTCCGCAGTCGCGCGACCGTACCGGGATCCACGGTGCGATATCCGAGCTGCTGCAATCGGGCTTCGATGGCGGCGCGTCCGGGTCCGCCCGGGGCTGGGTCGTCCAGAATCACCGCCACGCGGAGGTCGGGGGCTTGCGCCAGGGTGAGCAGGAAAAGCCCAGCGATGGAAATCATGAGTGGTTCTCCCGGGAAGGAGGAAAGTCCGGGCCGGGAACGATGATTTGCCCGATCGCGACCTGGAACGTAGCATGCTGTGGATGTCCGGGTCCGGAGGCAGTCCGCCGATGGCGCCGATCGTCGAGCATCCGCGCTTCGAAGCTCTGCGGCTGGCCGGGCAGGGGGGCATGGGCGCCGTCTTTCAGGCGCGAGATCGGGAGCTGGACGAGATCGTGGCGCTCAAGGTGCTGTCCTTCCCGGATTCCACCTCGATCAATCGATTTCGGCGCGAAGTGCGCATCGCTCGCAACCTTCAGCATCCTTATATCTGCAGGGTCTTCGACATCTATGATCTGCCCAACGGCAATCGGGCCCTGTCGATGGCTTGGATCGAGGGAGAGAGTCTCTCCAAACGTCTTCGCCGGCAACCCCTTCCGTCGCTGGAGCAAGTCCTCGAATGGGGGGTTCGTATCGCCGACGCCCTCGACTACGCCCACGCCCGCGGCGTCGTTCATCGAGACATCAAGCCGGGGAACATCATCATCGATCGCGAAGAGCGCCCGATCATCGTGGACTTCGGCATCGCTCGAGAGCTGGACCGGTCCTCGAAGCTGACCCAAGCCGGTGATCTGATGGGGACGCCGGCATATATGGCTCCCGAGCAGCTGGTGCCAGCGGCCACCGACGCCCGGACCGACCTCTTCGCCCTGGGGGTGATTCTCGGAGAGATGCTCTTGGGTGAGATTCCTGGGGGCGTTCGGGATCTTCCGACCGCGGTGTTGGCGCGTGTGATCAATCCCACTCCCGTTGACCTCGGACCTTCCCGACCCGAGCTTCCAAAGGATCTGATCGCTCTCGTACGGGAGCTGACCGCCCCCGACGTGGAGGCTCGGCCCACCGACGGCCAGATCGTCGCCGCGCGTCTGCGGGCCTTGCGGTCGGGAGCTACGGAGCCGGACCTCGCCGTCTCGCGAGCTATCGCGGCGCCCTCGACCTCGCCCTCCCTCCGCTTCGTAGGGGCAGCCGCGGCCGCGGCGCTCGCCCTGGCTGGTCTGGCGGCGGCGGGGGGCTGGGGGCAGAGCGAGCCCCGGGTCGATACGGTGCGGCCCCAGCCCCCACCTTCGGAGGGCCTCGTGCCGGTGTCGGATGCAGGCCTGACTTCCACTGCGGCGAGCAAGTCGGACCCCATCCGAGGCGCCCCCAACCCCACGCCCCCACGGCGAAGGGAGCGCAGTCTTCCCCCGGCCGAGGACATGTAGATGGTCGAGGACCGTTCGACGCATACGGGAGGCCCACCGGACGACGACGTCGCCGCTCGATGGCAGCATCGGCTCACGGAAGTCTTTCCTTTGTCGCCCGAGCCTCGTTCCTGGGACATCGCCGGTCGTACCGTGCGTTTCGGCCGAGACGAGACCCACGCCGACGTCCTCATCGCCGACGATCGAGCCAGTCGACGCCACGCTACCCTCGCCCCGAGCCCGCCTTTCGGGGTCCATCGCCTGACCGACGACGGCAGCAAGAACGGCACCTTTCTCAACGGGAAGCGCCTTCAGGGCCCTGAACGGGTCCGCGATGGAGACGTGCTCCGGGTGGGGGACGCCCTCTTCGTATACGAAGCGGTCGACGCCGGAGGTATCGACTTGAGCGCCTGCCCGTCGTCCACGGGCCTTCGCCACCATCAAACCCTCGTGCTCGCAGACCGCTCTGCGCCGACCGAACTCCCGGTGCTGATCACCGGTCCCACCGGGGCTGGCAAGGAGCTCATCGCCGCGCGCATCCATGAGCGGTCCGGCCGAAAAGGAGCTTTCGTTCCCATCAACTGCGCCGCCCTGAGCCCCGAGCTCTTGGCTTCGGAGCTCTTTGGGCACGTCAAGGGAGCTTTCTCGGGAGCGGGGCAGGCGAGGGAAGGGCTCTTTCGGGCGGCCGAAGGGGGGACGCTCCTCCTCGACGAGATCGGAGATATGCCGTCCGCTCAGCAACCTGCCCTCTTGCAGCACGCGAAGCAGGGCA
>JBCBRU010000433.1:0-7657 GCA_039819565.1 Myxococcota bacterium | reverse complement strand
GCTCGATACCACCCGCGCCAAGGCCCCTCGATAGCGCTGAAGCGTGGACTCGACGCTTTCCATGCCTCGCTCGGATACTGACCGCAACCTCCCCTCGGCCGAGATCGCTCCGAAACCGAAGAAATGTGTAAAGGCTCGGTAAGAACCGGGGACGTCCTCAGACAGTATCCGAGCGAGGCATGGAAAGCGTCGAGTCCACGCTTCAGCGCTATCGAGGGGCCTTGGCGCGGGTGGTATCGAGCTACGCCCGAAGCCGAGCGGACCGAGAGGATCTCGCCCAGGAGATTCGCCTCGGTCTCGTGAGGGCCTGGCCGCGCTTTCGCGGGGAGAGCAGCGAAAGAGCCTACGTTTTCCGCGTCGCCCACAAAGTCGCGCTCAACTACGCGCACCGGCGCAAGCGGGGGCGGCTGGAGTTCTCCGAGCCCGAGGAACCCACCGATCCGAGGCCCAGCCCCGAAGCTCAGCTGGCCGGTCAGCAGCGCGCCCGCCAGCTCCTGATCGAGGTGCGAGAGCTTCGAGACCCCTACCGGCAGGTGGCCATCCTGGCCCTGGAAGGTCTCGAGCCGCGGGAGATCGCGGAGGTTCTGGGCGTGACGAGCAACGTCGCCAGCGTCCGGCTGCATCGAGCCAAGGCCATGCTGGCGGAGCGATGGAAGGAGACGGAACCATGACCCCGAGCTTCGAACAGTGGCGTCGCGACTGGCAGGCGATGGAGGAGGACGCGGACCTCCTCCTCGCGGCCCATGACTTACGAGGGGGCCGTGGCGGGCTGGAGGACCCCAGCTTGCCCCCCGCCGAGATTTACCGACGCCTTCGACGCGTCGCGCTGAGGCGCAGCCGCCTCGAGCTCGGGCTCCTGGTCGTCCTCTTGGCGGGCACCCTCATCGTGATCGAACGCATCGTCACGGGGCACCTCACCTTCATCTGGGTGGGGCCTCTCTCGGGCCTCAGCCTCAGCCTCGGCCTCCGCCTCACCGAGTCCCGTCGTCGAGTTCGGGACCTCGACGCCATCCTCGAGGAATGGCAAAGCACGACATGAAAGGAAAACCAATGAAGTATCTGGAGCTAGAAAACGCGGCCGAGGCCCGAAAGCATACTTTCGGCGTCACCCTCGTCCGAACCTCAGGCGCCATCATGGCTCTGCTCACGATAGGTTGTATCCTCTGGGTCGGCGACGGATTCCTGGCCTCGTGGGCCGACATGTCGACGCCCCAAGCCTTCGCGACGCTCGGGCTCCTGATCTTCGCGGCGGTCCTGATGGTAGGTGCGACGGGATTTCTCTTTCGATTCGCAGCTCGGATGGAGCGCCAAGAAGCGGACCTCGCCCCGCTGGAAGGCAGACCGCTGGAGCAGCTCCTCCAGCGCGAACGGCAACGAGCCGAGATCCTCCGCAAATTCACGCCGACGTGGATCATCGCAGCCCTGTTGAGCGTGGGTATCGCGGCCTTCGACGGGGCGACCGGAGAAGGCATCAACTACCTTCATATCACCACGGCGATATTCCTGCCCGCTTCCTATTTTTGGATGCGCTACTGGTCGAAGCAGCGACGCCGAGCCCTCGAAGCCGTGGCTCAGAGAACGAGCCGACCGGGTTGAAGACTCTGAGTCCCTCCGCGGTGGAGGGGCTCGACCATAGATCGCGAAGGACTCACGTGCAGACGTACCGACTGTCCAGGTGGGGCCCTGTCGAGTATGCCACCGGCATGCCTACTCGACACTTTCCGTATCGCTTCGACAGGCGCTGGACGCCTCTTTTCCGGGTGCTGGGCGTACGCGAGGACGACGGGGTCAGCGTCAGCGACGACGGCGCGTTGATCGCGACCTACGGGAAGTTCCGCGTGAAGACTACGCTCGACAACGTGGCGGGCGTCGAGGTCACGGGGCCGCATCGGTGGTACACGGCGGTGGGGGTGCGGCTGGCGCGCACCGACGACGGCGTCACCTTCGGCACCAACTGTGAGAAGGGAGTATGGATCACCTTCAAACGCAAGGTGCCGAGGGTCATCGGATTTCGCCGCCACTCGCTGCTGTGGGTGAGCGTGGCCGATCCGGAGGGCTTGGCGGCGTCGATCGGCAACGCGCCGACCTGATCGCTTACGCCCGCTCGGATCCATCTAGATGCGCCCGCCGCCGGACTCTGCCCTGCGCAGGCGCTGCGGCTGTGAGTCCATCCGGAACTCAACGGATCCACTCCGGCACGCTGGATTCCCGTGCCTGAGTTCAGCCCGTTTCGGCGCTTAGAAAAAGATCCGCTCGATCGTCCAGTACACGCCGACCAGACCGATCGCGAAAGAAGCGGGCACCGCGATCCACGGACGGTAGGTCCGGCGATTGCGGACCCCCCCCACGAGGGCAAAGGCCAGCGCGATCACCGTGAGCTGCCCCACCTCGACACCTACGTTGAAAGTCAGCAGAGCGGTGACGAACTCCCCGGGGGGCATACCGATCTCACCGAGGACGCCGGCAAAACCCAAGCCGTGGAGCAGCCCAAAGACGAAGACCAGAGTGGTCCGTCGGGGGTTGAGTTTGTCCGTGAGGATGTTCTCCACGGCCACATAGACGATCGACGCGGCGATGATGGGCTCGACGATCTCCCCGGGCACCTGCCATACGCCCGCCATCGACAACCCCAGCGTGACCGAGTGCGCGGCCGTGAAGGCTGAGACCTGCCACAGGAGCGCTCGCAGGCTGTTGCCGAGGAAGAATAGTCCCAGGACGAAGAGAATGTGGTCGAGGCCTTTGGGGATGATGTGCAGGAAACCTAGCCGAACGTAGAGGCGGGCGACCGCGAGCTTGGATAGACGGGCGGGAAGGACGACCGAAGCTGCGGTGGCCTCCTTTGCGATCACCTGCTCGAACACCCCCCCGCCCTGGCGCACCAAGAAAGTGAAACGTCCAAAGCTCTGCATGGCCATGGGGCTGAGGACCACTCGGAGCTCACGTGCGGACGGGGGGATGGCTCCTTCGAGTCGGATGACCCAGGCCGAGACGCAAGTATCTATCTCACCGAGACGACAGGCCTGAGTCATGGACACAGCGGTGTCGATCCGTTGCAGCTCCGAAGAATCAGCCCGGTCCGCCCCAGGGAGCGCAAACTCAACGCTGAAGTTCTCCTCGACGAAGTCGACCATACGGGACTTGACCCGCTCCTGCCCGTCCCGCTCGGCCTCCGTGCGGGGCGAGTCCTTCAACAACGGCCCCAGCGGGAGGAAGAGATCTATCTTGAAGTCGTCGCCGCTCATGTCAGCGAGCACGCTGACGTCCTTCGGGTTAGCGTTGACGTCCCTCCGCATGAGGGTAGCCGATGGGTTCAGCTGAAGACCAAAGGGGTGCGCTGAAGCCCGTGACGTAGCCAAGCAGGACAGCAGCGCGGCCGTGAATAGGAAGACTCTCACTCTCGCTCCTGCACACATCGTCCGACTCCTGAGGCGCTAGCACCCGTTGATCTGGAGATGAGGGCTACAGCCCCTCGTAGAGGTCCTGCCCGTCCCTCTCGGCCTTGAGCTCGCGCCGGACCGCAACTCCGGAGACAGGTTTTCGCCACGCGAGCCAGGGAATCGCATGCGAATTGCAGATGCAAGTCGATTGCAAGTGCGTGTGCCGGGTGCACGGCCGGCGACTCCAGTGGCTGAGACCCACCCGCTGCCTCCGCAGCGAAGCCCGATGTTCTGCGGGTCTCGTTGACCGGGCTTGGCGGGCGGTGCACTAGCTAGGTCGATTTCCGAGACGACCCCATGAACGCTGCGAATCCTCCCGCGCCCCTCTTTATCCGTGGGGTCAGATTGATTGACCCCCAAGCCCAGGTAGACGCCGTGACGGACCTGCTCATCACCTCGGATGGGGTGACGCGAGAGCCGGCCTCCGTGCCCGACGACGTGCAGCGGATCGACGGGACGGGCCTGTGGGCGATGCCCGGCCTCGTCGATATTCAGGTGCATTTTCGTCAACCGGGCTTCGAGTACAAAGAGACCATCGAGAGCGGGTCCGCCGCCGCTCTCGCGGGCGGCATCTGCACCGTCGTCGTGATGCCCAATACCCAGCCTCGGCTGGACACTCCGGAGCAGGTGAGGTTCGAGGCTGAGGAGGCGCGACGCGTCCGCGGCATCGATATCTTGGTGGCGGCGGCATCGACCCAGAATCTCGACGGCAAGGCGCTGACGGACCACGCCGTGCTCAAGGCGGCGGGCGCGGTCGCCATCACCGACGACGGCTTCCCGGTGCTCGATGACGATCTCATGCGGGGCAGCTTGGAGCGCTGCGCAGAGGAAGATCTGCTCTTCATGCAGCACGCCGAGGACATCCGCATGACCCAGCACGCGCCGATGACCGACTCGCCGATAAGCGTAGCGCTCGGGGTTCGCGGGCAGTCGAGCGATGCCGAAGGGGTCATCGTGGAGCGGGACATCGCCCTCACCCGTGAGACCGGCGCTCGCTATCACGTGCTCCACACGTCGACGGCGCGGTCCATGGCCGCCATTCGATCGGCCAAGAGCGAAGGACTCCCCGTCACCTGCGAGGTCAGCCCGCATCACCTGCTCCTCACCTACGACGCCTGCGCCGACGGCGACCCGAACACCAAGATGAACCCGCCTCTTCGGTCGGAGTACGATCGACAGGCCCTCGTGGCGGCGCTCGCCGATGGCACCGCGGACGCCGTGGCCACGGACCACGCGCCTCACTCCAAAGCCGACAAGGAGGCGGGATTCGCGGACGCCCCGTTCGGCGTCATCGGCCTCGAAACGGCCTTCTCCGCCCTCATGTCTTTCGTGCACGACGGCACCATCACCGACACCCGCGCGGTCGAGCTCATGACCTCCGGCCCGGCCCGAGTGCTCGGCCGTGAAGGTCAGCTCGGAACCCTCGGCGGCGGAGCCCCCGTGCATCTGACCGTCGTCGACCCCTCACGGGAGTGGACGGTCACCGAGGAGGCTATGGCCGGCAAGTCGACCAACAGCGCCTTCCTCGGGCGGACTTTCAAAGGGAAGGTCGTCGCCACCGTGCTCCACGGTGAGCTGCGGTACGCCGACGGCCTCACCCCCTAGCAAAGAGCACTACCCCTTCAGGGAATGAAGCACCGGAGAGGGTTACGACGTGGCGAAAACTCATCAGCGCTGGGCCGGGCTCCTCGAGCTCGCCCTCGACACCGTCGAGGGCACGACCGACCTCGTGGAGTCGACCCAAGACCGCGTGGGTGAACAGGTGGTCGACCAGCTGTCGAGGGTAGAGGCTCTCGGCGGCCCAGCTCGGTGGATCGAAGACCTCCGAAAGTCGATAGGCCACCTCGCGACCGGCTCGGTGCGGGCGGTCAACCACGGGGTCCGGGCTGGGGTGCAGGCCGGCACGCAGGTTCTACCTCACCCCGTCGAGGCGACGCCCGTGCCGCTCCGCGCCGAGGGCCTTCACTTCACCGAGGACCAGCTTCTCGGCGTGCTGAACGGCGTCGTCGGGGATCATTTGCGCGCCCGAGGCAACCCGCTCGACATGGGGATGCAGCTTCGCTTCGGCGATCGGTACTTCGAGCCTGCGCAGGCGTCTTCCATCCTGCCCCCGTCAACGGGGGCTAAGGTGGCTGTCTTCGTACATGGACTCATGGCCACCGAGGGTTTCTGGGCGATCGGGGCGGAGGGCGCGTGGGGCGCTCCCGACGAGAACTATGCAACCAAACTGGCGCAAGATCTCGGATACCTCCCCCTCTTCGTACGCTACAACACCGGAGTCCATATCTCGGACAACGGACGGGCCCTCTCGGAGCAGCTAGCGGGGCTCGCGGCAGGATACCCTGCGCTTGAAGAGCTCGTGCTGATCGGCCACAGCCTCGGCGGCCTCGTAGCTCGAAGCGCCACGCATCACGCCGGGGAGGCCCCCTGGCTGAAGCGACTCAGGACCATCATCACCCTCGGCACCCCCCACGAGGGCTCACCCATCGCCGAGGGTGGGCAGCTCCTCACGGCGGGCCTCGGCGCCCTCGACACGCCCGCAACTCAAGTGCTGGCCAAGATCGGGCGACGCCGGAGCGCCGCCATGAAAGACCTGAGGCGGGGTTATCTCACGCCGGAAGACGGGCCGGGTCGAGACGTCGACGCTTGGCTTGCCGCCCCCCAAACCGAGGTCCCCTTCATCGAGGGCGTGGCCTATCTCTTCTTGGGCTCCAGCACCACGAAGGATCCCAGCGCGCCCCTCGGCCGCGTAGTGGGGGACCTCCTCGTGCGGGAGTCCAGCGCTACCCATCGGACCGCGAGCTTCGACATCGATCGCCGGATGGTAGGAGGCCTGCATCATCTCAACCTCCAGGCCGACCCGGGCATCTACGCCCAGCTCCGCGACTTCCTCGGCTGAATACGTACGCAATAGCATAATAGCTTTAGCGTCTCGTTCGTTATGATAAACGAAGGGCCTAACTTTAGGGTGTTTGGGAGAGCGCCGTACGCGATAGCATAACAGGTTTAGGGATATCGTTCGTTATGATAAACGAAGGGCCTAACTTTAGGTGGTTAGGTCAGTCTCACAAGACAAAGCCTATTCTCTTAGGCCCATTGTCTTCCTCAACTGGATAATCAGGCTTCTGCTAGGGGGTGTCGCTTCGTTCATGAGACCGAACCCCCTAACGATTACGGGTGGGCCTTCGTGAGCGAGACGAAATCCGGTGACCGAACGGGGTGGGCCTTCGAGAGCGAGACGAAATCCGGTGACCGAACGGGGTGGGCCTTCATGAGCGAGACGAAATCCGGCGCCTTTTAGTCGACGAGGCGCCGGGCGAGGCGCTTGGCCACCTCCACCGGGTTGAGTTTTCGCGCGGCCCGCAGGCGCTGCCGCAGATCCTCGAGCTCCGCGAGGCGCTTCTGTCCTTGCCCCAAGAGGGTCTCCACCCGAGATGCCTGCCGGTCCCGCTCCCCGATCCAAAAGCGCTGCATCGCTTCGGCTTCGCGCTCGGTGTCGCGAAGGAGCGAAGCCAGATCGAGGGCGTGCCCCGCCCCCGGCTCGGCCCGGGTCCGCACGTGGTAATCGCCGATCTCCATCTCCAGGATGCGCAGATTCGCTTGCTGACACCAAGCGATGTGATCCGAGGCGAAAGGAGACTGCAGGTGGGTGGGGTCCGGCATCCAACCGAAGGGGGTGGTCATGAGCACCTGCCCGCCGGCGACCAGTAGGGTCGTGGCCCGGGTCAGAAAGGCCCCCGGGTCCTCCTGATGCTCGAGGATCTCGGCGAGGACCACGGTTTCGAAGCGCTCCTCGGTCGTGAACTCCGAGAAGTCGGCAACCTCCGCCTCGGCCCGCGGGCCGGACGAGGCCGCCGCCGCGAGCGCCTCCCGGGTGGCCTCGACGGACTCGGGGTTGAGGTCGAGACCCAGATAGTCGAGCCCGCGCTCCGCCACCCGAGCGCCGAGGAAACTTCGACTGCACCCAACATCGAGGACGCGGCCTCGAGCCCGGGAGGCCAGCCACGCCATCCGCGCGTCGAGCCGAGCCGCTTTCTTATCCATCCCGGGCATGGGAGCCCAAGCCGTCCTCCTTCGCAACGGCTCCCCTGTTTCACCGTCGAGCCCGAACCGAGAGTCGCGGGTGAGAAGAAGCTTGCCGTTGCGGGCTCCAGGTCAACGGGCTGCTAGCCTCGGCGCCGGATGATGAGGCTGTCCCTTCGCACTCAGCTCCTCGTGGC